>NZ_JBEYWO010000020.1:0-192360 GCF_040644455.1 Streptomyces sp. NPDC046977
GGGGCTCGGGTGTGGGGGGTTGGGGGGGTGTGGGGGTGTGGGGGGCGGGGTGGTGCTCCGATCCGGGGGGGGGGGGGGGGGGCGGGCCGCGCCCCCGCCCACGTCCAGCACATACGGATGGAGGATCCGGAACCGGTGACGGGGTGCCCGGCCGGGCACCCCGCGCCGCAGGAGGAGCCCACGGCGGGGGAGCGGCCGGCGGACGGCCGCGACCAGGCCGGCGACGCGGACCGGGAACCCGGCATACGGGCGCTGGCCGCGGACTTCGTGCGGCAGTTCCACACGGAGTTCCCCGCCGCGGGGGACCCGGGGCGCAGACTGGCCGCGGTCCTCGCCGAGATCGAGGCGACGGGCACGTACCGGCACACGCGCGAGGAGCTGGTTTTTGGAGCCCGCGTCGCCTGGCGGAACAACACCCGCTGCATCGGCCGGCTGTACTGGAACTCCCTTCAGGTCCGCGACCGCCGGCACATCACGACCGCCGAGGGCGTCGCCCTGGAGTCCGTGGCCCATCTGCGGGCCGCCACCAACGAGGGCCGCATCCGCCCGGTCATCACCGTCTTCGCCCCGGACACCCCGCAGCGGCAGGGACCGCGGATATGGAACGAGCAGCTGATCCGCTACGCGGGCCACCGCGCGCCGGACGGCACCGTGGTGGGCGACCCGGTCAACACCGGTATCACCGAGGCGGCCGTGCGCCTCGGCTGGTCGGGCGGTGCCGGTACGCCCTTCGACGTACTGCCGCTCATCGTCCAGGGGGCGGGCGGCGGGCAGCCGCGCTGCTTCCGGTTGCCCGACGAGGCCGTGCTCGAGGTCCCGATCGTGCACCCGGAGTTCGACTGGCTCGCGGAGTGGGGCCTGCGCTGGCACGCCGTTCCGGCGATCTCCTGCATGTGCCTGGAGATCGGCGGGGTCTGCTACCCCGCCGCCCCCTTCAACGGCTGGTACATGGGCACCGAGATCGGCGCCCGAAACTTCGCCGACACCGACCGCTACGACCTGCTTCCGCGCGTCGCCGAGGCGCTCGGCCTGGACACGGCCAAGGACCGCACGCTCTGGCGCGACCGCGCCCTGGTCGAGCTCAACCGGGCCGTGCTGCACTCCTTCGACCAGGTGGGCGCCACCGTCACCGACCACCACACCGAGTCCCGCCGCTTCCTCGCCCATATCGACCGCGAGGAGCGCAGGGGCCGTACCGTGCCCGCCGACTGGTCGTGGATCGTGCCGCCCATGTCGGGCTCCGCGACCGGGGTGTTCCACCGCTACTACGAGACCGGGGAGCGGACCCCGGCGTACGTGCACCATCCGCAGGCGCTCGCCCTCGCCCGCGGCGAGACGACGGTGTGACGGGGGCAACCGGAGCGGATTCCGGCCACTGCGTTACTCTCAGCCGCCGTACGTACAACCAGTGGAAGAGGTACGGCAGTGGCCGGGCACGTTTACATCGGGTCGTTCACCTCGGCGGGCGGCAAAGGGCTGACCACCGCGGCCGTCGACCCCGACTCGGGGGCGCTGACGGCGCTGCACGCCGACGCCGCGGTGGACGACCCGTCCTTCCTCGTCCTCTCGGAGGACCGCACGCGCCTGTACGCGGTGTCCGAGCAGCAGGAGAACGGCGGCGCCGCCGCGTTCTCGCTGAGCGACCCCGCGCGCCCCGAACTCCTCGGCGCGGTCGTGCCGGTGGGCGGCGGCTCCCCGACCCACCTGTGCCTGCACCAGGGACACCTGCTGACCGCCAACTACGGCACCGGCACCATCAGCGTGCTGCCCGTCGACGGCGAGGGGAAGCCGGGCGCCACCCGGCACGTGATGGAGCACGAGGGCGACGGCCCCGACCCGGACCGGCAGACCGGCCCGCACGCCCACATGGTGCTGCCGGACCCGGCGGGCCGCTGGGTGCTCACCGTGGACCTCGGCACCGACTCGGTGCGCGTGTGCGAACTCGACGCCGCCACGGGCGAGCTGGAGATCGAGCGGGAGATGGGCCTGCGCTCCGGCAGCGGCCCGCGCCACCTGACGTTCCACCCGCGCGGCGACCGCGCGTACATCATGAACGAGCTGGCCTCGGTCGTGACGGTCTGTCACTGGGACGCCGAAGTGGGACGGCTGAAGCCGGTCGCCGAGGTCTCCGTGCTGCCCGAGGACGCCACGGGCCCCAACTACCCGTCCGAGCTGGTCGTCTCGCCGGACGGGCGGTTCGCCTGGGCCGCCAACCGGGGCCACAACAGCATCGCCGTGCTCTCCGTCGACGCCGACGGCGACACGCTCGAACTGCTGGGGACCGTGGACTGCGGCGGCGACTGGCCCCGCCACCTGACCCTCGACCCGTCGGGCACCAGGCTGTACGCCGCCAACGAGCGCTCGGGCGACGTCAGCTGGTTCGACGTGGACCCGGCCACCGGCATGCCCGAGCTCGCCGGCTCGCTGTCCGTTCCGGCCGCCTCCTGCGTCGTGTTCGGCTGACCTCCCGCCCACCGCACCACGAACAACGGCGTGGTGGTGCCGCCCCGGGGCCTCCGGGGCGGCACCACCACGCCGTCGTCGTACGGGCGGGTGGCCCGTCAGGGCATGGGCGCGCCCTCCGGCGACTGGGGGATGCCCAGGGCCGTCGTGTACTTGGCCACCACGAGCTTGCCGATCGCCGGGTAGGGGCCGAGGGCGTCGGCGGTCGAGCAGCCGGCCTCCTTGCCCGCGTCGTGCAGCACCTCGGGGGCGACCTCCGGGCCGACCACGTACGGGGCCAGGGCCAGCGTCAGCGAACCGGAGGAACGCAGCTGGTCGGCGGCCTCGGCGATGGAGCCCTCGATGTCCAGCGCGGCGGGCAGCACCGGCACGGCGAGCCGCGCGGCCAGCAGCAGGCCGGTCACGCCGGCGGCCTGGACCGCCTCCTCGCCGCCCACGGTGGCCAGGATGATGCCGTCGGCCGCCGTGGCGACCGTGAACAGCCGGGCGCGGTCGGCACGCGCGAGACCGGCCTCCGACAGCCGCACGTGCAGCGCCTCGGCGAGCAGCGGGTGCGGACCCAGCACATCGGTGACCTCGGCCGCGGAGCGGCTGTCCATCACGGCCTGCCGCAGCCGGCGCATGACCGACGCCTCGGGGCCGGCCAGCAGCGGCACCACGATCGCCGCGGGGGACTCCTCACCGCGCTCGGCGGCCGCCTGGGTCAGCACGGACTCCAGCGAGGGGTACTCGTCGCCGTCACCGTCGACGTAGCCGACGCGCGGGTCGAGACCGGCCAGCTCGATACGGGCGATGCTGACGATCTCCTCCGCCAGGCTGCGTATCGCGGGGGAAGGCGTACCGGGCACGGCAAGGACCAGCGCGGGGGCGCCCTCGGGCGTCTTCAGCGTTTCCGGTCGCCGGTGCCGCCCGGGCTGGCGGGGGCGCGGCATTCGAACGGGCAGGCCGGGTGCGGGGCCTTCGGCAGTGCTCATGGCGAGGCATGCTAGTGCCTTTGCGCGCGCTGATGTTCGGGCGGGTCCTTCCCAGGGGTTACCTGTCCGGTTCTGTCCCGATACGGTGCCGGGCCCGGAAGGGCCCGGCACCGTATCGCGGGGGCCGGTCAGCCCAGTCCGCGGGAGTCCTGCTTCAGTGCCGTGTCGACGGTGAGCGCCGAGGCGACGACCATGCTGAGCAGCGGATCCGTCAGCGGGCGGTGGATCTGCAGCACGTAGTTGTCGGCCGTGGTGAACATCGTCTTCGCCAGGCCCTCCCACGTCTTGGTGATGCGGGCCACCTCGGTACCGGCGTGGTCGACGATCGCGAAGTTCCAGGCCCGCCAGTTCTCCGCCTTGATGGCGCCGATTTTCTGGCCGTTCACCTCGAACGCGAAGTTGATCTTGCCGATCGCGTTCTGCTGGACGATCTCACCGAGCGTCGTGCCGTCCGGGCGCTGAACGACGACCTTCGACTTGATGAACTTCGCGGGACGGGTGAGCAGCAACTGCGGCTGCCCGTGCGCGTCGCGGACCTCCAGGCGGACCGACAGGAACTGGTCGACGCTGGAGACGAAGCGCAGCACCTTGCGGGCGGTGCTCTGGCCGACCTGGATCACCGAGCCGAGCTGGGCGCCGTTCTGGTCGAACACGCTGTACTCGTTGTTCAGCTCGATGAGCTTGGCCTTCTGGTTGACCACGAGGACCGGCTCGCTGAACAGCGTGCCGCCGCCCGGCGCCGCCGGGGTGAGGCCCGCCTGCTGCTGCACCTGCCGCTGGATGCGCGAGGCGTCGTGGCCGCCGTCCACGCCCAGCTCCCAGGGATTCTCCTTGGTCGGTGCCGGGGGCTGCTGGCCCGCGTGGGTGTGCTCCGTCCACTGGGACCCGTCCCAGTAGCGCAGCAGATTCTGGGTGCCGTGCGGGTCCGCGTACCAGCCCGCCGGGGTGTTCGATTGCGTCGTCACCCGGGCAGGGTAACGGCTGCCACCGACACCGCCGTTGCCGGTGCGCCGCACCAGGGACCGGTGGCGCGGGCACACTGGGCGGATGTTCGCCGAATCGCTGGTGCCGGTGTCGGACGACCCGGTCGTGGAACTGTTCGTGGCGCAGAGCGGTTACTGCGCCGAGCGGCCGTTGCTGGTGATCCACGGAGGCCCCGACTGGGACCACAGTTATCTGCGGGAACCCCTCGCCCGGCTCGCCGGTCACCGCCGGATCGTCCTGCCGGACCTGCGCGGCTGCGGGCGTTCCACCCGCGGACTGGCCGACGGCGCGTACACCCCCGGGGCGGCGACCACCGACCTCGTGCGGCTGCTGGACGCGCTGGGGATCGAGCGGGCGGACGTCCTCGGCTTCTCGTACGGAGGGCTGATCGCCCAGCGGCTCGCACTGGCGGCGCCGGAGCGCGTCCGCCGGTTGGTGGTCGCGTCCAGCAGCGTCCTGCCCGTGCCCGAGGACGCGTTCGACGGCTGGCACGAACGCACCGAGCGCATGGCCGCCGAGGCCGGTGTGTGGGCCGACCCGTCGCTGTCGGGCGCCGGACTCACCCGCGCCGCGGCACTGGCCGCCGCACCGGCGAACGTTTGGCGCCCGGACGCCCTGCCCGGCTACCTCGACGTCCTCGCCGGCGTCCGGTTCTCCGGGGAGTGGATGCGGCCCTGGCAGGCCGGCACACTGCCCGGCCCCCGCCTTCCGGACGCGCCCCGGCGCCTCGCGGACTCCGGCATCCCCCTCCTCCTGCTGCACGGGCGGCAGGACATGACCTTCCCCGTCGGCCTTGTGGAGCCCACGCTCGAACTGATCCCGGGCGCACGGGCCTCGGTCGTCGAGGAAGCGGGCCACATGGCCCACATCGACCAACCCCGCGCCTGGCTGGAGGCCTTGGAGGCGTTTCTCTCCGATCCCTCCGAGGGCTGAGAGGTGCCGAGCGACGCAAGATGACGGGGATGCTGACGGTACGAAACCCGTGGGCCGTACACACAAGGCCACAGCCAGGGTTCATTGCTTGATGGTGAAGACGTCATGTGCGCTCTTCACAGGATCTCTCTAATCGGATCCGCACCCATGATCGAAACGGGTGCGGCGGAGGCATGCCTCCGTGTCCCTTCCGATCCGAGGTTCCCATGAAATTGATGGTCGTGAACCATCGGCGTGCAAGGCCACTGCTCGTGGTGCTCGCCACGGCGACCGCGCTGGCGGCCGCACCTGCCGTGGCGTACGCGGACAGCAGCCGGCCCGCGCCCGTCACCGGCGGCATCCCCCTGGTCAACACCTCAGAGAAGATCGGCCCGGGCATCGGCCTCCAGCACGTCAAGGCCGTCGACCAGAAGGGCTGGTACGACGCGCAGTTCCTCACCGTCGACCTGTCCAACAGCGCGGTCGGCACGGACCTGCTGAGCTCCGGACCGGTCGCGTCCGGCGGGCCGCTCAGCGACGCCGTCAACAAGGCCGGCGCCGTCGCGGGCGTGAACGGCGACTTCTTCGACATCGGCAACTCCAACGCGGCGCTCGGCGGCGAGGTCCAGAACGGGCAGCTCGTCAAGACCGCCGACATCTCCGGCGGCCGCAAGCACGTCGGCGTCAGCAAGGACGGCATCGCCCAGCTCGTGGACCTCACGGTCAACACGACGGCGAAGTTCGCGGACGCGGACCACAAGGTCCTGTCGATCAACGCCGCGAACGGCGGCGGCATCCCCGCCGACGGCATGGTCGCGTTCACGCCCGCATGGGGCACCTACAGCCGCAACAACGGCCTGACGGGCGTGGCGAACGACCAGATCGCCGAGGCCCTGGTCACCAACGGCTCGGTCGTGTCGGTCACCCCGAGCGGTCCGGCCGGTTCCGGCGCGATTCCGGACGGCAGCTTCGTGCTCGTCGGCCGCGGCGCCGCGGCGACCGCGATCCGCGCGCTGCAGCCCGGCGACCCGGCGACCCTCAGCTACGCGCTCGCCGACAACGCCGCCAAGACCATGCAGTTCGCGATCGGCCACGGCGGCACCATCGTCGCCGGCGGCCAGGTCGTCAAGGGCCTCGACACCTCGATCGCCCCGCGCACCGCGCTCGGTTTCAAGGACGGCGGCAAGACCCTCGTCCTCGCCACCTGGGACGGCCCGGGCGGCACCGGCAAGGGCGGCGTCGGGATCGACAAGGAAGCGCGCGACCTCGCCGCGATGGGCGTGGAGACCGCGGTCAACCTCGACGGCGGCGGCTCGTCCACCATGGTCGCCCGCGGTCTCGGCGACGACTCCGCGACCGTCCGGAACGTCCCGTCCGACGGCCACGAGCGCAACGACCCCAACGGTGTCGGCGTGTTCGTGACGAAGGGCGACGGCAAGCTGCGCCAGCTGCTCGTCAAGCCCGCGGCCGGTGCGGCGTCCGCCGACGGTGAGGTGAAGGTCTTCCCCGGCCTGCACCGCACGCTCTCCGCGGAGGGTGTCGACAGCCACCAGACGCCGGTGACGGTCGACCCGTCGTCCGTGCAGTGGTCGGCCCGCGAGGCGTCCGTCGACGGCGCCACCCTCACCGCGCCCCAGGCGCACGGCCCGGTCACCGTCGACGCGAAGTCCGGCAGTGTGCAGGGGCACGGCACGGTCTCCGTCCTCGGCCCGCTGGCGAGCGTGGAGCCCTCCTCGCAGCTGCTGTCGATCGCCTCCGCGACGCCTGCCGACGCGACGACGGTCTCCGTGACGGGTCGTGACGTGGAGGGCTACACGGCCCCGATCGACCCGCAGGACCTCTCGCTCGACTACGACCACGACGTGGTCGACATCAAGGCCGTGGACGGCAAGCTGCGGATCACCCCTCTGGCCAACGCGAGCACGATCCTGAAGATCTCGGTCGCCGGTCAGACCGCCCAGCTGCCGATCACGATCGGTGTGCAGACGAAGACGGTCTACGACTTCGACGACGACGTGCTGGCCCGCTGGCGCAACAACAGCACCGCGGCCACGACGTTCTCGAAGGCCCCCGAGGGCCTGCGGATCGACTTCAACGCCATGCGCAACGTGGGCATCAGCACCGGCACGCGCGTCGCGGTGCCGGGTCAGCCGCTGCGTCTGCGGGTGCGGATCAAGTCCAGCATCAGCGTGCCGAGCGGTCTGACCTACGTCGCGTACACGGACTCGTCCGGCAAGAGTGTCGGTGTGTACGGCACGGGTCTGTCCGCGAGTGACAACTGGCAGTACGCGAACTTCGATGTTCCGGCCGGTACGAAGTTCCCGATCTCGATCTCGAGCTTCCAGGGCATCAACACCAGCGTGGCGCAGCAGAAGGCGGGCTCGTTCGTCCTGGACCGGATCGAGGCGGACGTCCCGACGTCGATGGACCTGCCGGCGCAGCCGGACCTGAGGCCGGACCCGCTGGTCTCCGATGACGGGTCGCTCCTCAAGGGCAGCAGCACCTGGCAGTTCGCGACCCTGTCCGATGTGCAGTTCACCGCCGACAGCCCGGCGCTCACCCAGGTGGCCACCGCCGCGATCCACAAGATCCGCACGACCCACCCGGACCTGCTCGTCCTCAACGGCGACATCACCGACCGCGGTCTGCCGCAGGACCTCAAGCTGGCCCACCAGGTCCTCACCGACGCCGGCTGCGACCTGATCCCGGTCGGCCAGGAGCCCGCCGCGGACAGCACCCCGGACCCGGCTGCCGGGTCCATCCCCTGCTACTACGTGCCGGGCAACCACGAGTCCTACGGCCTGAACAACGTGCAGTCGGACCTGACGAACTTCACCGCCGAGTTCGGCAAGCCCTACCGCACCTTCGACCACAAGGGCACCCGCTTCATCCTGCTCGCCAGCTCGCTGGGCTCGCTGCGCAGCACCGCCTGGGACCAGCTCCCGATGCTCCAGCAGGCCCTGGCCGACGCCAAGGACGACAAGTCGATCGACAATGTCGCGGTGTTCGCCCACCACCCGGTGGACGACCCGGCGGAGACCAAGTCCAGCCAGCTCGGTGACCGCGACGAGGTCGCGCTCGTGGAGAGCCTGCTGACCGACTTCCGTGACGACTCCGGCAAGGGCGCCGTCATGGTCGGCTCGCACGCGCAGATCGCCAACGTCCACCACGTCGAGGGCGTCCCCTACATGGTCCTGCCCTCCTCGGGCAAGGACCCCTACGGCACCCCGGACCGCGGTGGCTTCACCGGCTGGGTCGACTGGTCCGTCGACTCGCACCGCAACGCGCGCCAGCAGTGGATCCAGGCCGACGTGCGCGCCTTCGCCCAGTCCATCACCCTCAACACCCCCGAGACCGTCAAGGCCGGCGAGACCGCGCAGATCTCCGGCAGCATCGTGCAGCCGCAGGGTGTGGCGACGGGCTCGCGTGTCGTGCCGCTGCGCTACCCGATGTCGGTGAACTGGACCGGTTCGTCGAACCTGGCCATCGGTACCGGCCAGGACGCGGTCAACGACGCCCGCCGCAAGGGCAAGACCGCCATCCTCGACCCGCAGACCCGCGTCCTCACCGCGCTCAACCCCGGCACGGTGACCGTCACCGTCACGAACGACTCCATGCGTCCCTACACCGACGACGCGTCGCTGGCGCCGATCACCACCTCCAAGACCATCCAGGTCCTGCCGCAGGGCTGACCCACACCCGCATCACCCGCGCAACCGCGTGACCGAGGGCGAGCACACACCACGTGCTCGCCCTCGGTGCTTCACGGGTGCGGTGCCCGGGGCCTCGCCGCCGGTCAGAGTGTGTCGGTGTGGGCCGGTAGGGTGACGCCCGTGGCAGCACGACCATTGAGTGAACTTGTCGAACCCCGCTGGGCCGAGGCCCTCGCGCCCGTCGCCGAACGCATCGCGGGGATGGGTGACTTCCTGCGGGCGGAGATCGCGGCGGGCCGGACCTACCTGCCGGCCGGGCAGCATGTCCTGCGGGCGTTCCAGCAGCCTTTTGACGAGGTGAGGGTGCTGATCGTCGGGCAGGACCCCTACCCGACGCCGGGCATGGCCATCGGGCACAGCTTCGCCGTCGCCGCGGAGGTGCGCCAACTGCCCGGGAGCCTGGAGAACATCTACCGGGAGCTCCAGTCGGACCTCGGCCTGCCCCGGCCGTCGAACGGCGACCTGACGCCCTGGACCCGGCAGGGCGTGCTGCTGCTCAACAGGGCGCTGACCACGGCTCCCCGCAACCCCGGAGCGCATCGCGGCAAGGGCTGGGAGGAAGTGACCGAGCAGGCCATTCGCGCCCTGGCGGCGCGCGGCAAGCCGTTGGTGTCGATCCTCTGGGGCCGCGACGCCCGCAACGCCCGCCCCCTGCTCGGGAGCCTGCCGGCGATCGAGTCGGCGCATCCCTCCCCGATGTCCGCGGACCGCGGTTTCTTCGGGTCGCGCCCCTTCAGCCGGGCCAACGACCTCCTGCTCCAGCAGGGTGCCCAGCCCGTCGACTGGAAGCTTCCCTAGGGCCGGCCCCGTCCGGCGGCCTACGTGCCCTGCTCACCACCCCCGGCGGGCAGGGCGCCGGTGTCGGGCATCCCGTCGTCCGCCGAAGCCCGGCCGCCCGGCAGGTGGTTGAAGAGCAGATTGAGCGCGACGGCGGTGACGCAGCCCGCGCTGATACCGCTGTCCATGATCGTCCGGAACCAGTCGGGGAACCTCTCGTACACCGTGGGCACGCCCACCGGCAGCAGCCCCACCGCCAGGGACACCGCGACGACCATCAGATCGGCGGTGCGGTGGAAGTCCACGGTGGCCAGTGTGCGCAGTCCGCTCGCCGCGACCGTGCCGAACATCACCAGCCCCGCGCCGCCCAGCACCGGCGCCGGGATCGCGGCGACCACCGCGCCCAGCTTGGGCAGCAGCCCGAGCAGGACGAGGATGCCGCCCGCGGTGGCCACCACCCACCGGCTGCGCACCCGGGTCAGTCCCACCAGGCCCACGTTCTGCGCGTAGGCGGTGTACGGGAAGGTGTTGAAGATCCCGCCCAGCACGGTCGACACGCCGTCGGCCCGCAGCCCGTCCGCGAGCCGGCCGGGCTCCGTCTTGCGGCCGGTCAGTTCGCCGACGGCGATGATGTCGCCGGTCGTCTCGGTCATCGTCACCAGCGCCACGACGAGCATGGAGACCACTGCGGCGCCCTGGAAGGCGGGGGTGCCGAAGTGGAAGGGCGTGCTGATGCCGAGCCATTGCGCGTCGCCGACCGCGCTGAAGTCGGTGAACCCGAGCGGCACGGCCACCGCCGTCCCGACGACGATGCCGGCGAGCACCGCGACCCGGGCGACGACGCCCGGCGCGAAGCGCTGGATGAGCACGATCGCGAGCAGCACGGCGGCCGCCAGCGCGATGTTGCGCGGCGCCCCGAAGTCGGCGGAACCGGCCCCGCCCGCGACCCAGTTGCCCGCCACCGGCAGCAGGCTCAGCCCGATGACCAGGATCACGGTCCCCGTCACCACGGGCGGGAAGTAGTGCAGCAGGCGTCCGAAGACCGGGGCCAGCAGGATCATCGCCAGGCCCGCGACGATCACCGAGCCGTAGATCGCGGGCAGTCCGCCGTCCTGGCCGATCAGCACCATGGGGGAGACCGCGGCAAAGGTGCAGCCCTGCATGATCGGCAGCCGTACGCCGAAGCGCCACCAGCCGACGCACTGCAGCAGGGTGGCGATGCCGCACACCAGCAGGTCCGCCGTGATGAGGTACGCCAGGTCGGCCGGCGACAGCTTGAGCGCGCCGCCCACGATCAGCGGCACCGCGACCGCGCCCGCGTACATCGCCAGTACGTGCTGCAGGCCGAACGCGGCGAGCCGGGCGGGCGGCAGGACTTCGTCGACGGGATGGACCGGCGGGCGGGACGTCGTCGCCATGGGGGGACTCCTCGAACGCGGCGCGAATGAGCGGCTGTGCCGGCTGCCCGAGCCCCTGGGGACTGTCAGCAGTGCCCGGACGACTGGTGTACTGACACACCGTCACCCCGGGCTGCCGGCCG
Source organism: Streptomyces sp. NPDC046977 (assembly GCF_040644455.1). Lineage (NCBI taxonomy): Bacteria > Bacillati > Actinomycetota > Actinomycetes > Kitasatosporales > Streptomycetaceae > Streptomyces > Streptomyces sp. NPDC046977. The sequence goes on from NZ_JBEYWO010000020.1 coordinate 11,364, forward strand.
CGGCCGCCAACAGCCCCGACCAGTCGGGGATCTTGACGGTCGCCCGGTTCAGGGACCGGCCGAGTTCGGCCTCGGCGGCCTCGATGGCCTCCCATCCCGTCCACTCGACGGGATGCTGCCCCGCCGCACGCAGGCCCTCCAGCGGGTCTGCCGGCCGCTCGCCTCGTGCCAGCAGCGCGCCGGCGTCCGCGAGCAGCGCCGAGGCGGTCTCCTTGGCGCACGGCCGGTTGGTGCCGATGACACCGGTCGGCCCGCGCTTGATCCATCCGGCGACGTACTCGCCCGGCGACCGCGTGCCGTCCCGCAGCACCCGGCCCTCCTCGTTGGGGACGATGCCCAGCGCCTCGTCGAAGGGCAGGCCCTCCATGGCCACACCGCGGTAGCCGACCGAACGCAGCACGAGCTGCGCGTCGATGTCCTCGAACCCGCCGCTGCCGCGCACCCCGCCCTGCCCGTCCGGCACCGTCCGCTCGAAGCGCACGCCCGCCACCCTGTCCTCGCCCAGCAGCGCGGCCGGGCGCAGGAAGAAGCGCAGATGGATACGGCGCCGGTGCCCGGCGGGCGGGCGCGCGGCCCAGCCGCGCAGCACCTCGACATTGCGCCGGGCCACCGCCGGCAGGTCGCCCGGATCGGCGTACGCGGGATCGAGCGCGAGCTCGTCCTCCCGGACCAGCACGTCCGCGTCCGCGAGGGCGCCCAGTTCGCGCAGCTCCTTGGTGGTGAACTTCGCCTGCGAGGGCCCTCGCCTGCCGACCATGTGGACGTCCCGAACCCGGCTGTTCCCCAGGGCGCGCAGGGCCGCTTCGGGGACGTCGGTGCGGCGCAGCTCGTCGGCGCCGCGTGCCAGGATGCGGGCGACGTCCACGGCGACATTGCCGACGCCGACGACGACCGCGGACCGCGCGCTGAGCAGGAACTCGTCCGGCGCCTCGTCCGGGTGCGCGCTGTACCAGGAGACGAAGCGCGTCGCGGAGAAGCTGCCCGGCAGGTCCTCGCCGGGGACCCCGAGCCGGCGGTCGGTGGCGGCGCCCACGCAGTAGACCACCGCGTGGTACAGCTCCAGCAGGCGCTCGGGGGGCAGCCCGGGCGCGCCGGCCGTCACGTTGCCCAGGAAGCGGATCCGCGGGTCCTCCAGGACGCGCCGCAGATTGCCCTGCAGGGACTTGATCTTCTCGTGGTCGGGCGCGACACCGTACCTGACCAGGCCGTACGGGCAGGGGAGCCGGTCCAGCACGTCCACCGAGACCTGGGGGACCGCGTCCTGGCGGGCCAGGGCCTCCGCCGTGTACACCCCGCTGGGACCTGATCCGACGACGGCGATGCGAAGCACAGGCGCCTCCTCCTGGTCGAGGCGACGGCCGGAGCGGCCGGGCACTTCCCAGCATCGCACCGGGCACCTGCCGGGGCAGGGCGGCGCAGGCGTGTCGCGGCGCGCGATGTCAGGTCAAGGCGCGCATTCGGCCGATCTCGGCGGTCTGCTGCGCGATCACCTCGCTCGCCCACTCGCCGACCTGGACGTTGCGTCCCTCGGTCAGCACCTCCGTCGCCATGGTGATCGCGCCTTCGTGGTGGGCGATCATCAGCTGGAGGAAGAGCCGGTCGAAGGCCGTGCCCCGGGCGTCGCGCAGTGCGGCCAGCTGCGCGGGGGACGCCATGCCCGGCATCGACGCGTGGTCGTGGCCCTGGCCGTGGTTGTGCCCGGTGCCCGGTGAGGCGCCGCCGTTCTCCTTGAGCCAGGCGGCCATCGTCTTGATCTCCGGGCCCTGGGCGGCCTCGATGCGCGCGGCCAGGGCGCGCACCTTGGTGCCGGACGCGCGGGTGTCCGCGTATGCGGCCATGACCAGCGCCTGCTCATGGTGGGCGATCATGTTCGTCGTGTAGGACAGATCGGCGGCGTTGGGGGTGTCGTCGGGCCTGGCCTTGGCGGCCTCGTCGGCGGACAAGGTGGCCGCGTCCTCGCCGGGCCGGCCAGGGGCGATGACCGAGGGAGCGGCGGCCTTGGCGTCGTCACCACCCCCGTCGCACCCGCTCAGCGTGAGCATCGAGGCGGCCAGGGACAACGGAAGCAGCACTAATACTGCACAGCGAGTCGCGAGCACTGCCTCATTGTGCATCTTTTGACACGAGCATGAAAAGAGCATACTTCGGCTTGGTCGTTTCATCGTTTCATGTTGACCGCACACCTTGGAGGACGCGGTGACGCGTTTAGGAACTTCTCCCACCCGCCCCAGACGCCTCGCGGCCCTCGTGGCCGCGGCGCTCCTGCTGCTCGGCCTCGGGGCCGCGGCGCCGGCGACCGCCGACGGCGCGATACCCGGCGTCGACGAGGTCGTGACCAGCGCCAACGTCGAGCATCTGGTGAACATCCCCAAGCAGTCCCTGACCAACTTCAACACCGACCTCGCCTTCCAGGGCAAGTACGCCTTCGCCGGCAACTACGACGGCTTCGTCGTCTACGACATCAGCCGCCCCTCCAGCCCCAAGGTCGTCAGCCAGGTGCTGTGCCCCGGCTCGCAGAACGACGTCTCGGTCTCCGGCGACCTGCTGGTGCTCTCCACCGACTCCTCCCGCTCGGACAACTCGTGCGCGAGCACCAGCCAGTCCGCCAGTGAGAAGTCCTCCTGGGAGGGCATCAAGGTCTTCGACATCAGCGACAAGGCCAACCCGCGCTACGTCGCCGCCGTCGAGACCAACTGCGGCTCCCACACCCACACCCTGGTGCCGAGCAAGCGCGACCTGTTCGTGTACGTCTCCTCGTACGCGCCCAGCGCGTCCTTCCCGGACTGCCAGCCCCCGCACGACGGCATCTCCGTCGTGAAGATCCCCCGCTCGCACCCCGAGAAGGCCGCCCTCGCCGGCTTCCCCGTCCTCTTCCCCGACGGCGGCAACCCGGGCGTCCCGCGCACCGACACCCAGGCGCAGGTGAGCGCGACGACCGGCTGCCACGACATCACGGTCTTCCCCAAGCTGCGGCTCGCCGCGGGCGCCTGCATGGGTGACGGCATCCTGATGGACATCTCCGACCCCGTGCGCCCGAAGGTGATCGACCGGGTCCAGGACAACGTCAACTTCTCGTTCTGGCACTCGGCGACCTTCAACGAGCGCGGCACCAAGGTCGTCTTCACCGACGAACTCGGCGGTGGCGGCGGCGCCGAGTGCAACGCGCTGATCGGTCCGCAGCGCGGCGCGGACGGCATCTACGACATCGTCCGCAAGCACGGCCACCCGAAGCTCGTCTTCCGCAGCTACTACAAGATCCCGCGCATGCAGGCGGACACCGAGAACTGCGTCGCCCACAACGGCTCGCTCATCCCGGCCAAGGGCCGCGACATCATGGTCCAGGCCTGGTACCAGGGCGGCCTGTCCGTCTGGGACTTCACCGACTCCTCGCGTCCCCGTGAGATCGGCTTCTTCGAGCGCGGTCCGCTGTCCACCGACTCGCTCGTGCTCGGTGGCTCGTGGAGCGCCTACTACTACAACGGCTACATCTACTCGAACGACATCGCCAAGGGCTTCGACGTCCTGCGGATCTCCGACCGGCGCACCGACAGCGCCCGCGGTGTCCGGCTCGCCGAGCTCAACGTGCAGACCCAGCCCGACTACCGCTGAGCGGGGTCCGGCCGTGGTGTGCCGCCGGGTGGCAGCCCTTCGGGGCCGCCCGGCGGCACGCCGAGCTCCCAGTCCAGTCCGTAGCGCCCGAACAGGTCGTTCCGCAGATGGGGCAGTGGCATCGGCGCGCCCGGGATCAGCTGGGCGAAGACCCCGCCCATCAACTGCGCGCGCAGCATGCGGTAGTCGGGCTCGGGGTCGGGGGAGCCCCACGCCTCCACGGCACCGCGCAGCAGCTCCGCCAGGCGCTGGCGCTCGGCGCACTCGCTGAAGCCGGCCGTCTGCAGGATGCCCGCCATGTGCGCGCGCATCAGGACGGGGAACCGCCCCGGCAGTCCCAGCACGCTGTCGATCGCGCGGGCCAGCAGTTCACGTCCGTCGGCGGGGACCGGTCGCCGCTCCAGCGCCGCGGACAGCTCGGTGTGCATCAGCCGGTGGGCCGCCGACTGAAGTAACTGGCGTTTGCCCGGGAAGTAGTACGAGACCAGTCCGCGCGCCGTGCCCGCCCGGTCGGCGATGTCGCCGAGGGTCGTGGCCTCGTAGCCGCGTTCCTCGACCAGCTCGACGGTCGCCCGCAACAGCCGTTCCCGCGAACGGCGCCGCATCTCTTCGTTGACCGACGGTCGCCGAGGGGACATGCTTTACTCCTGCGTTGACTGGCTCCGGGCCAATGTACTCGGGGTCGGGCTCGCGCGAGCCCTGTGCGCGGGCGCGAACGCGGGGATATCAGGGCCGTGACCCGGCGGCGCGGGGGACCGCCGGGTCACGCTCGAGCCCTTGAGCCCCTGTCCTCGTCAGCCGGTCAGCTCCAGCACCGGCAGCAGCCCCGCCGGGCGCTGCTCCGCGGGCAGATGGTCCACCAGGCGCACCGTGCATCCCAGCGCCGCCGCGCCGCCGTCCGCCCGCCGGTCGTCGCCCACCATGGCGACGCGCTCCGGCGGCAGGCCCAGCGCCTCGCAGGCGATCGCGAACAGCCGCGGGTCCGGCTTCTGCACCTCGTGCTCGTAACTCAGCACGAAGGCGTCCACGAGGCCGTCCAAGCCGTGCGCGCGGAAGACCGGCCGCAGGTCCCACCCGATGTTGCTCACCACGGCCACCGGCACCCCGCGCCGGCGCAGCTCGCCGAGCACCTCGGCGGTGTCCGGGTACGGCGTCCACGCCTCCGGCCGCATGTGCCGCTCGTACAGCGCGTCGTAGATGACGTCGGCGTCGTCCCACGGCAGCTCCGCCTCGCGCGCCAGACCGGTGTAGGCGGCCCTGTGGTGAGCGGCCGACAGGTCCCGTTCGCCCCACACCTGGGCCAGATGCGCGGGAACGCGTCGCGGCCCGACACCGCCCGGCAGCGCGCCGACGTGCTCCAGGCGCTCCGCCCAGGCCGCCAACTCCGCTTCCCCCAGTGGGATGCCGAGCTCCGCGACGACCGCACGCAGCCAGCTCTCCGTGGGCTCCACGCGCAGCAGTGTCCCGGAGAAGTCGAACATGAATCCCTTGATGGTCATGTCCGGCATCCTCCCCGACCCGCCCCGCGGGGACGTCACGGGGCGGTCACGTCAGGCCGAACCGCGGCTGTCCGGCCGGTTGCGTCCGGCCGGTTGCGCCCGGCGGGGTCAGTCGGCCAGGCCGAGCTGCCGCAGCATCCCCAGCTCGTCGCTGCTGCCCCAGCGCTCGACGAGCTTGCCGTCCTTGACGCGGCTGATCTGCATGCCCCGGTAGCTCACCGTCCGGCCGGTCGGCGGGTGCCCCATCAGCTCGCCGAGATGGGTACCGGTGACGGTGTACGCGAAGGCGATCTCGTCGTCGGTGGCCAGGACGTGCTCGACGTCGATGTGCAGATCGGGGAAGGCCGTCCGCATCCCCGCGAACATCTCCTCGTACCCCTCGGGGCCCGGAACCTGGCCCGGCGCCGGGTCGTGGTCGACGGAACCGGGTGCCACATAGGAGTCGATCTCGCCGAGCCGGCCGTCGTTCACCGCCGAGCCGAAGTGCTCCAGGATGGAGAGGTTGGATTCTCGCGACATGTGGTGCTCCCTGACGTCGGGACCGCGGGCACCCACGAACGAAGGGCCGTGTGCCCGCCCCTTCCACTTCCCACGGTAGGCGCGAAGGGCGCCGCGCGCCGCGTCAGGCGTCCCGGCCGCCGGGCGGTGGTGCCGGTGTGCGCCAGGGTTGGCAGAGTGCCGCGGTCCCGGTGAGCACCGCGGCCCCCAGCAGCCAGCCGCCGACGACGTCGCTGGGCCAGTGGACGCCCAGGTAGACCCGGGTGAGGCCGACACCGGCGACCGAGACCGCGGCCAGGGACCACACGGCGGCGCGCAGCAGGACCCCGGCCCCCGGGCAGCGCAGATGGAACACCCACACCAGGGCGCCGCAGCCGATGGCGGCCGTCATGGCGTGCCCCGACGGGAACGCCGCGTAGGGCGCTGTGGCGAGCGGGTCCGGCCAGTGGGGGCGGGGGCGTCCCACCGCGGCCTTGACGGCCTGCTGGAGGACCCAGCCGAGGACGCCGCACAGGGCGAGCCACAGCGCCTGCCGCCCGGCCCGCCGCCACAGCAGCACGAGCAGGCAGACCGCCAGCAGGGCGCGCATGGTCGAGGGGTCCCAGACATGGTCCGACAGCACCCGGTTGACCCGGGTCCAGCCGGGGTGGCGGACCCCGAAGGCGTGGAACGCGACGGCGATGCGGCGGTCGGTGTCCGTCAGCGGGGCCCATCGGTCCGCCACGAGCGCCAGGAGCAGCAGGAAGACGGCGGTCGTCGCGGCGCAGTACCGCAGGCACACGGCGCGCGGGCCACCGCCCCGGATGACGGCGGGGGCGGGTGGGGCGTGCATGCGCCCGAGACTACGTCAGGGCGCCGATCCCGGGGCCGAACGCGACGAGCAGGGGGACGAACGGGATGAGCAGGGCGCAGGCGGAGGCCTGGGCGCGGCCGAGCCGGGTCAGCCGCGGCGCCGGGTCCAGCAGCCGGCTGACCCGGCCGGGCAGATGGCCGGACAGCGCCGGGCCGGGGCCGAACACCCCGCGGTCCTCGTTGAGTTCGACCAGGGCGAGGGCTGTCGTGAGCCCGCCGAAGCGGCGCGAGGCGATGTCGTCGGCGGCCAGTTCGATCAGGTGGTGCACCTGGTGGCGGAAGCCCGCGAAGACCGGGATCTGCGGGAAGCCGGCCGCCAGTGCCCCCGCGCAGTGCAGGAGCACGTCGTGCCGGGCCCGGGCGTGTCCCTGCTCGTGCGCGAGGACGGCATCGAGCTGACGGCCCTTCAGGCGACGCAGGGCGCCGGTGGTGATGACCAGTTGGGGCCGTTGCCCGGCCAGCCACCAGGCCTCCGGCCGCGCGTCCTCCAGGACGACCAGCCGCTCGCCGAACCCCGCCGCCTCGCCGGGCAGCCGCGGCGACCGCACGCGCAGTTCGGCGCGCCGCCTGCGCTGCCGGGTGCGCGCCGTACGGATCTCGCGGGCGAGCATGGCACCCGTCCAGGCGCCGCCGCAGGCCAGCAGCACGGCCAGATACCCCGCCCACGAGCCGTGGCCGGAGAGCCCGTACGCCTCCACCACCCCGTTCGGCGCGAAGGCGAACAGCCCGCCGCGCAGCCACTCCCACGCGGCGCACGCGCTCAGCGCCATCGCCAGGAAGCAGCACAGCAGCACCGCGCCGACCACGCACTGCCACACCCACAGGGCCAGGACGGGTTCGCGTTCCGGCCATCCGGCCCGGGTCAGCAGGCGCGGGGCCGTGGCCGCTGCCGTCGCACCGAGCAGCAGCAGCACCAGCGGGACCGTCATGGCGCCACACTATGAGGGCGGCCCGGCCCCCCGGTACGCTGCCGCGCCCTAAAGTGACGTACGCCTCACGGGCGTCACGGCGGCGCGGCGTCCCGTCACAGTGTCAGCAGCATCGCGAACATGCCGATCCCCATCGACACCCGGCAGGCCGAGGCGAGCTCGGGCGCGTGCCGCACCGCGACCGCGCCTGCCGCGCCCGTCGCCGGCGCGACCGGGACCGACACCAGGCGCACGCCCGCCGCGAGCACGTAGACCGCGAAGTACACCAGCAGCAGTCCGGTCAGCAGGGGCGCGCCCATCGCGCCGTGCCCCGCGTGCGCCGAGCCGCCGGCGCCCTCCATGGCGGCGGCCATGTAGACCATCGCGACCGCGCCCACCGCGTGGTGCAGATGATGCGCGTTCCGCCGGACCAGCACCAGCGACCGCACCGCCGCGACACCGAAGACCACCGCGAGGACCGCGGACGCCCAGGGCGGCTGGTCCAGGACCGACACCGGCACCGCCATCACCGCCATGCCGGCGCCCATCAGCGCCTCGGCCCGCGCCGCGCTCCGCTGCTCGCGTTCCTCGCGTGTCGTACCCGGGCACCCGGGCCGTGTGCGCACCAGGCAGTAGGCGGCCGTCGCCGCACCCAGCGCCACGAGCAGCCAGGCCACCAGCGGTGGTCCGTGCATGACCCGACCCCCTTCGGCTCCTGAACCGAGGATGCCCCCGCCCGGCGGCGCGAACCCCCGCGCATGGGGGCATAGGGGGGCGCGGCACCGGCTCAGCTGCGGGCACGCTGCGTCACCGCGACGCACACGAGCACGGCCACCGCCGCCGGCGCGGTCAGCGCCCCCAGGTCCTCGCCCAGCAGCGCGGCCGCCCACACGAGCGTCAGCAGCGGCTGCGCCAACTGCAGTTGGCTCGCGCGGGCGACGCCGATCGCGGCCATCCCGCGATACCAGACCATCAGCCCGAGGAACTGCGACACCAGCGACACCCACACCAGCCCGGCGACCGCCCGGACGTCCGCGTGCACGGGCTCCGCGGTCAGGGAGACCAGCGCCGCGGGCACCGTCAGCGGCAGCGCCGCCACGAGCGCCCAGCCGATCACCTGCCAGCCGGGCATCACGGAGGCCAGCCGGCCGCCCTCCACGTAGCCCGCCGCGCACACCACCAGCGACGCGAAGAGGAAGAGGTCGCCGGAGGTCGGCGCGCCCCCGCCCTGCCACAGCGCGAACCCCACCACGACCGCGCCGCCCGCGACGGCCGCGGTCCAGAACAGCGGCGACGGCCGCGCCCCGGTGCGTACGGCGGCGAACGCGGCGGTGACCAGCGGGAGCGCGCCGACCACGACGGCGGCGTGCGAGGTGCCGGTGGTGCGCAGCGCCAGCGTCGTCAGCAGCGGAAAACCCAGCACGACCCCGGCCGTGACGACCGCGAGCCCCGCCCAGTGCCGCCGCTGCGGCACCGGCACGCGCGCCACCGCCAGGCACACACCGGCGACGGCGGCCGCCAGGACGCCCCTGACCGTTGCCGCCGTCCAGGGGCCGAAGCCGGTCAGCGCCCAGTGCGTCGCGGGGAAGGTGAGGGAGAAGGCGGCGACGCCGAGGCCCGCCAGGGCCGTGCCGCCGAGAGCCGTGCCGCCGCGGGATCCGCCCGGCGTCGTTTTGTGACCGGTGACCGCTATCCGCGTGCGGGCAGTAGCGCTATTCTGTGCTGTCATGGACAACGGTAGCAGTTCGCGGAATCTCGCAGAATCCCTGCGGCATCAGCTGCACCGCTACTCTCCCGGCGAGAAGCTGCCGTCCAGCCGTGCCCTGGTCGAACGCTTCGGGGTCTCCCCGGTCACCGTCTCGCGGGCCCTCGCCGCCCTCGCCGCGGAAGGGCTCGTGGTCACCCGGCCCGGCGCCGGCGCCTATCGCGCGCAGCAAGGGGCCGGGGACGCCCGGTCCGTCGACACCTCCTGGCAGCAGGTGGCCCTCACCGCCGAGGAGCAGCACGGCGAGCCCGCGCCGCGGGTCGTCGACGCCTCCGGGGTCACCACGAGCCTCGCGGTGCCACCGCCCGGCGTCATCGCCTTCAACGGCGGCTACCTGCACCCCTCCCTCCAGCCCGAGCAGGCCCTCGGTGCCGCCCTCGCCCGCGCCGCCCGCCGCCCCGGCGCATGGGAACGGCCCCCGCTGGAGGGGCTGACCGCGCTGCGCACCTGGTTCGCCCGCGAGACCGGCGGCCCCGGCGGGGACTTCGGCCCCGCCCACGTCCTCGTCACGGCGGGCGGCCAGGCGGCGCTCACCACCGCGCTGCGGGCCCTCGCGCCGCCCGGCGCCCCGGTGCTCATGGAGTCGCCCACCTACCCGGGCGCCCTGGCGGTCGCCCGCGCCGCGGGACTGCGGCCCGTACCGGTGCCCATGGACGACGACGGGGTACGGCCCGACCTGCTGGCCGAGGCCTTCGCCGCGACCGGCGCCCGGGTCTTCTTCTGCCAGCCGCTGTTCCAGAACCCGACCGGCACCGTGCTCGCCGCTGCCCGGCGCCGCCACGTCACCGAGATCGCGCACGCCGCCGGCGCGTTCGTCGTCGAGGACGACTTCGCGCGCCGCCTCGGCCACGGCGGGCCGCTCCCGCCGCCGCTCGTCGCCGACGACCCGTACGGCGCGGTCGTCCACGTCACCTCGCTGACCAAACCGACCGCGCCCAGCCTGCGGGTCGGCGCCCTCGTCGCCCGGGGGCCGGTCATGGAGCGGCTGCGCGCGATCCAGGTCGTCGACAGCTTCTTCGTGCCCCGGCCGCTCCAGGAGGCCACCCTCGAACTCGTCGGTGCCCCCGCCTGGCCGCGCCACCTGCGCGCGGTCTCCGCGGGACTGCGCGAGCGCCGTGACGCGATGCTCGCCGCCCTCCACCGGCACCTGCCCGCCCTCGCCGCCGCCGTCCGGCCGCCCACGGGTGGCTACCAGTTCTGGCTGCGGCTGCCCGACGGCACCGACGAGACCGCCCTCGCCGCCGCCTCGCTGCGCGCGGGCACGGCCGTCGCCCCCGGCCGTCCCTACTTCGCCGCCGAGGCACCGGGCCCGTACGTCCGCCTCAGCTTCGCCGACACCACCGGCACCGACGAGATCGCCGACGGTGTGCGCCGCTTCGCCGCCGCGTGCGCGGAGGCCGGTGTCACGGCCGCCGGCTGAGCGCGCCCCGGCCCGACCCGCGACGTCGGTCAGCGAAGGGCCGCCTCACCCGCCCGCACGGTCCGCAGGGCGCGCTCGACGGTCTCCTCACTCTCGCCGACCGGAGCCACGTAGCCGATGACGTCCCGGACGGCGCTCTCCCCGAGCGCCCGGCCGATCACCCAGGTGGCGAGGTACTGCGACGCCAGGCAACCGCCGGCCGTCGCGATGTTCCCCTCGGCGTGGAAGGGCACGTCCAGCACGGTGACGCCCATGGCCTCCGCGAACGGCCGGGTCTTCGTGTCCGTGCACACCGGCATGCCGCCCAGCAGGCCGAGCTGCGCGAGCACCAGCGCGCCCGAGCACTGCGAACCGACGAGCTGACGGGAGGGGTCCAGTGGGAGCATGGAGAGAAGCCGGTCGTCGGCGGCCACTTCGCGCGCCTTCACCCCGCTGCCGATCAGGACGACATCGGCATCGGCCACGAAGTCCAGGGAGCGCTGACCGCTCACCTCGACGCCGTTCATCGAGGTGACGACGGGCGTCGGTGTCGTGATGAAGGCCTCCAGGCCGTCCCTGCGGCACCGGTTGATCAACGCGGAGGCGATGAAACTGTCGAGTTCGTTGAACCCGTCGAAGGTGACCACGGCTACCTGCATCACAACTCCTTCAGTACGGCAGGCGTCCAGCCTCACGCGGCACGCCGGCCCCGGTCGAGAGCCAATCGGCGGCCGGTGGCCCGTGCGGCACCGGGCGGAACGCCGGTTGTGCGGAAATTCGAGCGGTGCGGTGGAATTCCCGGGGGAAATTCCCTTTCTCGTGCGTTGATTCAAGGAAAGTGTCGCCGGGTAAATTCCGCAGTGGTGTGACCGCTGCGGTCATGTCGCCTTTTCCGGTTCGATAATTCCGTTGCGCGGCCGTTCTCCCTAGCGTTGCGGACGAGACGAGAAAACGCGCAGAGCGCAACCGGGAGACGGTGCCGGAATCCGGCCGACCTCACGTTCGCCTGCGGATCCGGTCTTCGACCACCTGAAGGAGGACGGGTGATGACACGCCCCTTCCGTACCGCCGCCGTGATCGGCGCGGGCACCATCGGACTGTCCTGGACAGCACTGTTCGCCGCGCACGGCCTCACCGTTCACGTCAGCGATCCCCGCCCCGACCTGCGGGAGGCCACCGACGAGGCGCTTTCCGAATTCGCCCCGCACCTGGCGGCCCAAGGCCTGGAGACCGACGGTCTCGCCGACCGCGTGCACCTCGCGGCCGACATCACCGAAGCCGTCCGGGACGCCGACATCGTGCAGGAGAACGGGCCCGAGCGCCTCGAATTCAAGAAGGACCTGTTCGCCCGGCTGATCCGGGAGACCCCCGGGCACGCACTGCTCCTGAGCTCGTCGTCGGCGATCCCGGCGACCGCCTTCACCACGGAGCTCGACGACGCCGGACGCATCCTCGTCGGACACCCCTTCAACCCGCCCCACCTGGTGCCGCTCGTCGAGGTCGTACCCGGTGAACGCACCACGGAGGAGGCCGTGCGGACGGCTGTCGCGTTCTACACCTCCGTCGGCCGCGCCCCCGTGGTCGAACGCCGCGAGATACCCGGCTTTGTGGGCAACCGGCTGCAGAGCGCGCTCAGCCGCGAGGCCGTCTACCTCGTCCAGCAGGGCGTGGTGTCCCCGGAGGACCTGGACACCGTCGTCACCCACTCGCTCGGCCTGCGCTGGGCCACGGTCGGGCCGTTCCTCGGGTCCCACCTGGGCGGCGGCCCCGGCGGCTACCGCCACATGAGCGAGCACATCGGCCAGTCCATGCAGCAACTGGACCTCGGACAGCCCTCGCAGGACCCGCAGGACCGGGAGCGCGTCATCGAGGCGGTGGAGAAGGCCTACGCCGGCACGCCCTACACCGAGCTCGCCGAGGCCCGCGACCGCAAGCAACTCGCCGTCCTGGCCGCCCTGGACGACGTCCGCCGTACACAGCACGACAAGGAGAACTGACATGACCACCAACGCCACGCCCCTCACCCAGGTGGACGACCAGTTGGAGGCCGACTTCTACATGTACCAGTCGCTGCTGTCCGGCGAGGAGCTCGAGATCCTGCTCGGGGCCCGCGCGTTCCTGAGCAAGGAGATCAAGCCGCTGGTCAACGAGTACTGGGCCAAGGCCGAATTCCCCGTCGAGTACATCGAGAAGTTCAGGAGCAGCGGACTGGCCGCGCTGCCCTACGAGGGCTACGGCGAGCACAAGCAGGCCGTCAGCCATCTGCTCAGCGGGATGGTCGCCGTGGAACTCGGCCGCGTCGACGCCTCGACCGCCACCTTCTTCGGCGTCCACAACGGCCTCGGCTTCTACTCCATCTACTACGGCGGCGACCAGGAGCAACGCGACAGGTTCCTGCCCGCCATGGCCACGATGGAGAAGATCGGCGCGTTCGCGCTGACCGAGCCGCTCGGCGGCTCCGACGTCTCCGGCGGCATGCGCACCACCGCCAGGCGCGAGGGCGACACCTGGGTCATCAACGGCGCCAAGAAGTGGATCGGCAACGCCACCTTCGCCGACTACACCGTGGTCTTCGCCCGTGACGTCGAGGACAACAAGGTCAAGGCCTTCGTCGTCGAGAAGGGCACCCCCGGCTTCTCGCCGGCGAAGATCGAGGGCAAGATCGCGCTGCGGATCGTGCAGAACGCCGAGATCACCCTGACCGACTGCCGGGTGCCGGAGGCGAACCGGCTGCAGAACATGAGGGGCTTCCGGGACGTCGGCGAGATCCTGCGCCGCACCCGCGGCGGCGTGGCCTGGCAGTCGCTGGGTGTCATGATCGGCGCCTACGAGCTCGCGCTCGAGTACGCCAAGCAGCGTGTCGCCTTCGGCCGCCCGATCGCCGGGTTCCAGCTGATGCAGGACCTCCTGGTCAAGAGCCTGGGCAACATCACCGCCTGCTGGGGCATGCTGGTGCAGCTCGCCCGACTCCAGGACGCGGGCGTGTACCGCGACGAGCAGTCCGCGCTCGCCAAGGAGTATGTCGCGGCCCGTATGCGCGAGGTCGTCTCCTGGTGCCGTGAACTCTTCGGCGGCAACGGCATTCTCCTCGACTACGACATCGCCCGGTTCTTCGCCGACGCCGAGGCCCTGTACTCCTACGAGGGCACCCACCAGATGCAGACCCTCATCGTCGGCAAGTCCATCACCGGCCACAGCGCCTTCGTGGGGTGACGGCGATGACCGAGGAATCCGTCTTCACCGGCCTGAAGGTCCTCGACGCGGCGACCTACATCGCGGGACCGGCCGCGGCCGCCGTGCTCTCCGACTTCGGAGCGGACGTCATCAAGATCGAACCCCCGGGGAAGGGCGACCCGCAGCGGCTCCTGAGCTCCGTCCCGCCCAGCCCCATGGCGCAGGCCAACTACAGCTGGCACCTCGCCAACCGCAACAAGCGCGGCATGGTGCTCGACCTGAAGTCCCCCGCGACCCTCGAGGTGCTCAAGCGCCTCGTCCAGTGGGCCGACGTGGTCATCACCAACTTCCCGCACGGCACCCGGGAGAAGCTGCACCTCGGGTACGAGGAGGTCTCGGGCTGGAACCCGAGGGTCGTCTACGCCGACCTCACCGGCTTCGGGGACACCGGCCCCGACGCCCGGCAGCCGGGCTTCGACCTGACCGCCTTCTGGTCGCGCAGCGGACTGCTGGCCTCCACCCGGGACGCGGGCAGCCCGCCGACGGTGCCGGTGTGGGGCAGCGGCGACTACTCGTCGGCGATCGCCGTCTACGCGGCGATCGCGACCGCCCTGTACCGCCGCGAGCGGACCGGGCTGGGGGCCGACGTCGGGACGTCACTGCTCGCCACGGGTGTCTGGGCCACCGGAACGCTCGTGGCCGGCGCCCTCGCCGACGGCACACCGTTCGAGCTGCACGACCGCACCGTGCCGGCGAACGCGCTGTCCAACCCCTATCGGACGGCGGACGACCGCTGGATCATGCTGGCGACCTCCTCCGTGCACTGGCCCGCACTGTCGCGGGCCCTCGGGCGCCCCGAACTGGTGGAGGACCCGCGCTTCTCCGACCGCGAGGGCTTCGCCAAGAACGCCGCCGCCCTCAGCGAACTGCTCGACGCCGAGTTCCGCTCGCGGCCGTTCGACCACTGGAAGGACGCCCTGGCCCGGGAACGCATCAACTACAGCCTCGTCCAGACACCGGAAGAGGCCGCGCGGGACCCGCAGTTGCGGGCGAACGACATCGTCGTCCCGCTGGAAGGGGTCAGCGGGCTCGACTACACCGTCAGCAGCCCCGTCAACCTTCGAGGGGTACCGAAGGTGACGGCGAAGCGGGCGCCCGACCTGGGCGAGCACAACGAGGAGATCCTCACCCAGCTCGGATTCGATCCCGCGGAGATCACGGCGCTGCGGGAGCGGGGGGCGATCCCCGAGACGGTGCAGACGCAGCCGACGCGATGAGCGCACCCGGTGCCCGCGGCACGCCCGAGGACACCGGGACCCGTCAACCGGGCGAGGAAGGTCCGCGGTCCCGTCAGGGGTGGCTTCCCTGGGCAGCGTCGGGGACGTCGACGACGACGGCGGTCCACTCCTCGGCGGGCACGGTCGTGTTCGGTCGCCGCCACGGGCAGGCCCGCTGAGCGATCATGGCGACTGCTACCGTGACCGCCCGGAACGTGGGAACGGGGGCGGTGCCCCCGGTGAGGTCACGAGGGGGAACCCGCGGTGCGGGATCTGGTACGTCAACTGGCAGTCTCCGTGGCTTTGGCGGCGACGGTGGGGGTGTCCGCCGCGTGCGGCGGCAGCCCGAAGGCCGGGGCGGCCGTGGACGAGAAGCCCCTGACCAAGGCCGAGTTGACCAAGGCGCTGCTGCGGAACGCGGACGTGCCGGGACTGACGGTCGACATCGGGCCGGGGCTGCCGCTGTTCGACCCGGACGACATCGTGACGGCGTCGCCCACAGCGTGCCAGCCGATCGCCGACACGATGAGCGTCCGTCCCCGCCACGCCCGCCGGGCGCAGGTGTGGGAATCGCTGGACGGCGTCCGAGGTGCCGCCGGAACGACCTCGGGAGGTGTCGTACTGAGCAGCCACGCCGAGGACGACGCCCGCGCCGTGGTGGCGGACCTGAAGAAGGCGCTGCCCAAGTGCGGCCACTTCAGCGCCACGTCGGCCGCGGGCTGGACCTACGGGTTCGACATTCAGCAGGTCCCCGCACCCGCGGTGGGCGACGACGCGGTGTCGTACCTGACCACCAACACCATCGCCCCGGACGGCAAGGGCAACGTCGAATCCGTCGTCCGCACGGGCAGCACCTTGTCCGCGTTCCTGCTCCCCCAAGGCAACGGCGAACCGGCCTCCGTCCCCGAAGCCCTCGCGCGCAAGCAGCACGAGCGACTGCGCGCCATCCGCGGGTGAGGCGGGACGACCGCCACGCCCGCTGTCACTTCCCCGTCCACCGCGGCGGCCGGCGTTCCGCGAAGGCCGTCATGCCCTCGCGTACGTCGGCGGAGGCCATCAGGGTGGCCATGTGCTCGCGCTGCACGGCGAACGCCTCCGCCTCCGGTGCGCCGATGGCGGCGCGGGTGAGGGCCTTCACCGCGGCCAGGGCGAGCGGGGCGTTCCGGGCGATGCGTTCGGCGAGTTCGAGGGCGACCGTGACCGCCTTGCCGGGCGGGGTGACCCGGTTGGCCAGGCCGAGTTCGCCCGCGCGGTCGCCGCTGATGGGTTCGCCGGTGAGCAGCATTTCCATGGCCAGGTGGTACGGGACGCGCTGGGGCAGCCGGATCACACCGCCGCCCGCCGCGATGAGGCCGCGCGTGACCTCGGGCAGGCCGAACTTCGCGTCCTCGGCGGCGACGACGAGGTCGCAGGCGAGGGCGAGTTCGAAGCCGCCGCCCAGGGCGTAGCCCTCCACCGCGGCGATGAGCGGCTTGGTGAGCGCGGCCTCCGTCAGGCCGCCGAAACCGCGGCCCGGGACGGTGGGCGACTCGCCCTTCAAGGCGGCCTTCAGGTCCATTCCGGAACTGAAGGTGCCCCCCGCCCCGGTCAGTACACCGACCCGCAGCTCGGTGCCGGCCTCCAGTTCGTCCAGAGCGGCGGCCAGCCCGGCGGCCACCGCCGCGTCCACCGAGTTGCGCGCCTGCGGGCGGTCAATGGTGATCAGCAGGGCCGAACCGGCCTGCTGGACGAGGACTTCGCTGGTGGTCATCGTTGCTCCTCCGGTCGTGTTCGGATCAGCGCGCGGCCGCCGCCCCGCCCGGTTCAGACATGGAGGGGTTCGGCGAAGATCTCCCGGGCCGCGTCGACGAGTTCGTCCAGGTCGCCGCCGGACGCCCGGTCGCGGCGCCAGACCAGGACGGTCTCCAGACGGCGCTCGAAGTCCGTGAACGGCAGGACCCGTGTGTTCTTCCTCGCGTACCCGTGCAGCGGACTTTCCGCATTGAGCAGCGAGAAATAGAAAGCCATCCCACTGGAGACGATTTCGGCGATGCCCGAGTAGTCGGTGTCGGTGAGGTCGATGCGTTTCCTGACCCCCCGCTCGAACATCTCCCGGTCGAGCTCGTCGAAGTACGCGGGCCGGCCCTCCTTGGGCGCGACGATGAAGCTGAGGTCCGCGAGTTCGGTCAGGGCGACGGAGTCCCGGCCGGTGAACCGGTCCGCGGGCACCACCGCTCCCAGCGTCTCCGACATCACGGGCAGCAGGTCGAGGGCCGGGTCGGTCACCGGCAGCCGCACCAGCGCGAGCGCCAGCCTGCCTTCCCCGACGCCGCCGATCAGGGCCCTGGAGGAGCCGGGCCAGCACCTCAGCTCGTACGCCTCACGGACCCGCTCGCAGAGCGTGTCGGCAAGGTCCCGCACCCGGGGGTGCACCCCGAGGGGGATGCCGACGAACATGGTGCTGCGCCCCGGCGCGGTGGCCTCACGCAGCCGCCACGGAACGGAATTGATCTGCTCCAGCACGTCCCGGGCGATCGGCAGCAGCGCCTCTCCGGCGGGCGTGAGGGTGACGCTGTGCGTGTCACGTTCGAACAGCCGGTGGTCCACCTCGTGCTCGAGGTCCTTGATCCGCTGGCTCAGCGGTGACGTGGCCATGTGCAGTCGACGTGCCGCCGCCGAGAAGTTCAGCTCCTCCGCCAC
The DNA here is from genome assembly GCF_040644455.1 of Streptomyces sp. NPDC046977. NCBI lineage: Bacteria > Bacillati > Actinomycetota > Actinomycetes > Kitasatosporales > Streptomycetaceae > Streptomyces > Streptomyces sp. NPDC046977. Next base: position 29,024 of record NZ_JBEYWO010000020.1, read on the forward strand.
GGCCACGAAGTACCGCAAATGGAATATTTCCACCCTTTTACGTTAACCCGCAGGGGTGTCGCCGCATCCACGGGAACCGGGACGGGGCGAGCGGGGGTGGGGGCGTCCGGTGCGGGGCAGGGACAAGGTGTACGAACGATTCGGCGTGCGCGCAGCTCACGAGCGCGAGCGCCGCTCCCCGCGGAGGGGTCGCCCCGGCGGCCCTCCTCGTGCAAACGGCTTCGGTGCGAGGGACTGCCGCAAGGTCCCGCCCTCGGCCATGGGAGGTGTCCCGCGTGCAAGCAGTCCGGGACAACAAGAGCTTCGCCATTCTCCTGCTGTGTGTCGTGCTGATCACCGGCCTGAGAGTGGGGCTGGCCATGGCCGGAACGCAGGTCATGGGGATCGCGGAGTTCGCGGTGCTGATCCCCGTCGTGGCGGGCGCGCTGCTGTCGGTGCGACGGACGTTGATCGTGGGCCTGTTCAACCTGGCCGCCGGCGTCGCCGTCTACGGAGTCCTCCTCCAGGACATGGGCCCCACCAGCCGGATCACGACGCTCACGGCGCTGGCCGCCTCGTTGGGCATCAGCCTGGTCGTCTGCCGGATCCGGGTCGCGGGGGAGCGGCGGTTCCGGCGCCTGGTGATCGCCCGCGAGCGCCTCGAACTGCTCAGTGAGGCCAGCGCCCGCGTCGGCAGCACCCTGGAGGCGCCGAGAACCGCGGAGGAACTGGCCGAGGTCGCGGTGTGCGGCGGTTTCGCGGACCACGCCAGCGTGGACCTCTTCGACTGCGTGCTCCAGGGCGAGGAACCCGGTGCCGGAACGGAGAAGGACGACGTCGTCCTCCGCCGCACCGCCCAGTCCGGTTCGGCCGCACCCCCGGGATGCGTACGGACGGGCGACGTCGTCGTCCGCCGGGAGGGAACGGAGCCCGTCCTCGACCTGATGACGGCCAACCCCGTGATGACGGAGATCAGCGGCACCGCCGGCGCCCGCGCGGCCGCCGCCGGTCCGGGGGGCGCCGACACGAACGCGCCGCACTCGGCGCTGGTGGTCCCCCTCCGCGCCCGCGGCGTGACCCTCGGTGCCGCGCTGTTCACACGCTCCCGCAACCGCGAGCCCTTCGACGCCGACGACCTGCTGCTGGCCCAGGAGATCGGCGCGCGGGCCGCCGTGTGCGTGGACAACGCCCGCCGCTACACGCGCGAGCGCAACACGTCCCTGGCGCTCCAGCGCAGCCTCCTGCCGCGGGTGGTGGCACGCCAGTCGGCCGTGGAGGCCGCCACACGCTATGTGCCCGCGGGACTGCGCGCCGGAGTGGGCGGCGACTGGTACGACGTCATCCCGCTCTCGGGGGCCCGGGTCGCCCTGGTGGTCGGCGACGTGGTCGGCCACGGAGTGCAGGCCTCGGCGACGATGGGGCGGCTGCGTGCCGCCGTGCGCACACTCGCGGACGTCGACCTGCCGCCCGACGAACTGCTCACCCACCTCGACGACGTCGTCACCCGTTTCCGGGAGGAGATGGGCCGGACCCAGGACGGGGCCTGCGATCCGCGGGCGGACGCCGGAGGGATCGTGGCGACCTGCCTGTACATGGTCTACGACCCGGTCTCCCGCCAGTGCGTGGCCGCACGCGCCGGCCACCCGCCCCCTGCCGTGATCGGCCGGGGATCGGACGCCCAGTACCTCGACGTCCCCGCCGGCCCGCCGCTGGGCGTGGGCGGACTCCCCTTCGAGACCGCCGAACTGCGCCTGCCCGAGGGCACCCTCCTCGCCCTCTACACCGACGGCCTCATCGAGTCCCCGGGGCGCAGCCTCGACGAGGGACTCGAACGCCTCCAGAAAGCCCTGTCGGAGCCGATGCCCTCCCTGGAGGACATGTGCGACCACGTCCTGAACACGCAGATCGACGCCTGCTGCCGGGACGACGTCGCCCTCGTCATCGCCCGCACCCGGGAGTTCGACGCGACGCACGCCGCCTCCTGGGAGCTGACGGGGGACCTCGCGGACGTCGGGCACGCCCGGGACCTCGCCGCGTCCCGGCTGGCCGGCTGGGACCTCGAGGACGTCGCCTTCACCGCGGAGATGGTCGTCAGCGAACTGGTCACCAATGCCATCCGCTACGGCACGGGTCCCGTGCACCTGCGCCTCATCCGGCAGGACAACCTGATCTGCGAGGTGTCCGACGGCAGCAACACCGCCCCCCACCTCCGCCGGGCCCGGATGTTCGACGAGGGCGGGCGAGGGCTGTTCATCGTGTCGCAGCTCGCCGAACGCTGGGGCACCAGGCAGCGCCCCGACGGAAAGACCATCTGGGCCGAGATCAACCTCCCGCACCCGCCCGCCCCGGCCCCCGTGGGGGCAGGCTAGGGCCGGTACCTGATCGGATGGTCCTCCGGCACCTCCACCACGCAGATGCGCACGCCGTCCGGATCCTCGACCCACATCTCGACCAGGCCCCACGGCTCCTGCCGTGGCTCCCGCACCACCGGGACGCCGCGCCCGGCCAGCTCGGCGTGGGTCCGTGCCACGTCCGGTACCTGGAGCCAGAGCTGCAGCCCCGGCGCGGGCGGCCGGTCGGCGTGCCCCGAGACCTCCAGGAACCCGCCGCCGAGGAAGAACACCGTGCCGCGGGTCTCGTGGGGCCCGAACTCCCGGTAGACCGCCAGCCCGAGGTCGTCCCGGTAGAAGGCGCGCGAACGCTCCAGATCGGTGGGCCGCAGCAGGATCCGGCTGCTCAGTACGTTGACCATGGGCGCGAACGTACCCACGAGCACCGGGGAAATCCGCGTGACACGTCGGACCGCCGTCCGGCACGCTGCCCCGCATGACGCACCGTCCCGCGTGGATCGCCCCGCTGTACCGGACGTGCCCGCGGTGCGGTGCCGAGGCCCGCTACGAGGCGGGCGCGATCGTCATCGACGGCGTCGTCCACTGGAGCGTCGACGGCGGATGCGCGGCCTGCGGGGACATGGCCACGGAGTGCGGACGCGGAGAGGTCCCGGGGCACGTGCGGGAGGCACTGATCGCCGCCCACGGCGAGGCGGTGCTGCGCGCCGAGCCGCGGCCCGGCGGCTCCCGGGCGGCCGCGCTCAAGACCGTCCGCGAGCTGTTCGGCGTACCGCTCCCGGAGGTCCGCTCCCGCCTGCGCGCCCTCGAGGAGGGCGGCGTGAAGGGCACCGAGGTGGAGTCGAGGCTGCTCGCCGCCCGCCTGGAGGACGCCGGATTCAGCGTGTCCCTCCGGGTCCCGGAACCACCCGCGCGCAGCGACCGCCTCCCGCCGAACCCCGCCGCCGACGGTTACGCCCGCTGGCCCGCCAACGCGGCCGCCCAGGGCCGGCCCGTCATCACCCGCGCTCCCTTCCGGGCCGGGGAGGCCGAGGCGGTCGCCCTGCTCGAGGCGGCGGAGGGGCCGGACCTGCCCCAGGTCGAACTGGTACCGGGCAGCCTCGCGGAGGAACTGCGCGATCCCTTGGCGCGCTTTCTGGCCGGGGGCAGCGTCGTCGTCATCGCCGTGGGCTTCGCGTGGGATCCCCTCGCGAGCGATCCGTACGACACCGTCCGGCCCGGGCTGGCGACCGACGGCACCTGGACCTGGGACCTGGCCTGGGAGCACTGGGTGCGGGTGCACGGCTGCGCGCCGCCCGCGGAGTTCACCGAGTACGCGCGGGCCCGGGGTTTCGTGCCGCCGCCCGACGAGACCGGCTAGCCTCGGGTCGACCCGCCGCACCCGAGAGGACCCCGCCATGGAGAGCGCACCGCCCGTCGTCAGCCCCGTGTTCCGCAGCGCCACCCCCGCCGACGTGCCGGTACTGGTCGCGCTTGTCGAGTCGGCGTACCGCGGCGACGCGAGCCGGGCCGGCTGGACGACGGAAGCGGACCTCCTGGAAGGCCAGCGGACCGACCCGGAGGGGGTTTCGGCGGTCGTCGGCGGCGAGCGCAGCCGGATGCTGGTGGCCGAGTCGGACGGCGCGGTCGTGGCCTGCTGCCAGCTGGAGAACCGGGACGGGCACGCCTACTTCGGCATGTTCGCCGTCCGCCCGGGCCTGCAGGGCGGCGGTCTCGGCAGGACCGTGCTGGCCGAGGCGGAGCGCTTCGCGCGTGAGGAGTGGGGCGCCGACGCGATGCATATGACCGTGATCACCCAGCGCGAGGAACTGATCGCCTGGTACGTGCGGCGCGGTTACGAGCGCACCGGCTCCATCAGCCCCTTCCCGTACGGCGACGCCCGTTTCGGCCTGCCCACCCGTGACGACCTGGCCTTCGAGCTGCTGGTGAAGAAGCTGGGCTGAGCACGCCCGGCGGCGGCTCAGAGCCGCCCCGCCTCGACGATCCGCGACAGGAAGCGCCGGGTCCGCTCCTGCTCGGGGGCGCCGAAGACCCGCTCGGGCGTGCCGTGTTCCAGGACGATGCCGCCGTCCAGGAAGCACACCTGGTCGGCGACGTCGCGGGCGAAGCCCATCTCGTGCGTGGCGATCAGCATCGTCATCCCCTCGTCCTTGAGGTCGCGCACGACGCCGAGCACCTCCCCGACGAGTTCGGGGTCGAGCGCGGCGGTGATCTCGTCGAGCAGCAGCAGCCGGGGCCTGCCCGCCAGGGCCCGGGCGATCGCCACGCGCTGCTGCTGCCCGCCGCTGAGCCGGTCCGGGTACTCGCGGGCTTTGCCGTCCAGTCCGAGCCGGGCCAGCAGCTCGTGGGCCCGCGCCTCCGCCTCCGCGCGGGCCACGCGGTGCACCCGGCGCGGCGCGAGGGTGATGTTGTCCAGCACGGTCATGTGCGGGAAGAGGTTGTAGGCCTGGAAGACCACGCCGATGCGCCGCCGCACGGTGTCCGGGTCCACGCCGGGGTGGGTGATCTCCTCGCCGTCCAGGAAGATCGCGCCGTCGTCGATCTCCTCCAGGAGGTTGGCGCAGCGCAGCAGTGTGGACTTGCCGGAGCCGGACGCGCCGATGAGGACGGTGACGGTGTGCGGGGCCACCTCCAGGCCGACGTCGCGCAGCACGGGAGTCCCACCGAAGGTCTTGCGCACGGACTCCAGCCGCAGCACGGGTGCGCCGGTCATACGGTTCCTCCTTGCGACTCGCGGCGGTTCATCCGCGCGGTGACCCAGTCGGTGAAGCGGGTCATCGGGATGGTGAGCGCGACGAACACGAGCCCCGCGACGATGTACGGGGTGTAGTTGAAGCTCCGGCCGGCGATGATCTGCGCCGCGTAGACGGCGTCGACGACCCCGGCGATGGAGACCAGGCCCGTGTCCTTCTGCAGGGACACCAGGTCGTTGAGGAGCGCGGGTACGACACGCCGTACGGCCTGCGGGAGCACGACGTACCGGAGGGTCTGCGCGCCGCTCAGCCCGAGGGAGCGCGCGGCCGCCCGCTGGCTGGGGTGGACGCTCTCGATGCCGGCCCGGAAGACCTCGGCCACGTAGGCGGAGTAGGTGAGCACCAGGCCGGCTCCGCCGAGCACCACCGGATCGGTGGGCACCCCTTGGAGGCGGAGGGCCGGGACGCCGTAGATCACCGTCAGCAGGCAGATGATCAGCGGCAGTCCCCGGAAGAAGTCGACGTAGGCCACGGCCAGCGCGCGCAGCGGGAAGAGCACGGGTCCGCGCAGGGTGCGGGCGACGGCCAGCAGCAGTCCCACGACGAGCACGATCGCGCCGCACACGACGAGCAGCCGCAGGTTGAGCAGCAGCCCGTCGAGCACCTTGGGCAGCGCCTCGCCCGCGTAGTGGCCGCTCAGGAAGGTCTCCCGTACCCGGGGCCAGCCGGGGGAGCGGGTGACGGCGAGCCACAGCAGCACGGCCGTGACGAGGGTGCTGGCGGTGGCGATGCCCGCGGATCGGCGGGTCCGGAGGCGTTTGTGGCGTTCGCGCGCGATCCGCCGCTGCGACGGCGTGTACGGGTGCGCGTCCTTGTGGACGCCCTCGCCCAGGGTCACGTGAGCACCGGGGCGTCGACCGCGTCGGACAGCCACTGCTGTTCGAGCTTCGCCAGCGTGCCGTCGGACCGCAGGGCGTCGACCGCGCGGGTGACACAGGGGGTGAGCGGGCTGCCCTTGTCCAGCACGAGACCGAACTGCTCCGGGGCGCTCCCGGTGGTGTCGAACTGGCCGACGATCCGGGCGTCCTCCAGCTCGGCGGACGTGATGTAGAAGGCAGTGGGCAGGTCGAGGACGATGGCGTCCACCTGGCCGTTCTTGAGCGCGCTGACCGCGAGGTCGTTCTTCTGGTAGACGGCCGCGGCGGCAGTCGGCCTGATCCGGTCGTTGATCACGTCGAGGCTCGTGGTGCCGATCTGGGCGCCCAGCTTCACCTTCTTCAGTGCCGCGACGGTCGTGGCGGACGCGGCCGGGGAGCCCTTGAGGGCGATGACGGCCTGCCGGACGTCGTAGTAGCCGGAGGAGAAGTCGACGGCCTTGCGGCGCTCGTCGGTGATCGAGATCTGGTTGAGGTCGAAGTCGAAGGTCTTGGCGCCGGGCGCGAAGGCGTTGTTGAAGGCGACCGGCTGCCAGGTGACGGCCGCCCGGTCGTAGCCGAGCTGCCGGGCCACCGCGTAGGCGACCGCCGACTCGTACCCCTTGCCGTTGGCCGGTTTGTTGTCCTCGAACCAGGGGGCGTAGGCCGGATTGTCGGTGCCGATCGTCAGTCTGCCCGTGGTCCGGGTGCGCAGTGACGACGGCGAGCACGAGGCGGCGGCCGGCGCGGATCCCGGGGACGTGGACGTGGCCGCCCTGTTGCCGTCCGGGGCGGAGCCCTCCTGCGGCGCGCACGCCGCCGCGGTGAGGACGAGGACGGAGACGGCCGCCGCGGCGGCGAGGCGCGAGGACGCGGGAGCGTGAGGCATGGCGGGACCTTGGCACCGCCGGGCGGGCACTGTCCACGCCAAAACGCGGCGATCCCGTATGCCGGACGATTGTGTCCGGCGTGTTGCCGGCTACCAGTCCGTGAGGCCGGTGTCGACCGCGCGCTTGACCTCGGGGACGTCGGTGACGGCGCCGTCCAGGCCGAGGGCGTGGGCGAGGGCGAGTTCGCGCGGGGTGTTGACGGTCCAGGCGATCACGGAGATGCCGGCGCGGTGGCACTCCTGCACCAGGGCGAGGCTGATCCGCCGCAGGCTGAGGCTGACGAGGCGGGCGCCGACGGCCTGGGCGCGGGGGATGATCTCGGAGCCCATCGGGCCCTCGGCGACCAGGACGGTGCGGGCTTCCGGCAGGCGCTCGTGGATCTCGGCGAGGGCCGCGTCGTGAAAGGACAGCACGTCGACCCGCTCGACCAGGTCGCGCTCGCGCAGGAGGTCCGCGAGGACGCGCGCGGCGGCGACGTCCTTGATCTCGGCCTGGATGGGCTTGGAGACCGCGTCGACGACCTCCTCGAAGACCGGCACGCGCTCACCGCGGCCGGCGTCGAGGCCGCGCAGCTCGGCCAGGGTGAGGTCGCAGACGAAACCGGAGCCGTCGGTGGTGCGGTCGACCTTCTCGTCGTGCATGACGATCAGGGCGCCGTCCTTGCTCAGGTGCAGGTCGAGCTCGATCTGGTCCAGTCCTTCGCGCTCGGCGCGGACGAAGGAGCGGAGGGTGTTCTCGGGCTCGACGCCCATGACACCGCGGTGACCGACGGTGAAGAAGCTCAAGACGGATCGCTTCCGGTGCTGGTGCTTGCGCAGGGCCTACGTACTCCGGGCAGCCTAGCGGGCCCTTGCGGCGGCGGGCCGAACGCCGGGTGAACGGCGCGCCCGCCCGCAGGAAGAATCGCGGTGATGTTGGCCTTGTGCGGAAGATTTTCCTCCGGCTCCCCTTGAATGGAAGAAGCAGGCCTATATACGGTGGCCATACAAGAGGTTCTTCTGTGAAGGAGGGGTCATGACGGAAATCCTGTCGCCGGCGACGGCGTCGAACGACAGCACGGGCACCAGCGGGACCGGTGCGTCCGGCGGCGGTGTTGTCCGGCACCCGGCCTGGGCGGTCCTGAAGCAGGCGGTGGAGGAGATCCGCCCCTGGCAGCTGAAGGACGGCTCCATCGACTTCTCCGCGCAGGACGCACCGCAGCGCGCGGTCGTCGACAGCGCGCTGGACCGCGTGGTCCGCGCCGTGGAGGACCTCTCCCCGCTGCTCCCGCACGACACGGCCTACCACCAGGCCCTGGTCAAGGATCTGCGGCGCTGGTCGGACGGCGGCTACGCGGTCCCCGACTTCCTGGACTCCCTGCTCGCCTTCCACCCCGCCGCCGAGCGCACCGACGGCCTGGAGCACCTCGTGGTGTTCCCGATGTACACCCAGAACGGCAACCCGGACCGCAATCTGGAGGCCGTCGCGCTGCGCGTGGTGTGGCCGGAGTGGCTGTCCGAGCTGGAGCGCACCCGCTACGACAACCCGCTGTTCGTGCCGATCACCTTCGAGGACTTCACGCCCGGGTACGACACGAACTCCGCGGTGCTCTTCCCCGAGACCGTCGCCGTCCGCGAGGCCCCCGAGCGCTTCACCTGGGGCGGCATCTTCTGCGACCGCGAGGCCGCGCGCTTCCGCGCCGTGAGCCGCGCCGCCGTGGACACCCTGGGCGTGGCGCTGCCCGAGGACGCCGAGGAGCTGCTGGCCGACCAGGAGCTCAGCCAGCAGACCTTCGTGCTGTGGGACATGATCCACGACCGCACCCACAGCCACGGCGACCTGCCCTTCGACCCCTTCATGATCAAGCAGCGCCAGCCGTTCTGGATGTACGGCCTGGAGGAGCTGCGCTGCGACCTCACGACCTTCAAGGAGGCCGTGAAGCTGGAGGCCGAGGGCCACGGCATGGGCCGCTACGTCCAGTACGCGATCCTCTTCGACCGGCTCTTCCGCTTCCCGGTCACCGGCGACCGCGTCCGCAACTACGACGGGCTCGGCGGCCAGCTGCTCTTCGCGTACCTGCACAAGCACGACGCCGTGCGCTGGACGGACAACAAGCTCCGCATCGACTGGGAGCGCGCCCCGCAGGTGACCAACCAGCTCTGCGGCGAGATCGAGCAGCTGTACCGGGACGGCATCGACCGTCCCAAGCTCGTCCACTGGTTCGCCGCCTACGAGCTGGTCTCCGGCTACCTCTCCCCGCACCCCGGCTCGGTGTGGGCCAAGGGCCCGGACGCCCTCGACCTCGGCCTGCCGCCGCGCAAGCTCGTGGACGAGGTGCTGGCCGACGAGTTCCCGCTCAGCATGTTCTACGAGGCCCTGGCCAAGAAGCTCCGTGATGTGATCGCCTCGACCAAGGGCATCACCGCCCACGGCACGGGCCGGGTGGCCGCGTGACCGATGCAGCGAAGGAGGCGGCGCAGATGACGGAAGCCGGCGAGACGGCCAGGGGACCCCTGGCCGGGGCCGTGATCGCGGTGGCGGGGGCCGGCGGACCCGCCGGACGCGCCACCCTCCAGCGGCTCGCCCGCGCGGGCGCCCGCGTGGTCGGCGCCGACGCCAACGCGGAGCGGCTCGCCGAGGCCGTCGACCTCGCGCGGTCCGACGCCGGTGGCGCCGTCATCACCGGGGACGTCGTCGACCTGCTGGACCCGGCCGCGACGAAGGAGTGGGCCGGCCGGATCGAGAAGGAGCACGGCCGTGTCGACGGGCTGGTCCACCTCGTCGGCGGCTGGCGCGGCTCGGCGTCCTTTCCCGAGACCGACCTCGCGGACTGGGACCTGTTGGAGAAGCTGCTGATCCGCACCGTCCAGCACACCTCGCTGGCCTTCCACGACGCGCTGCTGGCGGCGCCCGCCGGGCGGTACGTGCTGATCAGCGCGGCCGGCGCCACCAAGCCGACGGCCGGCAACGCGGCCTACTCCGCCGCCAAGGCCGCCGCCGAGGCGTGGACGCTGGCACTCGGCGACTCCTTCCGCAAGGCGGCGGGGGAGCAGCCGCCGACCGCGGCCGCCACGGTGCTGGTGGTCAAGGCGCTCGTGCATGATGCAATGCGCGAGGAGCGCCCGAACGCCAAGTTCGCGGGCTTCACCGATGTGACCGACCTGGCCGACGCCATCGCCGACGTGTGGAGCCGGCCCGCCGAGGAAGTGAACGGAACCCGCCAGTGGCTGACACCCCGCCCGTGACCGATCTCCCGACGGACGCCGTCCGCCACCACGACCCGAGCACGCGCGGTTTCGCGAGCGACAACTACGCGGGCGTCCACCCCGAGGTGCTGGCGGCACTCGCCCTCGCCAACGGCGGCCACCAGGTCGCCTACGGGGACGACGAGTACACCCTCCACCTGCAGGACGTCTTCCGCGCCCACTTCGGCCCGCGGGCGCAGGCGTTCCCCGTCTTCAACGGCACCGGCGCCAACGTGGTCTCGCTCCAGGCGCTCACCGAGCGCTGGGGCGCCGTGATCTGCGCGGCCTCCGCCCACATCAACGTGGACGAGGGCGGCGCCCCCGAGCGCATGGGCGGCCTCAAGCTGCTCACCGTGCCCACCCCGGACGGCAAGCTCACCCCCGAGCTGATCGATCGGGAGGCCTGGGGCTTCGACGACGAGCACCGCGCCCAGCCGCAGGTCGTCTCGATCACCCAGACCACCGAACTGGGCACCTGCTACACCCCCGAGGAGATCCGGGCGATCTGCGAGCACGCGCACGAGCGCGGTCTCGCCGTCCACCTGGACGGCTCGCGGATCGCCAACGCGGCCGCCGGCCTCGGCGTACCGCTGCGGGAGTTCACCACCGACGCGGGTGTGGACGTGCTCTCCTTCGGCGGCACCAAGAACGGGCTGCTGCTGGGCGAGTGCGTGGTCGTGCTGAACCCGGAGCGGGTCCGGGCGATGAAGCACCTGCGCAAGCTGTCGATGCAGCTGGCCTCGAAGATGCGCTTCGTCTCGGTGCAGTTCGAGGCGCTGCTCACCGGCGACCTGTGGCTGCGCAGCGCCCGTCACGCCAACGCGATGGCCCGCCGCCTGGAGGCGGCCGTACGGGACGTCGACGGCGTGACGGTCGTCCGGCCCGTCCAGGCGAACGCGGTCTTCGCGCTGCTGCCGCGGGAGGTCAGCGAACGGCTGCAGAAGCGCTACCGCTTCTATTTCTGGGACGAGTCCACCGGCGAGGTGCGCTGGATGTGCTCGTTCGACACCACCGAGGAGGACGTGGACTCCTTCGCGGCCGCGCTGGCCGAGGAAATGGCCGCGCAATCCGCCTGAGCGGATTCCCCGGGGGGTGAATTCCCCGGCGGGAAAGCCGCCCGGAACACGGCGAGGGGCGTACCGGACGATTCCGGTACGCCCCTCGCGCCGTTCCGTGATGTCAGCGGTTGACGCAGACGTTGCCGGCCACCGGGTTGAGCAGCGCGACGGCGTTGATGCCGTTGCCGCAGACGTTGATCGGGATGTTCACGGGCACCTGGACGACGTTGCCGCTCAGGATGCCGGGCGAGCCGATGGCGGCGGCACGCGCGTGGGCACCGCCGCCGCCGTGGCCGCCGAAGCCGCCGCCGTGGCCGCCGGCGACGGCGCCGGTGGCGCCCCCGAGCACGGTCACACCGGCGACTGCGGTCACGGCCGCGGCCTTCGCGATGCGCTTCATGGCGTTCTCCTTAGAGATTCGTTGGTGACCCCGGCCGACGGCATGGACGGCACCCGAATGTGCGCGCCCGCCGGATCCGGTCACGAGGTGAGCCGGTTGAAGGTCAGGGTCTCGTACGGAGAAGTGGTTCCCGTCTCGTAGAGCAGCCCCACCGTGCCACCCCCCAAGTCCACCAGGTCGGAGTACGCGGCAGGGTGACTGTTCGCCAGCCAGGCCTGCTCCCAGTAGATGCCGCCGTCGGTGCTCGTCCTGAGAGCCATGGCGGCGCGCGTCCCCGGATCGGACGGTCCGGAGTACACCAGCGGCCCGCCGGGCAACTGCAGGACGCTGCCCTGCACCTCGGGCCCTTCCAGGGCCTCCTGGGGCTCGAAGCTGCCCTCCACGCTCTCCCCGCCGTCGGTGCTGTAGGCGTTGGCCCGTGAGGCGTTGGAGAAGCCGCCGTCGTCGCGGCTGTTGATGTAGATCCGGCCGTCCGGCAGTTCGGCCAGGCTGGTCTCGTTGAGGTTGATCCACCCGCCGGGCACCTCCTCGACGAAGCCGATGTGCCAGGTCCTGCCGTGGTCGTCGCTGTAGAGGGAGTGGGCGCCGTGCACCACCTCGCCGTCGACGACGGCGGTGTGGTTGGCCGGGACGAGCAGTCGCCCGGCGTGCGGGCCGTTGCGCAGCGCGATGGCGTGTCCGGGTCCGGTGGCGTACCAGCGCCAGTTGTCGGGTTTGACGCTCTTGGTGATCTGGCGGGGCGCGGACCACTTGCCCCCGCCGGAGTCGCTGTGCAGTTCCCAGACCTGCCGGGCGTCGTAGACCGCCTGGGAGGCACCGCCGAGTTGAGCCTTCGTCAGATTACCGACGGTGCGGCAGATCAGCAGCACGATACGGCCGGTCTTCGGGTCGGCCACCGGGGTGGGGTTGCCGAATGCCTGGCCGCCGCCGCGGGCGATGACGCGCATGGCCTGCCAGGTGCAGCCGCCGTCCAGTGAGCGGCGCAGCACCACGTCGATGTCGCCTTCGTCGGCCGCCGAATTGCGGCGGCCCTCGGCGAACGCGAGCACGGTGCTCTTGCCGATCCGGAGGACGGCTGGGATACGGAAGGTGTGGTAACCGCCGGTGCCGGAGCGGAACGGCACGGACGTGGCGCATTGCGCGGTGGGTGCCACGGCCGCCTCTCCGGCCGGCGCCTGCCAGCCTGCCGCCCCGGTGAAAAGGACGGCCAGACCGGCCAGTGTGCGCTTGCTTCTGACGGCACCGAGTGTCATCAGGCTTCCTCCGGAGCGGCGTCGACGTGGCCAGAAGCGCAAGATTCTCATCCGCCATGCGGGGTGCGTGGATGACACTCCGTTCGCATTTTTTCTGGTAAGTCAATATGAGTAATGCGTGCGAAACGATGCCGATATCCTTGACACATTTTTGGCGTGTCCCTTGGCTGCATTCGAGGGCACCGGCCGACGAACATGCTCCAATGTGCCGGGACCAATGGCCGAAAGGCCCGCGCGGGACGACAGTTGACCCACTGTCGTCCGAGCTCAGGACAGGGGGGACCGCCCATGACACGAATCGCCCCACGCCGCGCCGTGCTCGCCGCCGCCCTCGCGGTGGCGGGCAGCGCGGCCGCACCCAGGGCCTTTGCCGCCGGCGGCGGGAACCGCCCCTGTGCCCCCGGCCCGGCGGGCGGCAGGCCCGGCCCGTATCCGTACGGCGATGACGACGAGGCCCCCGTGGACCACCACGCATGGACCCGCTGGTCCGACTGGCACAGCGGCGACGGCAGCGGAACCTGCGTCGAACCCGGTCCCCGCCCCGGCATCTCCATCGGCAGGCCCTCCGGCGTCCTGGAGTACGCCGACCCGCACACCGGGATCACCGAGACGTGGGAGACCGCCACCTGGACCTCGCCGGTCCACACCCCGCGCAACCCCGCCACCGAGATCGTCGCCTCCTGGAACGCCCGCACCCCCGCGGACACCTGGATCCAGGTGGAGCTGCGCGCCACCTACACCGACGGCGGCACGACCCCCTGGTACGTCATGGGCCGCTGGGCCTCCGGCGACGCCGACATCCGGCGCACCTCGGTGGACGGCCAGACCGACGCCAGGAGCAGCGTCTCGACCGACACCCTCGCCGTCACCGACCCCGCGTCCGGTGTGCGCCTGGCCTGGTACCGGCTGCGCCTGACCCTCCTGCGCCGCCCCGGCAGCCACGCGACCCCCACCGTCTGGCGGGTCGGCGCGATGGCCTCCGACATCCCCGACCGCTTCACCGTGCCCGCCTCCGAGCCCGGCGTGGCACGCGGCATCGAACTGCCCGTGCCGCGCTACTCCCAGGAGATCCACAAGGGCCAGTACCCGGAGTACGACAACGGCGGCGAGGCCTGGTGCAGCCCCACCTCCTCGCAGATGGTCGTCGAGTACTGGGGCCGGGGACCGGACGAGGGCGACCTCGCCTGGGTCGACCCCTCCTACGAGGACCCGCAGGTCGACCACGCCGCCCGCTTCACCTACGACTACCAGTACGAGGGCTGCGGCAACTGGCCGTTCAACACCGCCTACACCGCCACCTACCCCGGCCTCGTCGCCACCGTGACGCGCCTGAACGGCCTGCACGACGTGGAGCGGCTGATCCGGGCCGGCATCCCGGTGATGACGTCCCAGTCCTTCCTGGCCACCGAGCTGGACGGGGCCGGCTACGGCACGTCCGGTCATCTGATGTGCGTTATCGGATTCACCCCCGAGGGTGATGTGATCGTCAATGACCCCGCGAGCCGCGACGACGAGGCCGTGCGCCGGGTCTACCCGCGGGCGCAGTTCGAGACCAACTGGCTGAGGACGAAGCGCTACGCCGCCGACGGCCAGGTCCGCGGCGGCACCGGCGGCGTCTGCTACCTCTCCTGGCCGCTGTGGCCGTCCCCGGCCCAGATCCGCGTGCTGCACCGGCTCGGGGTGCTCTGAGCGCATCACGGTCACGGCGGGTCAGTCGCGCATGGGCAGCCGTGTCAGCGGGGCGAGTTCGGCGTCGGTCGCGGGCCGGAGGGTGGACAGGATGCGGCGGGCGGCCGCGAGACCCGGCCCGGGGCCGGTCTCGTGGAGGGTCACGGCGCAGACCAGGCCGCCGCGGCGCAGCCGCAGTTCGCGCTGTTCGTAGCCGCTCTCGTACGTGACGAGCAGACGGCCCCCGCCGTCGTCCGTGCAGAGGATCGTCTCGCCGAAGGGGACAGGGCAGCCGCGCGTGTCCACGCGCCGGGTGTCCTCGCCGGTGCGTTCGACGGCGAGGTGCAGGGCCGTGGTGCCGGGGCGTTCGTAGTCGGCGCCGAAGCCGTCCTCGCTCGCGCCCCGCACGCTCAGTGCGTAGCCCGGCGGCGCGTCGCCCACGCGCAGCAGCGCCCGGTCCACACCGTTGGCACGGAGCCACGTGTCGAGGGTGGGCGGCCGTCCGGCGTCCCAGGCGGTCCAGGCGCCGCCGGTGGCGAACAGGGCCGCCGCGACGACAGCGGCGATCCGCGTCCTGGCGCCGGGAAGGAAGAGCGCGGCGGCGAGGGCGTAACAGACCCCTCCGGAGACGTACAGCACGAGCCCGTTCCGCAGGCCGTCGACGTGCAGGCGCACCGCCACGGCGATCAGCGCCCCGGCCGTGCCCGCCCCGAACATGGCGGCGGCCCACGCCCAGACCCCGCCACGCCGCTGTGTCACCGGTATCAGATGGCGCGCCGCGAACCCCGGCGCCGCGAGCAGCACCACCGCGACCGGCGCCCAGCAGAGGGCGGCGACCGCTCCCGCCGTGGCCCCGCCGGCGAACAACCCGACGCCCACCACATAAAAACCGACCGCGGTGAGCGCGGAGCCCATGAACCACACCATGGTGAGGTGGACGAGCGCCGGCCCCGTCGTGTGCTTCGAGATCATGCCCTGTGATCACGCACGCCCCGCGGCGGGCGGTTCCCGCCGGTGCGACGGATGTTCTACGTTCGGTGCCGTGGACGACCTCGGACGGCGCTATCGCTATGTCGGACCGGCGGCCCTGCGGGCGGCCGTGCGGCCGGGAACCGCGGGACGGCCGATCCGCCGCGCGGGGGACTTCGCCGCGTGGGCCGCCGAGCAGACGGCCGCGGACCTGGCGGAGCCCTTCACCTACGTCGTGGACGTCGCCGGTGTGCTGCGCCTGGCGCCGCGCCGCAGTGAGCACGTGGCGTGCGCCGGCGGCGGCGAGGTGCTGGGGGCGGGGGAGATCGCCTTCCGGGCGACATCCGGGGAGTGGGCGGCGGTGGAGGTCAGCAACCTCTCGACCGGGTACTGCCCGGACACGGGGTCCTGGCTGTCGGTGGCCCGCGCCCTGGACCGTGCCGGGATCGGCCGTCCGGCCGGCTTCACGTACGCGGTGGTCTTCCGGCGCTGCACCGGGTGCGGGGAGCGCGGCATCGTGCGGGAGGACGACTTCGTGTGCGTCTTCTGTGGGAGCGTCCTGCCCCGCGAGTGGAACGTGGACCCGTCCGCCCCGCTCCTGTGACGCGGCGGGTCAGGAGACGGCGACGCGGGCGTAGCGGCCCACGACGCGAAGGTCCTCCTCGATGCGGGCGGCGGCCGCGCGGAGCGGGGGGAGGAGGTCGGCGCGGGACTGCTCCACGGTGCGGCGGCTGGCGTGCATCGAGACGTTGACGGCGGCCACGACCCGGCCGGTGCCGTCGCGGACGGGGACCGCGATGGACCGCAGGCCCTCCTCCAGTTCCTCGCTGACCAGCGCGTGGCCGTCCGCGGCGGCGACGTCGAGGACCTCGTTCAGGGCCCGCAGGCCGGTGACGGTGTGCGGGGTGAGGGCGGTGCGGTCGGCGCGGGCGAGCAGGGCGGCGCGGTCACCGGCGGGCAGGCCCGCGAGGAGGACACGGCCCATGGCGGTGGCGTACGCGGGGAAGCGGGTGCCGACGGTGATGTTGACGCTCATGATGCGGACGGTGGGGACCCTGGCCACGTACTGGATGTCCGTGCCCGACAGCACGGCCATCGAGGCGGAGTCGTGCACATGCTCCACGAGCCCGACCAGGTGCGGTGCCGCGATCTGGGACAGGGTCAGGCGGGACAGGTGGGCGCAGCCGAGCTCCATCACGTGCGGGGTGAGCCGGAACAGCCGGTCGTCCGCGGCGACGTAGCCCAGGTGTTCCAGGGTGATCAGCGAGCGGCGCGCGGTGGCCCGGGCCAGGCCGGTGGCCTCGGCGACGGCGGTCAGCGGCAGCGCGGAGCGGCCCTCGCCGAACGCGGTGAGCACGGCGAGCCCGCGGGCCAGGGACTCCACGAACTCGGGCCCGAGCTCCTGCTTGGAGGCACGCGTCCAGGCCGCCGGGACCGGGCCGGACGCGGCGGCGGGCGGTCCGGCGGGGGCGGCGAGCGCCCGCTCCATCGCGGCGACCGTTGCGCGCAGCCGGGGCAGGACCGCCGCCCGCAGCGATGCGGCGCTGTGCCTGCTGGTGTGGCTCACCACGCTCACCGCGCAGATCGTGGTGCCGGCCGGGTCGCGCACCGGTACGGCGACGGCGATCAGGCCGGGCTCGATGAGCTGGTCGTCCGCCGACCAGCCGTGCTCCCGGGCGGCCCGGACGCGCTCCTCGAAGGAGGCGGCGCCCTCGTCGTGGCCCTCCGGCAGGGCGGGGAAGCCCTCACCGCGGGGGTCGGCCGCCCGGCGCCGCCGCCAGCGGTCCCACGCGGCCGCGCCCCACCCGCAGGCGAACAGCGCGCCGGGGGCGCCCCGTTCGGCGGGGAGCAGATCGCCCAGCCGAAAGGTCAGCGACATGGCGCGGCGCCGGGTGACCTGGTGCACGAAGCGCACGCCGTCCCCGTCGGGCACCGCGATGGACACCGACTCGTCCAGGCCGTCCGCCAGCGCGTCGGCGAGGGGTCCCAGGAGGTCGGGCAGCCGGCTGGCGGCGAGGTAGGCGTTGCCCAGTTCCATCAGCCGGGGGGCGAGGACGGCGTCCCGGCCTTCCAGGCGCAGGTAGCCGGTGCGGGTCAGGGTGCTGACCACCCGGTCCACGGTGGAGCGGGCGAGTCCGGTGTCCCGTACGAGGTCGCCCACCGAGCGCCGTCCGTCGGCCGCGGCGAGTCCGCGCAGCACGGCGAGTCCCCGGACGAGGGGGCCCACGGCCTCCCGCGGCGGGAGGGCGGTGGCGGGTGCGGGGGATGTCATGGGCGCTCCAGCACGGAGATATGTCGTCGAAACCGTACCGCTCCGGCACGTTGACAGAGCGGGCGCCGGAGGATCACACTCGGCCATCGATAATTGTGAACTTAAGTTCACCAGGCGAACAAGAGGTGGCACGGGATGGACAAGGTGGTCGCCTCGGCCGCCGAGGCCGTGGCGGACGTCCATGACGGGGCGTCGCTGGCCGTCGGCGGGTTCGGCCTGAGCGGCGTGCCCAACACGCTCATCCAGGCCGTCCACGACGCCGGGACCGGCGGCCTCGCCGTCGTCTCCAACAACTGCGGCGCCCTGGACTCCGGCCTCGCCGTCCTGCTCGCCGCCGGCCGCATCGCCA
Source organism: Streptomyces sp. NPDC046977 (assembly GCF_040644455.1). Taxonomy (NCBI): domain Bacteria; kingdom Bacillati; phylum Actinomycetota; class Actinomycetes; order Kitasatosporales; family Streptomycetaceae; genus Streptomyces; species Streptomyces sp. NPDC046977. The sequence continues at coordinate 47,041 of NZ_JBEYWO010000020.1, forward strand.
GGGTGACCGGCAGCTACATCGGCGCCAACAAGGAGTTCGCCCGCCAGTACCTGGCCGGCGAGCTGGAGCTCGAACTCATCCCGCAGGGCACGCTGGCCGAGCGCCTGCGCGCCGGGGGCTGCGGCATCCCCGCCTTCTACACGCCCGCCGGCGTCGGCACGCAGGTCGCCGACGGCGGCCTGCCCTGGCGGTACGACGGCGACGGCGGCGTGGTCGTGGCCTCCCCGCCCAAGGAGGTCCGCGAGTTCGACGGCGTCGAGTACGTCCTGGAGCGCGGCATCACCACCGACTTCGCGCTGGTCCGCGCCGCCAAGGGCGATCGGCACGGCAACCTGGTCTTCGCGAAGTCCTCCCGCAACTTCAACCCGCTCGCCGCCATGGCCGGCCGCGTCACCGTCGCCGAGGTCGAGGAACTGGTCGACCCCGGCGAGCTCGACCCCGACCAGGTCCACCTGCCGGGCATCTTCGTGCAGCGGGTCGTGGCCCTCACCCCCGGACAGGCCGCCGACAAGAAGATCGAGTTCCGCACGGTCACCCCGAGGGAGGCGTCGGCCTGATGGCCTGGACACGCGACGAGATGGCCGCCCGCGCGGCGCGGGAACTGCGCGACGGCGAGTACGTCAACCTCGGCATCGGACTGCCGACGCTGATCCCCAACCACCTCCCCCCGGGCGTCGAGGTCGTCCTGGAGTCGGAGAACGGCATCCTGGGCACCGGCCCCTTCCCGTACGAGGACGAGGTCGACCCCGACCTGATCAACGCCGGCAAGGAGACCGTCACCGTCCTGCCCGGCGCCGCGTTCTTCGACTCCGCGCTGTCCTTCGGCATGATCCGCGGCGGCCACATCGACACCGCCGTGCTCGGCGCCATGCAGGTCTCCGCCCGCGGTGACCTGGCCAACTGGGCGATCCCCGGCAAGCTGGTCACCGGCATCGGCGGTGCCATGGACCTCGTGCACGGCGCCCGGCGCGTCATCGTCACCATGACCCACACCGCCAAGGACGGCAGCCCCAAGATCCTCCAGGAGTGCGCCCTGCCGCTCACCGGGAAGGCGTGCGTCGACCGGATCATCACCGACCTCGGCGTGCTCGACGTCACCGGCGACGGACTCGTCCTCGTTGAGACGGCCCCCGGCGTCGCCGTGGAGGAGATCCTGGAGAGGACCGCCGCCCCGGTCCGCACCACCCGAGACACCGGCGACACCGCCGTCGCCGCCACCGGCCAAGGAGCCCCGTCATGAGCCAGCACCTGCGCGAGGTCTACATCGTCGACGCCGTCCGCACCCCGGTCGGCAAGTACGGCGGCGCCCTCTCGGGCGTCCGCCCGGACGACCTCGCCGCGCACGTCGTCGGCTCGCTCATGGCCCGGACCCCCGACCTCGACCCGGCCCGTGTCGACGACGTGTTCTTCGGCGACGCCAATGGCGCGGGCGAGGACAACCGCGACGTCGCACGCATGGCCGTCCTGCTGGCCGGACTGCCCGTCACCGTCCCCGGCACCACCGTCAACCGGCTCTGCGGCTCCGGCCTCGAAGCGGTCATCCAGGCCGCCCGCGCGGTCGCCGTCGGCGACGTCTCCGTCGCCATAGCCGGCGGCGTGGAGTCCATGAGCCGCGCCCCCTGGGTGCTGCCCAAGCCCGAACGCGCCTTCCCCGCCGGCCACCAGGAGATGTACTCCACCACCCTGGGCTGGCGCATGGTCAACCCGCGGATGGACCCGCGGTGGACCATCCCGCTCGGCGAGAGCGCCGAGCTGATCGCCGACCGGCACGGCATCACCCGCGAGCAGCAGGACGCCTGGGCCGTGGCCAGCCACGAGAAGGCCGCCCGCGCGTGGAAGGACGGCCTGTACGACGCCGAGGTCGTGCCGCTCGACGGTGTGGACCTCGTCCGCGACGAGACCATCCGCGACACCACCTCCATGGAGGCGCTCGCCCGCCTCAAGCCCGCCTTCCGCAAGGAGGGCGGGACGGTCACCGCGGGCAACTCCTCGCCGCTGAACGACGGCGCGGCCGCCCTGCTGGTCGTCGACGAGGAGGGGCTGCGGGCCACCGGCCGCGAACCGCTCGCGCGCATCCGCGCCTCCGCGGTCACCGGTATCGAGCCCGACTACTTCGGCCTCGCCCCCGTGGAGGCCGTGCGCAAGGCGCTGGCGAAGTCCGGCAAGGGCTTCGGCGACCTCAGCACCGTCGAGCTCAACGAGGCCTTCGCCGCCCAGGTGCTGGGCTGCCTGGCCGGCTGGCCCGAACTGGACCCGGCGCTGGTCAACCCGCGCGGCGGCGCCATCGCCGTCGGCCATCCGCTCGGCGCGTCCGGCGCCCGCATCGCCGGTGCCGTCGCCCACCAGCTCGCCGCCCGGGGCTCCGGTACCGGCCTGGCGGCCCTGTGCATCGGCGTCGGGCAGGGCCTCGCCCTCGTCCTGGAGAGGTAAGGAGCGCGCGCATGGCCACCCCGCTCACGCAGGACGAGATCTCCCGCGAGATCGCGGCGGCCCGCGAGGCGTACGCCGCGCGCCTCGCGGACGGCGCGGCCGTCGAGCACCACCCCCGGCGTGGCTACGCCCCCTACCGCAGCAGTGCGCTGCGGCATCCCAAGCGCCCCCTGGTCGCCGCCGGTCCGGCCGGCGGCGACCCCGAGGCCGTGGAGCTGTCGGGACCCGTCTTCGGCGTCACCGACGTCACCGACCTGGACCACGACCTCACCCGGCAGCACCGGAGCGAGCCGCTCGGCGAGCGGATCCGGGTCACCGGACGCGTCCTGGACCGCCGGGGCCGGCCCGTGCGCGGCCAGCTCGTCGAGATCTGGCAGGCCAACGCCTCCGGCCGCTACGCCCACCAGCGCGACGACCACCCGGCCCCGCTCGACCCCGGCTTCACCGGGCTCGGGCGCACGCTGACCGGGGAGGACGGAACGTACGAGTTCGTCACGATCAAGCCCGGCGCCTACCCCTGGCGCAACCACCTCAACGCCTGGCGCCCGGCCCACATCCACTTCTCGCTCTTCGGCACGGCGTTCACCCAGCGCCTCGTCACGCAGATGTACTTCCCCGGCGACCCGCTCTTCGCGGGCGACCCCATCCTCCAGTCGGTCACCGACGACCGCGCGCGGCAGCGCCTGGTCGCCGCCTACGACCACGACCTGTCCACGCCGGAGTGGTCGCTCGGCTACCGCTGGGACATCGTCCTGGACGGACCCGCCGCCACCTGGGCCGAGGAGGGCCGATGAACCCGGTGAACCCGCCCCACGCCCCAACGCCCTCGCAGACCGTCGGCCCCTTCTACGGCTACGCGCTGCCCTTCACCAAGGGCGGGGACCTGGCACCCCCCGGACACCCCGGCGCGATCACGGTCCACGGGTACGTGTACGACGGCGCGGGGCAGCCCGTCCCCGACGCCATGGTCGAGCTCTGGCAGCCCGCCCCCGACGGCTCCCGGCACGGCGCCCCCGGCTCCCTGCGCCGCGACCCCGTGGACGGCACGGTCCTCGGCCGCGACGGGTCGGCCTTCACCGGCTTCGGCCGCTTGCCCACCGACGCCGACGGGCACTACGCCTTCCGTACGCTGCCGCCCGGCGGCGTCCCGTACCTGTCGATGATCGTCTTCGCCCGCGGCCTGCTGTACCACCTGCACACCCGCGCCTATCTGGAGGACGCGGACGGCGACCCGCTGCTCGGCTCGCTGGAGCCGGAGCGGCGCGCCACGCTGCTCGCCACTCCGGACGGCGACGGCGTCCACCGTTTCGACATCCGCCTGCAGTACGACGGAGTGCATGAGGAGACGGTCTTCCTTGCCTTCGACTGACGCCTTCGCCGACACCGGCCTGCTCTCCCCGGGCCGGGCCGGCACACCCGTGGAGGAGGCGACGGGCGATGCCGCGTTCGTCCGCGGCATGCTCGACGCCGAGGCCGCGCTGACCCGCGCGCAGGCCGCGCTGGGTCTCGCGCCCGCTCCTGCGGCCGACGTGGTGACGGCCGCGGCGGCCGACACCGGCCGGTACGACCCGCGCGACCTCGCCCTGCGCGCCGGCTCCGGCGGCAACCCCGTCGTCCCGCTGGTGGCCGACCTGACGGCGGCGGTGGCGGAGCGGGACGCGGCCGCCGCACCCTACGTGCACCGCGGCGCCACCAGCCAGGACATCGTCGACACCGCCGCCATGCTGGTGGCCTCCCGCGCGCTGGAACCCGTGCTCGGCGACCTCGCCCGCACCGCCGGAGTGCTCGGACGGCTGGCCCGCGAACACCGCGACACACCCATGGCCGGGCGCACCCTCACCCAGCACGCCGTCCCCACCACCTTCGGGCTGAAGGCGGCCGGGTGGCGCGCCCTCGTCCTGGACGCCCACGACCGCCTGACGGCCGTCCGGGGCGCGCTGCCCGCCCAACTGGGCGGCGCGGCCGGCACCCTCGCGGCGTTCCACGCCTTCGCCGAGGCGGCCTCCGCGGGGGAGGTTCCGCCCGATCTGGGGGAGCGGCTGACGGCCGCGTACGCCGCCGAGACCGGGCTCGCCGAACCCGGGCTGCCCTGGCACACCCTGCGTGCCCCGGTCGCCGACCTCGGCGGGGCGCTCGCCTTCACGGCGGGCGCGCTGGGGAAGTTCGCGGCCGACGTCCTCGTCCTGACCCGCACCGAGATCGGCGAGGTCACCGAGGGCACCGGCGGGGACTCCTCCGCCATGCCCCACAAGGCCAACCCCGTGCGCGCCGTGCTCATCTCCGCCGCCGCCCGCCAAGTGCCCGCGCTCGCCTCGGTCCTGTACCACTCCCTCGCCGCCGAGGACGAACGGCCCGCGGGCGCCTGGCACGCCGAATGGCAGCCGCTGCGCGAGGCACTGCGCCTCGCCGGCGGCGCGGCGTCCGCCGCCGCCGAACTGGCCGGGGGACTGCGCGTCCACCCGCACCGTATGCGCGACAACCTCGACGCGACCGGCGGCCTGGTCGTCAGCGAGCGCCTGGCCGCGGCTCTCGCGGCCCTGATCGGCCGCGACGAGGCCAGGGCGGCGCTCGCGCGGGCCTCCCGCAGGGCCGTCGAGGAGGGCATCGACCTCGACGACGTCCTCGCCGAGGACCCCGCCCTCGCGGCTCTCCTCCCCAAGGACCGGCTGCGCGACCTCACCGACCCCACCCACTACACCGGCTCCGCGGCGGCCCTCGTCGACCGGGCCCTGCGCCGCCCCGACCCCCCGCCGTCCGGCGGGTCCGACTGACCCGAAACGCCCGCACGCCCTTACCCGAGGAGGACGCATGAGCGGCAGGACACCGGCCGGTGCCGAGGGGGCACGGCTGCTGCATCATCGCGTCGACGGGGCGGCCGGGCGCCCCGCGCTGCTGCTGGGCCCGAGCCTGGGCACGTCACTGGCGGTGTGGGACGCGCAAGTGCCCGCGCTCGCCCGCGACCACCTTGTGATCCGCTGGGACCTGCCGGGGCACGGCGGCACACCGGCCGCGCTGCTGCCGCCGGACGCCACGACCGCGGACCTGGGGCGGATGGTGCTGGCACTCGCCGACGCCCTCGGCATCGAGCGGTTCGGGTACGCGGGCATCTCGCTGGGCGGCGCGGTCGGGACATGGCTGGCGATCCACCACCCGGAGCGGGTGAGTTCGCTCGCGATTCTGTGCGCCGCGGCCCGCTTCGGGACCCCGGAGGGCTGGCGGGACCGGGCCGCGCTGGTGCGCGCGAAGGGCACCGGGCCGGTCGCCGACACCACGGCGGCCCGCTGGTTCACCTCCGGCACCGTCCCGGGTCCGGCGGGCGAGGCCCTCGTGGACGACCTGCGGGCCGCCGACCCGGAGGCGTACGCGCGGCTGTGCGAGGTGCTCGCCACCCACGACGCGCGGGCCGGCCTGGCGGCGATCACCGCGCCGACGCTCGTCGTCGCCGGCCGCGAGGACCCCGTGGCAACGGTCGCCGACGCCCGCGAACTCGCGGACGGCATCCCCGGCGCGAGCCTCACCGAGGTCGCGCACGCCGCGCACCTGGCCAACGTCGAGCGCCCGGCACCCGTACTGGCCGCGCTGCTCGGGCACTTGACGCCTGGCCCCGCCACCGACGACGGCTCCCGCCACGCCGCCGGCACGGCGGTCCGCCGCGCCGTGCTCGGCGGCACCTACGTGGACCGGGCGGTCGCGCGGAGCACGGCCTTCACCGCGCCCTTCCAGGACTTCATCACCCGCTACGCGTGGGGCGAGATCTGGACCCGGCCCGGCCTGGACCTCAGGACCCGCAGCTGCATCACGCTCACCGCGCTCGTGGCGCACGGTCACCTCGACGAACTGGCGCTGCACGTCAGGGCCGCCCGGCGCAACGGCCTGACGCGGGAGGAGATCGGGGAGGTCCTGCTCCAGTCGGCCGTCTACTGCGGCGTGCCCGCCGCGAACGCGGCGTTCGCCGTGGCGAACCGCGTCCTCGAAGAGGAAGAACCAGAAGAACCAGAAGGACCAGAAAGACCGGAAGAACCGGGCGAAGTACCGGAAGAGGGGGAGTAGACCACTCATGCAGACCCACACCACCGTCGGCATCGTCGGCGGCGGACCCGCCGGCCTGCTGCTGGCCCGGCTCCTGCACCGCTCGGGCGTCGACTGCGTGGTCCTGGAGAGCCGGGAACGCGCCTACGTCGAGCACCGCCAGCGGGCCGGGATCCTCGAGCAGTCCACGGTCGACGTCCTGCGCTCCTGCGGCGCGGCGGACCGCCTGGACCGCGAGGCCCTGGTCCACGACGGCATCGAACTGCGCTGGAACCGGCGCACCCACCGCCTGGACTTCCCCGAGCTCACCGGCGGCCGCCGGGTGTGGGTGTACGCGCAGACGGAGGTCGTCAAGGATCTGATCGCCCTGCAGCTCGAGGACGGCGCCCCGCTGGTGTTCGGCGCCCCGGTGCAGGCCGTCGAGGGCGCCGACACCGACCGTCCGGTGATCCACTACACCCACGAGGACCGCGACAAGACCCTGACCTGCGACTACGTCGTGGGTTGCGACGGCTTCCACGGGGTGACCCGCCGGGCGGTCCCGCACGGGGCGACCCGGACGTACGAGCGGGTCTACCCGTACTCGTGGTTCGGCGTCCTCGCCGACGTCCCGCCGTCCGGCGACGAGTTGATCTACGCGCACTCGCCGCGCGGCTTCGCCCTGCACAGCATGCGCTCGCCCCAGGTCAGCCGGCTCTACCTCCAAGTGCCCAATGGCACCGACACCGACGACTGGCCCGACGAGCGGATCTGGGACGAACTGGACGCCCGCTTCGCGATCGACGGCGACTGGAAGCTGGACCGGGGGCCGATCACCTCCAAAGCGGTCCTGCCGATGCGCAGTTCCGTCACCGAACCCATGCGCTGGGGCCGGGTGCTGCTCGCCGGGGACGCCGCGCACATCGTGCCGCCCACCGGCGCCAAGGGGCTCAATCTGGCCGCCGCCGATGTGGTCGTGCTGGCCAGGGCGTTCGCGCACCTGCGGGAGACCGGGTCGGAGGCACTGCTGGACGCCTGGTCCGACACCTGCCTGCGCCGGGTGTGGCGGGCCGAGCACTTCTCCTGGTTCATGACGACGACCCTCCACACCGACCCCACGCGCGGCGACTTCGACGCCCGGCTCCAGACCAGCCAGCTCGACCGCATCGCGGTCTCCCGGCACGCGGCGGCGGAGCTGGCGGAGAACTATGCGGGTCTGGAGATCGGCTGACCGACCTGTTACGCCTTCCTTACGGGGTGGCCGGGCACTCTGTAGGCGGCGTTCACGGGGTTACGGTGAGGTACATGGAAAGCAAGGGCACGCCGGTGGGCCGGCGCGTGGTGCTCGGCATGGTCGGGCTGGGCGCGCTCGGTGTGGCGGTGGGCAGCCGGGTCCAGGACGGCCTGGACTCGGCGCTGTCGCAGGTGACGACCAAGGACCCCACCGGTCTGACGGGGCTGCTGCCGGGCGGCGGGGGATTCCGCTTCTACAACGTGACCAGTTCGATCCCGCGGCGCGACGCCACGAACTACCGGCTCACCGTCTCAGGACTCGTCGAGCGCCAGGCCGGTTACACCCTCGCCGACCTGCGGGCGATGCCGCAGACGCACATGGTGCGCGATGTGCAGTGCGTCACCGGGTGGCGGGTGGACGACACCGCCTTCGAAGGGGTACGCCTGTCCCATCTGCTCGACCTCGCGGGTGTGCGGGACGGGGCCGGCGCCGTCCGCTTCACGTGCTTCGACGGTGCCTACACCGAGAGCCTGACCCTCGAACAGGCCCGCAGGGACGACGTGCTGGTCGCCCTGAGCATGCAGGGCAAGCCGGTGACGGCGGCGCACGGCGGTCCGGTGCGGCTCTACGTGGCGCCGATGTACTTCTACAAGTCCGCCAAGTGGCTCTCGGGCATCGAGGTCACCAAGGACGTGCAGCCCGGCTACTGGGAGCACTACGGCTATGACGTCGACGCCTGGGTCGGCCGCTCGAACGGACGCCACGATGCCCCGACTTCCTGAGTCCGTACGCCGGTTCACCCCGGCCGAGCGCTGGGTGCACCGCTCCACGGCGACGCTGATGACGGTCTGCCTGTTCACCGCGGCCTGCCTCTACCTGCCGCCGCTCGCCGAGATCGTGGGCCGCAGGCGGCTGGTCGTCACCGTCCACGAGTGGTCCGGCATCGCGCTGCCGCTGCCCGCGCTCGCCGGTCTGGCCTCCCGCGCGTTCCGGCTCGACCTGCGGCGGCTCAACCGCTTCATGCCGTACGACAGGACCTGGCTGCGGGCCGCCGTGCGCGGCCGTCTCTACCGGGGGCGCCCGGCGGGCAAGTTCAACGCGGGGCAGAAGCTCTACGCGGCGTTCGCGGCCGGCGCCGTGCTGGTGATGCTGGGCACCGGGCTGCTGATGATGTTCCCGCACCTGACGGCGGTGGTGTGGCGTACGGGGGCGACCTTCGTCCACGACTGGCTGGCGTTGGCCGTCGCGTTCGCGGTGGCGGGCCACTGGTGGATGGCGTACCACGACCCGGAGGCGCGGCAGGGCATGCGTACGGGGTTCGTCACGCCGGCCTGGGCGCGGCTGCACCATCCGCACTGGGACCACGCCAAGGAGGCGGCGGAGGCCGTGGAGGCCGAGGACGTCGGGCGTGAGGCGTCCGGGGTCGCGCCGGGGGACCGTTCCCCCCGCTCCTGAACCGTTCGTGATGCGCCGTCGACGACTGACGTCGGCGGCGCTTAGGCATGTTCATGCAGATTTTGCCGTCCCGCGTCTACTCGCATAGACCGCCCGGCGCGAAGCTGATCCGGCAACTTCCGCACCACCCGTGAGATTCCGCATCCGGTGCCACCCCCGTACCCGCGCGCCGCCGCGCGCCCGTCTCTGGAGACCCCATGCGCCGAATCACCACCGGCTTCGCCGCCACCGTGGCCGCCGTTGTCGCCACCGTCGTTCTGACCACGCCCGCCAACGCCGTCCCCGCCGACAAGGCCCAGGTGCTGTCGAGCTGGACCCAGACCAGCGCCTCCAGCTACAACGCCTGGTCGGCCGCGCGCCAGAACCAGGGCGCCTGGTCGGCCTACGCCTTCGACTGGTCCACGGACTACTGCAGCACCTCCCCGGACAACCCCTTCGGTTTCCCGTTCGCGAACTCCTGTGCCCGGCACGACTTCGGGTACCGCAACTACAAGGCCGCCGGCAGCTTCTCCGCCAACAAGAGCCGGCTGGACAGCGCCTTCTACGAGGACCTGAAGCGCATCTGCGCCGGTTACAGCGGTGCCACCGCGACCGCGTGCAACGGCACCGCATGGACCTACTACCAGGCGGTCAAGGCCTTCGGCTGACCGGCACCCCTGCCCCTGCCCGTTCCGCCGCGCGCCCGGCCCTCCGTCACGGAGGGCCGGGCGTGTGCGTTCTCCCCGGCCCTTGCGTCAACCTCGGTTGACGCAAGGGTCCTGTCAACGTAGATTGACAGGCATGACCGAGGCAACCGATCTCGCCGAACGGGCGGGAGACCGTGATCCGCGGATCGGGCTGCGGGCCGTCGCCGCGCTGCGGCGGCTGCTGGAGCAGCTCGAGGCCGTGCAAGTCAGGAGCGCGCGGGCCAAGGGGTGGTCCTGGCAGGAGATCGCCCACGAACTGGGCGTCAGCAGGCAGGCCGTGCACAAGAAGTACGGGAGGAACTGAGGATGTTCGAGAGGTTCACCAAGAGCGCGCGCGACGTCGTGGAGGGCGCCCTCGGGCATGCCGGGAAGGCCCGGGACGAGGCCGTCGCCGAGGAGCACTTGCTCCTCTCCCTGCTCGACGCGGAGGGCACCCGGGCCTCCGGCGTCCTGGCCGCGCTGGGCGTGGACCGGCGTCGCGGGGCACTGGAGGACGCGCTCGCCGAGTCCCGGCGCCGGGGCGGGGTGTCACGGGCCGACGCGGAGGCGCTGGCCGGGCTCGGCATTGACGTGGCCGCGATCGTCGCCCGCGTCGAGGACGCGCACGGCGCCGGGGCGCTGGCCGCCGGACGCACGCCCCGGCGGTGGCGGCCGGCCGGGCGCCCGCCCCTCACCCGGGGCGCGAAGACCGTGCTGGAACGTTCCCTGCGGGCCGCGCTGGCGCGCGGGGACCGCCACATCGGCGACGAGCACATGCTGCTCGCCCTCGCGACCGGTCCGGGCGTGGTGGCGGACGTGCTCGCGGAGTTCGGCGCCTCGTGGGCCGACATCGAGCGCGTGCTCGGGGAGGACGACGGGGGCCGCCGGGCCAGGGCGAGCTGACGGCACGCCGACGCGGGCGAATTCCGGCTCCGCCCGAACGGCGTCCCCTGGCAGACCGACGGCGACTGCCGGGGGCGAGCCCTTCGGGCCGCGGGGCCAACCACCCCGGACCCGTCCTGGCACCCCCCTCCGGGCGCACGTGGTGCACAACCGCGAGGCGCACTCGGCCTCGGCATCGTGCCGTACTCGTCGCCCGGTCACCGCAGCCTCAACGGTGCGCCGCGGCGAGGAGGACCGGCGCCGGACCTGCCCGCGCTTCCAGGGCGAAACGTTCCGGCCTGGCCGGCCGAGGGCGAGCGCGTCGTCGCGGTCCCCGGCACCCTCGCGGCGTTGCCGGTCAGTGGCGGGGGAAGTACTCCCGCAGGTAGTCGTTGCCGAACGTGCCCGTGGGGTCCAGGCGGGCGGCGAGTGCGCGGAAGTCGTCGTAGCGCGGGTACAGCCCGGGCAGGTCGGCGGCCGGGACGGTGAAGAGCTTGCCCCAGTGCGGGCGGGCGGAGAACGGGCGCAGGGCCTGCTCGACCGCCTTCAGGGCGGACAGGACGGCGGCCGTGTCGGGGACCCAGGTGAAGTGGAAGGCGACGCTGTCGCGCCCGTAGGCCGGGCTCAGCCACAGTTCGTCGGCCGCGATGGCGCGGATCTCGCCGATCTGCACGGCGGGCGCGAACTGCTCGCGCACCTGCCACAGGGCGTCGAACGCCGCCGCCGCGTCGGCGCGGTCCACGAAGTACTCGGACTGGATCTCCTCGCCGCTGCTGGGCGTGAACTCCATGCGGAAGTGCGGCAGCCGCTCGTACCACGCGCCGACGTCGCCGTTCTGCGGCGTGCAGTGCTCGGCGGGCATGCCGGGGACGGGGTGCCGGGGGCCGTCGGCCAGGACGGCGCCGTGCCACTCGCGCGGGGCCGGGGCCGGGGGCGCGGCGGGGTCCTCGACGCGCTCCTTGAGCCACACCTGCTCCAGCACCGGGTCCTGCCAGCGCGTGAACGCCGAGACGCTGTAGCCGGCGGACATCACCTCGGCGAAGTTGCGCCCGAGTTCCTCGCGGGGCATGTCGTCGTAGACCCACTGGCGCGCGGAGAACGCGGGGAGCAGGTCCAGCGTCAGGTGCGTCACGACGCCGAGCGCGCCGAGCGCGACGACGGAGCCCTCGAAGTCCGGGTCGCCCCGGCGGATCTCGACGTGCTCGCCGTCGGCGGTGACCAGGCGCAGCGCGCGGACGGCGCCGGCCAGGGAGGTGTTGGTGGTCCCCGAGCCGTGGGTGCCGGTGGCACACGCGCCGGCGACGGAGATGTGCGGCAGCGAGCCCAGGTTGTGCAGGGCGAAACCGGCCCTGTCGATGGTCCCGGCGATCTCGCCGAAGCGCAGGCCCGAGCTCACGGTCGCGGTGCGCGCGGCGGTGTCGATGTCGACCACGGCGGGCAGCGCGGCGGTGGAGACGTGGTCGCCCTCGGTGTCGGCGACGGTGCTGAAGGAGTGCCGGGTGCCCAGCGGCCTGATCCGCTCGGAGCGGGCCACGATCTCCTGCAGCGCGCCGACGGTCTCCGGGGTGTGGAGCCGCCGTGCGTGGAAGGCGATGTTGCCGCCCCAGTTCCGTTCCGCGGACATCGTGGACGTTCCTTTCCGTCGTGCGGCGCCCGGCGTGCCGTGCGGCCGCCGGCCGAACGGCCCCACCAGGGGTGATCGGCGCCGATGAGGATCGTACGCCGCCTCCGTGCCGGCGGGCCGGGCGCCCGGCACCGGAGGCCGCACGGGGCGGCCGGGGTGCCGGGCGGCGGGACCTGGGTCAGGCGACCGTGCCGGACTTCGCGATCTCGACGCGGGCGCTGGGGGTGCCGCTGCGCGAGCCGAGCGACTCGATCTTCTTGACGATGTCCATGCCCTCGACGACCTCGCCGAAGACGACGTGCTTGTTGTCCAGCCAGTCGGTGACGATGGTCGTGATGAAGAACTGCGAGCCGTTGGTGTCCTTGCCCGCGTTGGCCATCGACAGCTGGCCCGGCTTGGTGTGCTTGAGCGTGAAGTTCTCGTCGGCGAACTTCGCGCCGTAGATGCTCTTGCCACCGGTGCCGTTGCCGGCGGTGAAGTCGCCGCCCTGGAGCATGAAGTCCGGGATGACGCGGTGGAAGTGGGAGCCCTCGTAGCCGAAGCCGTTCTCGCCGGTGGCCAGCTCGCGGAAGTTCCGCGCGGTCTTGGGCACCACGTCGTCGAAGAGGGTGAAGACGATCCGTCCGGCGGGCTCGCCGTCGATCGTGATGTCGAAGTACACGTCGTTGTTGCTCATGCCGACATTTTCACATCCCCGGTCACCGCTGCCGACCGCGCCCCGCGCGGAACACGCAGTTGACCAGCCGCGCGGCGGTGCGCATACCATCCGGGACATGCCGGAAACCGTGACCTTGCAGGGCGGACACGTCCGTCTGGAGCCGCTCACCGCGGACCACGCGGACGGGCTGCTGCGTGCCGCCCAGGAGTCCCGCGAGACCTATGGCTTCACCATGGTGCCGGACGACCTGCCCGCGATGCGGCGGTACGTCGAGGAGGCGCTGGCGGAGCAGGTCACCGGTGCCGCGCTCCCGTTCGCCGTGGTCGACACCGCGCGCGGCGCCGTGGTCGGCTCGACGCGCTTCCTGGACCTCGACTACTGGTCCGCCGTCCCGGCCTGGCCCGCGGGCCGCACCACACCGCGCCCGGCGGGGGCGCCCACGGTCGCCGAGATCGGCAGCACCTGGCTCTCCGCCTCGGCCCAGCGCACGCCCTGCAACACCGAGGCCAAGCTGCTGCTGCTCACCCACGCCTTCGAGACCTGGGGCGTGCTGCGCGTCACCTTGAAGACCGATGCCCGCAACGCCCGCTCGCGTGCCGCGATCGAGCGCATCGGCGGACGCTTCGAGGGCATCCGCCGCGCCCATGTGCGCGCGACCGACGGCACCGTCCGCGACAGCGCCTACTACTCCGTCCTCCAGGACGAGTGGCCGGGTGTGCGCGACGCTCTGCGGGGCCGCCTCCAGGGGTCCTGACGGGCGGGACCCCCGGGGCGGCGACGCCTGCGGGAACTACGGGATCTCGACGCCCGCCTCGGCCGACAGACGGTCGATCTCGGCGAGTTCGGCCTCGGTGAGGGGCTCCGCGTCCAGGGCCGCGAGGTTCTGGTCGAGCTGCGCGACGCTGCTCGCGCCGATGAGCACGGAGACCACCCGCGGGTCGCGCAGGACCCAGGTGAGGGCGAGCTGCGCGAGGGTCTGGCCGCGTTCGCCGGCGAGCTTGTTGAGGGCGTGGAGCAGGGTCAGCTTCTCGTCGGTGAGGGCGTCGCGCTTGAGGAAGTGGCCGAGCGCCATCCGGGAGTCCGCGGGGACGCCGTCGAGGTAACGGTCGGTCAGCTGGCCCTGGGCGAGCGGCGAGTAGGCGATGAGAGCGGTCTCGGTCTCCCCGACGGCGTCGAGGACGCCCGCCTCGGGTCCGCGCTGCAGCATGCTGTACGCGGCCTGGTGGATCAGCAGCGGGGTACCGAGTCCGCGCAGGATCTCGGTGGCCCGGCGGTGGGCGTCCGCGGGGTAGTTGGAGATGCCCGCGTACAGTGCCTTGCCCTGGCGGACCGCGGTGTCCAGGGCGCCCATGGTCTCCTCCAGGGGCGTGTCCGGGTCGAAGCGGTGGGAGTAGAAGACGTCGACGTAGTCCAGGCCCATCCGGCCGAGGGACTGGTCCAGGGAGGCCAGCATGTACTTGCGGCTGCCCCACTCGCCGTACGGGCCGGGCCACATGTCGTACCCGGCCTTGCTGGCGATGAACAGCTCGTCGCGGTACGGGCGCAGGTCCTGGGCGAAGAGGGTGCCGAAGTTGGCCTCGGCCGAGCCGGCGGGCGGGCCGTAGTTGTTGGCGAGGTCGAGGTGGACGACCCCGCGGTCGACGGCGCGGCGCAGCACCGCGCGCTGGGTCTCCAGCGGCGAGGTGTCGCCGAAGTTGTGCCACAGGCCCAGGGACACGGCGGGGAGCAGGACCCCGCTGCGGCCGGTGCGGCGGTACTGCATGGAGGCGTAGCGGTCTTCGGCGGCGAGGTAGGGCACGCGGGGGCTCCCGGTCGAGGTGTGGGTACGGCGGTGCACTGAGGTGTCGATGTAAGAAAATGTTCGGGATTGGGAGGCTACCCCTGGGGGTTCCGCGCTGTCACCCGGGTTCCGGGCCCCATGGCGCCTTCCTGGAGGGCGGGTTGGAACGCCCCATGTCCTGTCTTATCCGGCATCGAGGGTCGTAAGCGGACATATGTATCCACAGTGCATGCGTAGGCAATAGGTGCGTGATGGGTGTCACGCGGCGAACACGCTGCGGCGCCTCGCGGCGACCGAGCGTCGATTTATGCCCCCCATATTCACCACTCGTGTGCGGCCGTTCGCCCGGGGTCATCAATTCGCCTACACAGAGCGGACACATCTCACGTAACGTCACGGAATTCATTGATCGACTTGCCGGTCGGCAATTGCTGTGATTCAGGACCTTGCCGGGGCGCGATTGCGTCGTTTAGCTTCCAAGTCCCGCAGGCCGGATGCCGGCGGGAATTCTTCCGAGTGGAACGCCTAATCCTGCCGCCACTCGTAAGCCGGATGACAAGACCGCACGGCAGGAGCGGGGGACCCAGGTAAGTGCCGTTCCGTGTCACGGGACGGCTTGGGGTGAAGTCGCAGCGACGTGCCTTTGTTTGGCATGCCTCCATGCGGCCGGGCATCTCCAGCCCGAACCCGACAGCTCACCTCGTAGGCGTCGGAGAGGAATTCCCCATGCCCGCAAAGGGAAAGCACCGTCGTCAGCGGACCAACCGTTTCGTCCGCATCGGCGCATTCGCCGGCACCACGAGTGCCGCGATTGCCCTTCCGGTTGTCGGCGCCACCGGTGCCCATGCCGCTCCGGTGAGCGTCTGGGACAAGGTCGCCCAGTGCGAGAGCACGAACAACTGGTCCATCAACACCGGTAACGGTTTCTACGGCGGCCTCCAGTTCACCCAGAGCACCTGGGCCGGCTTCGGCGGCACCAAGTACGCCGCCCGCGCGGACCTCGCGACCAAGGCCGAGCAGATCGCGGTCGCCGAGAAGGTCCTGGCCGTCCAGGGTCCGCAGGCCTGGCCGGTGTGCGGTCCCAAGGCCGGTCTGACCAAGGACATGGCCGACACCTCGGCCACCCCCGAGAGCGTCGCCGGCACCACCGCCCCCAAGCCCGCCACCCCCGCGAAGGACACGACGGCCGGCAAGCCCGCCGGCTCCTCCTCCAAGCCGGGCACCGGCGGCAGCTACACGGTCGTCGGCGGAGACACCCTCTCCTCCATCGCGGACGCCCAGGACGTGGCCGGCGGCTGGCACGAGCTCTACGCCGCCAACCGGTCCGTCATCGGTGGCGACCCCAACCTGATCCGCCCGGGCCAGGTCCTGGCGCTGAGCGGCAAGGTCAAGGTCGCCCTCCCGGACAAGCCCGCGAGCACGCCCGCGCCGGCCAAGCCCTCCACCTCGTCCGCCTCCGGCTACACGGCCCCGCTGGACCACGTCACGCTGGGCACCCCGTACCACCAGGCCGGCTCCATGTGGTCGAAGGGCTACCACACCGGTGTCGACTTCATCGCCTCCACCGGCACCAAGGTGAAGGCGATCGCCTCCGGCACCGTGGTCTCCGCGGGCTGGGGCGGCTCGTACGGCAACCAGGTCGTCATCAAGCACGCCGACGGCAAGTACTCGCAGTACGCCCACATGTCCTCGCTGTCGGTCTCGGCCGGCCAGACCGTCTCCGAGGGCCAGCAGCTGGGCCTGTCGGGCGCCACCGGCAACGTCACCGGCCCGCACCTGCACTTCGAGGTGCGCACCACCGCGTCGTTCGGCTCCGACATCGACCCGCTCGCCTACCTGCGCGCGCACGGCGTCAGCGTCTGAACAACCTGACTGCCCGTCATCCGGCGGTAGTACGTGCCCTGTTCCCCGCACCGCGGGGGCAGGGCACGTGCCGTTGGCGAGTGACCGAAAACGGATCGAATATTTCCATTTCTGGTTTCCTCTCGATCGAACGATCAGTAGCCTCTGAGCCACGCGGCCGTCCCCACGGAGCCGTGCCCTGATCCCGACGAGCTGGAGCCGTTGATGGAGCGTCCCGCCTGGGCCCCCCAAGGCATCGACCTGTCCGTCCCGAGCGTGTCGCGCATCTACGACTACTACCTGGGCGGATCGCACAACTTCGAGGTCGACCGGGAGGCGGGGCGGCGGGCCATCGAGGCCTTCCCGGGCCTGCCCAAGATCATGCAGGCCAACCGCGCCCTCATGCGCAGGGCCGTGCGCTTCGCGGTGGACGAGGGCATCACCCAGTTCCTCGACATCGGCTCCGGCATCCCCACCTTCGGCAACGTCCACGAGGTCGCCCAGGCCGCGGACCCGGCCGCCCGCGTGGTCTACGTCGACCACGACCCCGTCGCGGTCGCCCACAGCCGCGCCGTGCTCGACGGGCACGAGAACGCCGCGATCGTCGCCGCCGACCTGCGGTCCCCGCGCGACATCCTCGACAGCGAGGAGACCCGCCGGCTGCTGGACCTCGACCGCCCGGTGGCGCTGCTGCTGGTGGCCGTCCTCCACTTCGTCGAGGACGCCGACGACCCCGCCAAGGCCGTCGCCGAACTGCGCGACGCGCTCGCACCGGGCAGCCTGCTCGTCCTCACCCACGCCTCCGTGGAGGGCGGCCCGCGCCGGCCGGAGGAGGGCGAGCGGGTGGAGAGCGTCTACCGCAAGGCCAGTTCGCCGCTGATCATGCGCTCGCGGGCCGCGGTGGAGGCGTTCTTCGACGGCTTCGAACTCGTCGAACCCGGCCTGGTCTCGCCGCCGCTGTGGCGGCCGGACGGCTCGGACGACGACGAACTCGACCCGGTGGTCTTCAGCGGGTTCGCGGGCGTCGGCCGCAAGGCGTGACCGTGGCCGCGGAACCCGACCCGGAGCCCGAGCCCGCCGACGGCCTGCGGCGCTTCGCGATCATCTGGAGCCGGGCGATCTACCCGGCCACCGCCACCTCCATGACCCGCGGCGAGTTCGAGGAGTACCTGCTCCCCCTCGCCGCGCGGCTGGAGGCGGCCCTGCACGCCCGGCCCTTCGACCCGCGCGCCGCCGCGGAGATCGGCTCGGCCCTGGTGGCCGCCCACTGCACGGACCCCGAGGCGCTGCCCCGCATCCTCGGCGTCGTGGACGCCTACCTGCTGCTGTACTCCCCGCTGGACCCGGCCCTGCCCGCCGACGAGGGCCGCACCCGCTCCGCCCGGCTGCAGCACTGGATCGCCTACGGCTACACGGGCGCGCTGCGCGAACGGACCCGGACGGAGCAGGAGGCCCTGTCCCGGGCCGCGCTCGCCGCCCGCACCGCCGTCGAACAGGCCCTGCACGAGAGCGAGGTGCGCTTCCGCGCCATCTTCCAGGGCGCCTCCATAGGCATCGGCATCGCCGACATGGAGGGCCGCATCCTCGACGTCAACGACGCCCTGACCGCCATGTTCGGCGGCCTGGAACGCCGCATCCTCAGCCGGAACGTCTACGACTGGGTGCACGCGGAGGACGCCCCCGAGGTCTGGGAGATGCAGCGCCAGCTCAACCGGGGCGAACGCGACCGCTACAGCGTGGAGAAGGCGTACTACCGCCCCGACGGCACCGCCCTGTGGACCAACCTGACGGTCTCGCTGCTCCGCGACCCCGCGGGGGTCCCGCAGTACATGCTCGCGCTGATGGAGGACATCACCGAGGAGCGCCTGCTCAGCGAGCGGCTGCGGTACGAGGCCACGCACGACGCCCTCACCGGGCTGGCCAACCGGAACCTGTTCTTCGAGCGTCTGGAGCAGGTGCTCGGCGGCGCCGAAGGTTCCCGCGTCGGCGTCTGCTACCTCGACCTCGACGGCTTCAAGGACGTCAACGACAGCCTGGGCCACGCGGTCGGCGACCGGCTGCTGGTGGCCGTCGCGGAGCGGCTGAAGGCCTGCGTCACCTCGCCCGACCAGCTCGTCGCCCGGATCGGCGGCGACGAGTTCGCCGCGCTCGTCGTCAACCCGGCCAGCCGCGCGGACGTCACCGGCCTCGCCGACCTCGTCCTCGCCGCACTCGCCGACCCCATCCGCGTCGACGGCCGCGAACTGACGGTACGGTGCAGCATCGGCATCGTCGAGGGCCAGGCCGGCAGCCTCGGCCCGGCCGAGGTGCTGCGCAGCGCCGACATCACCATGTACCGCGCCAAGGCCGCCGGCGGGAACCGCTTCGAGCTCGCCGACCCCGACTCCGACGCCCGCGCCATCACCCGGCACGGGCTCACCAACCAGCTGCCCGTCGCCCTGGAGCGCGGTGAGTTCTTCATCGAGTACCAGCCACTCGTCCGGCTGTCCGACGGCAGCGTGCGCGGCGCGGAGGCGCTCGTGCGCTGGTGCCACCCGGTGCACGGGGTGCTCGGCCCCGACCGGTTCATCGCGCTGGCGGAGAGCACCGGGCTGATCGTGCCGCTCGGCCACTGGGTGCTCCAGCAGGCCGCCTGGCAGGCCAGGGACTGGCAGTTCCCGCGCAGCGACGGCCATCCGCTGCGGATCAATGTCAACCTGTCCCCGGCGCAGCTGGGGCATCACGGCCTGGTCCCGGAGACACTCGCCGTCATCAAGGACGCCGGGCTGGAACCGACCGCGCTGTGCCTGGAGGTCACCGAGAGCGCCTTCATCGGCGCCGACGAGGAACTGCTCCGCCCGCTGCGGGAGTTCGCCGACCTGGGCATGGCCATCGCGCTGGACGACTTCGGCACCGGCTACTCCAACCTGGCGTCGCTGCGCCGGCTGCCGATCACCACGCTGAAACTGGACCGCTCGTTCACGCGCGGCATGCAGCAGCACCCGGCGGACCCGGTCGACGTGAAGATCGTGGAGGTCGTCGTCGACCTCGCCCACACGCTCGGCCTGTCGGTCACCGTCGAGGGCGTCGAGACCGGCACCCAGGCGGAGTACCTGCGGGCCCTCGGCTGCGACACCGCCCAGGGCTGGTACTACGCCCGCCCGGGCCCGCCGGACCGGCTGCACTCGCTCTCGTTGGTGGACGCGACGGCCTGAGCGGCCGGGCGTGTGACGTCGACCTGCTTGTTCGCGGGGGGTGTCGACGCTGCCCGCAGGCTCGGGCCGGCGCCCGGCCGGGCCCGCGGGACAGCGGCCGTGCCGAAGCTGTCGCAACCCGCGCCGGAACGCCGCGGGTTCGCTCCTATGCGTCCAACTCGTCGAGAAAATCACGCAGGAGGCCCGTGAAGACCTCGGGCCGTTCAAGGTTGGGCAGATGCCCGGAGCTCTCGACCACCGCCAACCGCGAGCCGGTCACGATGCGGTGCATGGCCTCGGCCTCGGCGACGGGGGTGAAGGTGTCGTCGCGGCCGACGACGATCAGGGTGGGTACGCGGACTGCGGCGAGCACGGGGCCGTAGTCCGGGCGCCGGGCGCGTCCGCGCAGTGCGGCGGCGGCGCCCTCGGGCGGGGTGCCGCGCATCATCCGCAGCACATGGGCGGCCACGTCGGGCCGCGTGGTGACGTTGTACGGCGTGATCATCCGGTCCAGCACCTCGTCGGCGTACTTCGCCATGCCCTCGTCGAGCAGACGATCGGCCGTCGCCTCGCGGGCCTTCCTGCCGTCCTCGGTGTCGGCGCCGGGGAAGGTGGCGGTGAGGACGAGCGCGGCGACGCGCTCGGGGAAGGTGCGCTGGAACTCCATCACGATCTGGCCGCCCATCGACAGCCCGCCGAGTACCACCCGGGCCACGCCCAGATGGTCCAGCAGGGCGGCGAGGTCCCGCGCGAAGGTGCCGAGCGGTGTGATCCCCGGGACCACCTCGCTCGCCCCGTAGCCGCGCAGATCGGGGGCGATCACCCGGCGCCCGGTGCCGGCCACCGCCGCCACCTGGGGCGCCCACAGGGAGCGGTCGAAGGGGTGGCCGTGGACGAGCAGCAGCGGGACGGCAGGAGCGCCCCCGACCCCCTTCCCGCCCCCGCCCTGGTCGTCGTCGTACGCGACGGTGATGCCATTGACGTGCGCGGTCGCCACGGGCCTTCCCCTTTTCTGTCGGATTCCCCAAATGCCCCACGATGTGCGGGCGTTGCACGTGATGCTAGGTGCCCTCTCCGGCTCGGTGCAATAAGATCTTTGCTCTCGGTGCAATCCAACCTGCGCTCTGGAGGGGACATGCCGACGGAGGACTACCGCGCGGTCGCCGACGCCGTGGCGGCCGACATCGCCGCGGGACGGCTGCGCCCCGGGGACCGGCTCGCGCCGCAGCGCGTCTTCGCGCGGCAGCGCGGCATCGCCAACTCAACCGCCATCCGCGTCTACGCCGAACTCGCCCGCCGCGGCCTGGCCGTCGGCGAGGTGGGCCGCGGCACCTTCGTCCGCGCCGCCGCGCCCGCAGCCGGCCCCGCGCTCGCCGAACCCGCGCGGCAGCGCATCGACCTGGAGCTCAACTACCCCGTCACAGAGGGCCAGCCGGAACTGCTGGCCGCCGGACTCGCCCCGCTGCTGCGCCCGGACGTCCTGGGCGCCGCCCTGCGCCCCCTCACCGCCGATGGCACCCCCGCGGCCCGCGAGACGTTCGCCGCGCTGCTGTCCGGGCCCGCGTGGCGCCCGGACCCACGGCGGCTGCTGTTCGCCGGCAACGGCCGCCAGGTCATCGCCGCCGCCGTCGCCGCCCTGGTCCCGCCGGGCGGCCGGCTCGGCGTCGAGCCGTTGACGTACCCCGTGATCGCCTCGGTCGCGGCACGCCTGGGGGTGAGCCTGGTCCCCGTCCCGTGCGACGAGGACGGCATCCGCCCCGACGCGCTCGCCGAACTGCACGCCCGCGCCCCGCTGCACGCCCTCTACCTGCAGCCCACCCTGCAGAACCCGCTCGGCGTCACCATGTCCGGCGCCCGCCGCGCCGAACTCGCCGACACCCTCGGGCGGCTGGACCTGCACGCGGTGGAGGACGCCGTGTGGACCTTCCTGCGGCCGGACGCGCCGGCCCCGCTCGCCGCGTACGCGCCGGATCGCGTGATCCTCGCCGACAGCCTCTCCAAGCGCCTCGCCCCCGGACTCACCGCCGGCTTCGCCCTCGTCCCCGAGCCGCACGCCGCCCCGGTGGCCGCCGCCCTGCGCTCCGCCGGGAGTCTCGCCACGGGCTTCGCCCTGGAGGCCGCCACCCGGTGGGCCGCCGACGGGACGCTCGACGCCGTGGCGGCGGCCAAACGGCGCGACGCGGCCGCCCGCGGCGAGCTGGCCGCCGAGCGGCTGGCCGGCTTCGCCGTGTCCGGCGACCCGCACGCCTACTTCCGCTGGTGGCGGTTGCCCGGCCGGTGGCGCGCCGACACCTTCGTCGCCGCGGCGGCCCGGCACGGCATCGCCGTCACCCCGGCCGCCGCCTTCGCCGCCGGGCGGGGGAGCGCCCCGCACGCCGTGCGGATCGGCCTCGCCTCGCCGTCCCCGCAGGTCCTCGGGGCCGCGCTGGACACGCTCGCGGTGATCGCCAAGGGGGCACCGGAGGACAATTCCGCCGAGTGAGCGCAAGCGGTTCGGAATCCTAGCGAGTCCGTCGCACGTGCCAATGGAAAATGCCGTAACTCACCTGATTCGCGTACGGCTTGAGTAACGTTCCGTGCTGTTCCGTATACCAGACGTGGCGGCGAAGGGGTGCGCGTGCCCGGCATCGACGAATGCCTTTCCGAGGCGTTGGCCATACCCGGTGTGCTCGGGGCGAGCGTGGTCGACTGGAGCAGCGGCCTGATCCTCGGGGCGGTCGGGCAGGAACCGGGACACGGCCACGAGGCCGCGGCCGCGGACACCACGGAGGCGGCCCGGGCGGTCGTGGAGGGGGCCACCTTCACGGCCAAGGAGCCGGGGCGCGTCCCGGTGGAGGACATCATCATCACCGCGCCGGGGAGCTACCACCTGATCCGCTTCCTGGACACGTCCTTCGACAGCGACGTCCTCCTGTACATCTGGCTGGACAGGACGGTCGCCAACCTGGCCGTCGCCCGGATCGGGCTCCAGTCGATCGCCGACCGGCTGGTGCTCGTATGACCGGGGCCGAGGCCGCGCGGCCTCCGCTCGCGCTGCGGTCCCTGCCC
Organism: Streptomyces sp. NPDC046977; assembly: GCF_040644455.1. Lineage (NCBI taxonomy): Bacteria > Bacillati > Actinomycetota > Actinomycetes > Kitasatosporales > Streptomycetaceae > Streptomyces > Streptomyces sp. NPDC046977. The sequence continues at coordinate 69,840 of NZ_JBEYWO010000020.1, forward strand.
CGCCGTACGCCGTCCCGGGGTGTCACGGCGCCCGCCACCGCTCCCGCCCCTGTCGCCGGCGGCCCCGGCCGGTTCGGGGCGTACGCCTTCGGCGCGGCGCTCGCCCGGCTCGCCGACGCGGGGGCCAGCGGGGCGCTGTACGGGTCGGCGGGCGCGGTCTACCTGCGCGACGGCGCCGTCGTGCACGCCGAGAGCCCCTGCGCCCCCGACCTGGGCGTACGGCTGATGGCCTGCGGCCGCCTGACGCCCGACCAGTGGCGTGAGGCGGTCACCACCGCGGACGTCGGCCGCGGGGTGGGCCGGCACCTGGTGGACACCGGCCGGGTGGCCCGCGGCGAACTCGAACTGTGCCATCTGCTGGCGCTGTTCGACGCCGCGTACTTCACCCTGCTGCCCGACTCGGAGCCCGACCGGTTCCAGCCGGGCGCCACCTCGCGGCTCGGCCCGATCTCCCGGCCGGTCCCGGCGCAGCGGATCGCCCGGGAGGCACAGCGCCGGCGCACCCAACTGGAACGCGCCTGGCCGTGGGACGACACCGACGCGGGCCCCGTCGTCCCGCGCCCCGGCGAGGAGTTCCGCGGCGGACGGGCCCGCGCCCCCACCCGGGGCCAGCTGGCCGTGCTCGCGGCGGCCGACGGTCGCCGCACCCCCGTCCAGATCGCGTGGCACCTGGGCCGCTCCGCCTTCGCCACGCTGCTGGACGTCCGGCGGCTGGCCGCCGGGGGCCGGATCGCCACCGCGGCCCGGGCCGAGCCGTCCCCACCCGCCCCGCCCCCGGTGGTCGGCGGGCCGCAGCCCGCGGCACCGGCGTCCACCGATCCCACCGTCGCCCTCTTGCTCCGACTACGTGCCGCCCTGGAGGCCCGCCTGTGAGCGCCCTGCCGACCCGCCCGGCACCCGCCGACCGACCGTGGAGGAAGGCTCTGCGGCAGCTCGCCGGAAGGAGACAGCTCGTGGCACTCGAAGCCGATGTGCTGGCCGAACTCCGGAGTCTGCGCACGAGGGTGCCGCATCTGACGGGCGGGCTCGTCGCCAGCGCCGACGGCCTGGTCGTGGCGCACGACCTCAGCGGGCCGGAACCGGAGGGCGTCGCCGCGCTCACCGCCGCGGCGCTGGGCGTGGCGGCGCGCATCACGGAGGCGACGGAGCGGGGGGCCTTCCGGGAGCTGATCGTCCGCGGGGACAGCGGATATGTCGCGGCGTACGCGGCAGGCAGCGCGATGGCCCTCGCCCTGGTCGCGGGCCCCGGCTCCAACGTGGGCCGGCTGCACCTGGAGGCCCGCCGATCCAGTCGACGGATCGAGGATCTCGTCGACCTCGCGCTCCAACGTCAGGAGCGGAAATGACCGTACGACCGCCTTCACCAGCCGACAAGCCGTCGGGCACCGGACGCGGCCGCGCCGCCACGGGTCCCAGGCATTCATCACGCAACAGAACTCAACGACAAGGAAGCGAGACCGTCATGGCCAACACCGAGACCGCGCTGAAGGATGTAATGACGTCGATCGAGGGCGTCCTGGGCGTCGCTCTCGTGGACTACGGCAGCGGCATGGCCCTGGGCACCCTCGGTGGTTCCAAGGACCTCGACCTGACCGTCGCGGCCGCCGGCAACACCGACGTCGTCCGCGCCAAGATGCGCACGATGGAGATGCTCAACCTCAAGGAGCACATCGAGGACATCCTGATCACCCTCAACACCCAGACCCACATGATCCGGCTGCTGACCGGGCGTTCGGGCAAGGGCCTCTTCCTCTACGTCGCGCTGGACAAGGACCGCGCGAACCTGGCGATGGCCCGCCACCAGCTCAAGCGCATCGAGTCCGACCTGGAGATCTGACCCCGCCCGACCCGAGCACCCGCGGCCGGTGACGGCCCGGCACACGAGGCGACGCCGCCGTGTGCCGGGCCGGTCCCGTGCGAAGGGGGATCAGCCGTTCGCCGGGGCGGAGCCGGCCGGGGCGGCCGAGTGCGAGCCGTGCCCCGCGTGGTGCTGGCCCTCCTCGACCGTGCCGCCGAGCTCCTTGCGGACCGGTTCCAGGGCGTCGGGGTCGGCCTCGACCACCCACCGCTCGCCCACCAGGTACGAACCGCCGTACGGCTGCGCCTCCTCCAGCCAGGACTTCTGCCCCGCGGCACTGGCGAAGGTGACCATCACATACGCCCCCCGTGCCGTCGTGCACGCCCCCTGGCGCAGCTCGTCGACGTCGGTCTGCACCTGCGGGGTGCAGCCGATCGCCCGGCCGATCCGTTCCAGTGCCACCGGGCCGTCCGGCGTCCCGGAGTCCTGGCCGCCACAGGCCGTCCCGAGCAGTGCCACCGCCACGGCGGCGGCCGCCCGCGGACCCCACGTACGGATCACGGACACCCGCATCACCCTTCCCCAGCGTCCACACCGGCCGCACCGATCGCACAGCCGCCCACGCGCACCGCGCGCCCGCAGACGGTATCCCGGACCCCGTGGAACCCGTACGGCCTTGCGAAAGCCGCGCCCGTCCGGCAGCCGGTATGACAAAATCCGCCGCCGCCCCCGGGGAGGCCGGACCACCCGTGACGCGGGCACCTCCGATCGGGCATACTCCATCGCGCCGAAGCCGCAGGTCGGACCATGCCGTGACCCGGCGGGAGACCATGGGCGGAGGGTACGTATACCGGTAGCGCCGCCACATCCTGGGCGGACGCCGCCGCCGCGCCCGACAGGGAGGAGAGCGCCGCCATGACCCACGACGGCCCCCAGCCGGTGGAACGCCAACTGCCCACCGAGGAGGCCCGCGACCTGCTCACGCTCGTGCGAGAGCTGGCCCAGCGGGAGATCAAGCCCAAGGCGGCCGGGGAAGAGGACGCGGGCATCTTCCCGCGCGACACCTTCCGCCTGATCGGCGAGGCCGGCCTGCTCGGCCTGCCCTACCCGGAGGAGTACGGCGGCGGAGGCCAGCCGTACGAGGTGTACCTCCAGGTACTGGAGGAACTGGCCGCCGCCCGGCTCACGGTCGGCCTCGGCGTCAGCGTGCACACCCTGGCCTGCCACGCGGTCGCCCACTTCGGCGCCAAGGAGCAGCGCACCGAGTACCTGCCCGCGATGCTGGAGGGCTCGCTGCTGGGCGCCTACGGCCTGTCCGAGCCGGCGTCCGGCTCCGACGCCGCCTCCCTGCGCACCCGGGCCACCCGGGTGGACGAGGGATGGCGCATCGACGGCACGAAGGCGTGGATCACCCACGGCGGCGTCGCCGACTTCTACACCGTGCTCGCCCGCAGCGGCGCCGAGGGCCCGCGCGGCATCACCGCCTACCTCGTCCCGGGGGACGCAGAAGGCCTGTCGGCGGCGCCGCCGGAGAAGAAGATGGGCATGAAGGGTTCGCCCACGGCCCAGCTGCACCTCGACGGGGTCACCGTGCCCGACACCCGCCGGATCGGCGAGGAGGGCCAGGGCTTCACGATCGCGCTGTCCGCCCTCGACTCCGGGCGCCTCGGCATCGCCGCGTGCGCGATCGGCGTCGCCCAGGCCGCCCTCGACGAGGCGCTCGCGTACGGCATGACCCGCCGGCAGTTCGGCCGGCCCGTGGTCGACTTCCAGGGCCTGCGCTTCATGCTCGCCGACATGGCGACCCGGATCGAGGCCGGCCGGGCCCTGTACCTCGCGGCCGCCCGGCTGCGCGACGCCGGCCGTCCGTTCTCCCGGCAGGCCGCCATGGCCAAGCTGTTCTGCACCGACGCCGCGATGCAGGTGACCACGGACGCGGTCCAGCTGCTCGGCGGCTACGGCTACACCGCCGACTTCCCCGTCGAGCGGTACATGCGCGAGGCCAAGGTCCTGCAGATCGTCGAGGGCACCAACCAGATCCAGCGGATGGTCATCGCCCGCAGCCTCGCCGGGCCGGAGAGCAAGGCCCCGTAGCCGTCCTCCCGCGCCCAGGCCCGTGACGCCCCGGGGCCGCGCCGTCCGTGAGGACCGGCGCGGCACCGCGGCCGCGCGAGCTCAGGCGGCGTGCTGGAACCGCACCCGGATCGGCTGCGAGCCGGGGCCCCCGACGTGCGAGAAGGGCTGCATACGCCAGTCGAGGCCGTCCGGCAGCGTGAGCAGCTGCCCCCAGTCCTGGTCCTCGGCGGAGTCGTCCCCGTCGGCCGGGGTCGCGTCCGCGGCGGGCCGGCCCGAGCCGGGGCAGACCGTCAGCACGAAGGGATTCCACGGCGACGAGCACAGCGCGTGCTCCGGCAGCACGTCCTCGTCGGCGAGCAGCGCGATCGGGCGGGCGCAGTCGGGGCAGTGCAGGCGGAAGATCTCGTACGCCTCGTCGTCGAAGGCGTCATCGGTGGAGTCCGGAGCGGAGTCGGCGTCGGAGTCCGTGTCGTCCGCCGTCAAGAGCGCGAGCACCTGGGTGCGTTCGTGCTCCTCCCCGAGCGCGGCTGTCGTGCCTTCGCCGCGGCTGTGTCGTGCGTGGGTACGCATGGGTGCATCTCCCCCTCAGAAGAACGCCCATCAGTGGGGCCGGCCAGGGCTCTCGGCCGCGGCCATAGCGAGCATTTCCCGCCACCCGGGTGCGGTAATCACCGTCACTGCCACGACCGTTGGCATTGGGTGTGGCCTTCGTCACACGACGTCGCCGCGGAGACTTCCGTGCCCACTCCGACGCTGCCGTGCGCCCGCCGTGCGCCCTCCCCGCGGCCGTCGCGCGCTCAGCCGGCGTCCGGACCTGTGGCGTCGCGGGGCGGGGCGGTGCTTTTTCTGACGACCAGTCGGACACCGAGCTCCACGCGCATGGTGCCGAGATCCCCCGCGTCCCCGGAGTGGGCCATCCGCAGCAGCATCTGCGTGGCCTCCTCGGCCATTTCGAGCAGCGGCTGATTGACGGTGGTGAGTGCCGGGCTCGCCCACTGCGCCAGCGGGATGTCGTCGTACCCGACGACGGACAGGTCGCGCGGCACCTGAAGTCCCTTGACCCGCGCGGCCTCCAGGACGCCGAGCGCCTGCAGGTCGCTGCCCGCGAAGATCGCGGTCGGCGGGTCGGGCCGCTCCAGCAGTTCGATCGCGCCGTCGTGGCCGCCCTGCACATGGAAGTCCCCGTACCGGATGAGACCGGGGTCCACCGCGAGCCCCGCCATGCCCATCGCGGAGCGGAATCCGTCGAGCCGGGCGAGCGAGCAGAGCATGTCGTCCGGGCCGGTGATGATCCCGATGCGGCGGTGGCCGAGCTCGATGAGGTGCCGGGTGGCGGCGACCCCGCCGGCCCAGTTGGCCGAGCCCACGGAGGGCACGTCGGGTTCGGGGTCGCCGGCGGGGTCGATGATCACGAAGTTGATGGCTCGCGAGCGGAGTTTGCGCTTCAGGTCGTCCGGGAGCGTGGAGAAGACCAGGACGACGCCGAGCGGCCGGCGGCGCAGCACCCCCTCGATCCACTCCGGGCCGGGGGAGTGCCGGGTGCCGCTCTCGGTGAGCACCACGCTCATGTTGCGGCTCTTGGCGACGTTCTCCACGCCGCGGATCAGCTCCATGGCCCAGATGCTCTCGAGCTCGTGGAAGACGATCTCGATCAGCCGGGACTCGGGCTGGGTGGGCGCCGGGCGCTGGTAGCCGTTGGCCTCCAGCAGCCGCTCGACCTTGCTCCGGGTCGGCGCGGCGACATCGGGACGGCCGTTGAGGACTTTCGAAACTGTCGAAAGTGACACGCCGGCTTTCGACGCCACGTCGGCCAGGGTGATCCGGCCGCCCTCGATCTCATCTTCATGCATGGCGCACAGGATAGAGCACCCCGCTCGCCGCTGTTCGATAACGGTTTGGTCCCGGGGATTCCACCCTGTTGACCCCGGGCTGAGGGAAGCCTACGGTCCGTCGTCAGGCGAATTTCGGCAAAGTAGCCGAAACTTTCGAGAGGTCGAAGATGAAGAAGCGTGCGTGGTTTCCCCGTGCCGTCGCCGGTGGCGCGGCACTGGCACTGGGCCTGACCCTGACGGCCTGCGGCGGTGGCGACTCCTCCGCCGGCGGTGGTTCCGGGACGATTCACGTCCTGGTGTACGGCGACTCCGCCAACAAGGTGGAGAAGCAGATCGTGGCCGAGTTCAACAAGACCTCCAAGGTCAAGGCGGTCCTCGACACCATCCCCGGTGCGGACTACCAGCAGAAGCTGCAGACGATCATCAACACCAAGCAGGCTCCCGACGTCTTCTTCAACTGGGGCGGCGGCAGCATCCAGCCCTTCGTCAAGGCGGGCCTGCTCCTGCCGCTCGACGACTTCATCGCCAAGGACCCCGGCCTGAAGGACAACTTCCTGTCCTCCGTGTTCAACACCGCGGTGATCGACGGGAAGGCCTACGGCGTCCCGATGCGCGGCACCCAGCCCGTCCTGATGTTCAACAACAAGAAGGTCCTCGCGGACGCGGGCGTCCAGCCCCCGCAGACCTGGGACGAGCTCGTCGACGCGGTCAAGAAGCTCAAGGCCAAGGGCGTCACCCCGATCGCCCTCGGCGGCGGCGACCAGTGGCCCACCCTCATGTGGTTCGAGTACCTCTACGACCGCATAGCAGGCCCGGAGCTGTTCACCAAGGCGCTGTCCGGCGACAAGAGCGCCTGGGAGAGCGAGGACAGCAAGAAGGCACTGGACATGATCAAGCAGCTCATCGACGCCGGCGCCTTCGGCACCAACTACGACTCGGTGAAGTTCACCGACGGCGGCTCGCCCGCCCTGCTGGCCGCCGGCAAGGCCGGCTTCGAGCTCATGGGCTCCTGGGAGTACTCCACGCAGCAGGACGCCAACCCGGACTTCGCGAAGAACGACCTCGGCTACACCTCCTTCCCGACCGTCACCGGCGGCAAGGGCGACAGCGCGGACATCGTCGGCAACACCAACAACTTCTACTCGGTGCTGAAGAAGACCGAGCACCCGGAAGCGGTCGCCGAGTTCCTCAAGCTCATGTACTCCGACGACTTCGTGAAGCAGCAGCTGGCCATCGGCAACCTGCCGACCACCACGAACACCACCAAGTTCCTCGACACGGCCGACAACCCGGACTACCTGAAGTACCAGTTCGACCTGGTCGACAAGGCCCCGTCCTTCCAGCTGTCGTGGGACCAGGCCTACCCGCCCTCGGCCATCACCCCGATCCACCAGGCCGTCCAGCAGTTCTTCAACGGGCAGATGGACGCGGCGGCCTTCATCAAGGCCATGCAGGCCCTGCCCACCGCCTGAGAGCGACGACCCCCATGGTTTCCCTCGCCGCCACCGTGACGGGCAAGCGACAGACCCAGCGCCCGGCCGGCCGCACCGTCGGCCGGCCGGGCCTGGCCTGGGCGCTCCCCGCCACCGTGTTCTTCGCCCTGTTCGCCCTCGTTCCGCTGGTGATGGTCGCCGTACTGTCCTTCACCGCGTGGAACGGCCTCGGCTCGCCGGAGTACGCCGGCTTCGACAACTGGGTCCGGCTCTTCCAGGACCCCGTGATGATCAAGAGCCTCTGGCTGAGCGTCCTGCTCACCGTGCTCGGCGTCGTCGTCCAGACCCCGCTGAGCATCCTGCTCGGCGTGTGGGCGGCCGGCCCCCAGCGCAACCGGGCCGTGCTGTCCGCGATCTTCTTCGTGCCGCTGCTGCTGTCGGCCACCGCGGTCTCCGTGCTCTGGCGAGCACTGCTCGACCCGAACTTCGGCGTGCCCTCCCAGGCGCGCTGGCTGTTCGGCGACGGCAATCTCTTCGGTACGCAGACCGCCGCCATCGGGGTGCTGGTGTTCGTCAGCACGTGGCAGTTCACCCCGTTCCACGCCCTGATCTACCAGGGCGCCACCCGGGCCATTCCGCAGGTGCTCTACCAGGCCGCGGAGATCGACGGGGCGGGCACCGTACGGCAGTTCTTCCACATCACGCTGCCGCAGCTGCGCAACTCGATCATCACCTCGGTGATCCTCATGGTCGTCGGCGGTCTCACCACCTTCGACACCGTGCTGATCCTCACCCAGGGCGGCCCCGGCACCGACACCACCATCAGCGCCTACTACATGTACGACAAGGCCTTCAAGGGCTTCGACTTCGGCGCGGGCGCCGCGATCGCGCTGATGCTCGTCGTCGTCGCGACCGTGATCTCGCTGGTCGTGGTCAAGGTCTCCGGCTACGACAAGATGGCCGGCACCAAGGAAGGGCTCTGATGAGGCGCCGCCCCAACTATCTCGCGGGCCTCGGCGCCCTGGTGTGGCTCGCGCTGATCGGCCTGCCGCTGTACGTGATGCTCGGCGCGACCGTGCAGTCGCGCTCGGCGTACAGCGCGAACGGCCCGCTGTCCTTCCCGAAGTCCTTCACCCTGGACAACTACCTCCAGGACTTCAGCAACGGCTTCGGGCAGTACTTCCTGAACACCGTGGTCGTCACCGTCAGCGTCGTCGCCATCGTCGTGCTGCTCGTGCCGCCGCTGGCGTTCACCATCGTCCGCAACCGGGGACGCGGCACCTCCGGGGTGTTCCGGCTCTTCCTGCTCGGGCTGGCCATCCCCGCCCAGGCGGTGATCGTCCCGATGTTCTACGTCATCAGCAAGGCCGGGCTCTACGACAACCTTGTCGGCGTCATCCTGCCCACGGCCGCCTTCTGCCTGCCGGTCTGCACACTGATCCTCACCGGCACCATGCGCGACATCACCACCGAACTCTTCGAGGCCATGGCCGTGGACGGCGCCTCCGTCAGCCGCACCTTCTTCCAGCTGGTGGTGCCGCTCTCCAAGAGCGGGCTGTCGACGATCGTCGTCTTCTCCGCGCTCCAGGCCTGGAACGGCTTCCTCTTCCCCCTGGTGCTCACCCAGTCGGACGAGACCAAGGTGATCACGCTGGGCCTCTACAACTTCCGGACCCAGTACGGCATCAACATCCCCGGCCTGCTGGCCGCCGTGGTGCTGTCGACCATTCCCGTCCTGCTCGTCTACCTGTTCGCCCGCCGTGCCCTCGTCCAAGGGCTGATGGGTGTCGGAGGAAAGTGAACGACAACGTGACCGCCGACTCCCGCGTCGAGGCGCTCATCCGCGAGATGACCCTGGACGAGAAGATCGCCCAGCTGTACGGCGTCTGGGTCGGCGCATCCAACGAGGGCGCCGAAGTCGCCCCGCACCAGCACGACATGGACCAGCCCCCGAGCCTCGACGACCTCCTGCCCACCGGGCTCGGCCAGCTCACCCGGCCCTTCGGCACCGCCCCCGTCGACCCCGCACTCGGCGCGCTGTCCCTGATGCGCACCCAGGAACGGATCGCCGCCGCCAACCGCTTCGGCATCCCCGCCATGGCGCACGAGGAGTGCCTCGCCGGCTTCGCCGCCTGGGGCGCCACCACCTATCCCGTACCGCTGTCCTGGGGCGCCTCCTTCGACCCGGAACTGGTCCGGGTCATGGCCGCCGCCATCGGCCGCGACATGCGCGCGGTCGGCATCCACCAGGGCCTGGCCCCCGTCCTGGACGTCGTGCGCGACGCCCGGTGGGGACGGGTGGAGGAGACCATCGGCGAGGACCCCTACCTGGTGGGCACCGTCGCCACCGCGTACATCCAGGGACTGGAGTCGGCCGGCATCGTCGCCACCCTGAAGCACTTCGCCGGCTACTCGGCCTCCCGCGCCGGACGCAACCTCGCGCCGGTGAGCATGGGACCGCGCGAGCGCGCCGACGTCGTCCTGCCGCCCTTCGAGATGGCGGTCCGCGAGAGCGGAGTGCGCTCGGTGATGCACGCCTACACCGACACCGACGGCATGCCGTCGGCCGCCGACGAGGAACTGCTCACCGGACTGCTCCGCGACACCTGGGGCTTCGACGGCACCGTGGTCGCCGACTACTTCGGCATCGCCTTCCTCAAGACCCTGCACGGCGTCGCCGCCGACTGGGCCGACGCCGCCGGCACCGCGCTCACCGCCGGTGTCGACATCGAGCTGCCGACCGTCAAGACCTTCGGGCAGCCGCTGCGCGAGGCCGTCGCCGCCGGCCGGATCGACGAGAAGCTGGTCGACCGAGCCCTGCGCCGGGTCCTTGCGCAGAAGGCCGAACTCGGCCTGCTCGACCCCGGGTGGAGCCCGGTGCCGCCCGTCCTCGCCGGGGCCGACCTCACCGACCCCGAGAGCCTGCGCGGCACCGTCGACCTGGACCCCGCGGCCCACCGCGCGCTGTCCCGGCGGCTCGCCGAGGAGTCGGTGATCCTGCTCAGCAACGACGGCGTCCTGCCGCTGCACCGGCCCGCCAGGATCGCCCTCGTCGGCCCCCAGGCCGAGACCCCGTCCGCCGTCCTGGGCTGCTACTCCTTCCCCGTCCACGTCGGATCGCAGCACCCGGGCACCCCGCCCGGCATCGACCTGCCGACACTGCGCCAGGCGCTGGTCGCGGAGTTCCCCGGCGCCGAGATCGTCACCGTCGCGGGCTGCGGCATCGACGACGCCGACACCCAGGGGTTCGCGGCGGCCGTGCGCGCGGCGCGGGACGCGGACGTGGTCGTCGCCGCGCTCGGCGACCGGGCGGGCCTGTTCGGGCGCGGCACCAGCGGGGAGGGCTGCGACGCCGAGTCGCTGACCCTGCCCGGTGTGCAGCAGCAACTGCTCGACGCGCTCCTCGACTCGGGCACGCCCGTGGTGCTCACCCTGCTCGCCGGGCGGCCCTACGCCCTGGGCCGGGCCGTCACCGAGGCCGCCGCGATCGTGCAGTCCTTCTTCCCGGGACAGGAGGGCACCCCGGCGCTCGCCGGCGTCCTCGGCGGCCGTATCGCCCCCTCCGGGCGCCTGCCGGTCAGCGTGCCCGCCCACCCCGCCGTGCAGCCGTCCACCTATCTGGCCGCGCCGCTCGCCCGGGCCAGCGAGGTCTCCAACATCGACCCGGCCGCCGCGTTCGCGTTCGGCCACGGGCTGACGTACACGACCTTCGCGTGGGACGGCCTCGACGTGCCGGGCACGGGCACCGGCCCGGACGGCCGCGCCGTCACCGGCACCGACGGCGAGGTCGAACTCTCCTTCACCGTCCGCAACACCGGCGACCGCGCGGGCAGTGAGGTCGTCCAGGTCTATCTGCACGACCCGGTCGCCTCGGTCGTGCAGCCGGTGCAGCGGCTCGTCGGCTACCTGCGGCTCCCGCTGGAGGCGGGCGAGGCGTCCCGGGTCCGGGTGACCGTGCCCGCCGACGTCGCGGCGTTCACCGGCCGCGACGGCCGGCGCGTCGTGGAGCCGGGCGCACTGGAACTGCGGCTGGCCGCCTCCAGCACCGACGTCCGGCTCACCGTACGGGCCGAACTCACCGGGCCTGCACGGCAGGTGGACCACACCCGCAGGCTGCACGCACAGGTCACCGCCGCCGGGGCCGGCGCGTGACGCGGTCCGACGGTACGGGGGAGGCGGACGCGGGCTTCGCGGCCGCTGCCCCCGTACTGCCGGGCTGCCACCCCGACCCGAGCGTCTGCCGGGTCGGCGACGACCACTACCTGATCACCTCGACCTTCGAGTACTTCCCCGGCATCCCCGTCTTCCACAGCCGCGACCTGCTGCACTGGCGGCCCATCGGCCACGTCCTGGACCGCACTTCGCAGGTGGACCTCGGCTCGGTGGCATCCTCGCAGGGGATCTTCGCGGCGACGATCCGTCACCACGAGGGCCGCTTCTGGGTCGTCACGACCCTTGTCGGGGGCACCGGGAGGAACGGCACCTTCGTCGTCACCTCCACCGAACCCGCGGGGCCCTGGAGCGACCCGGTGTGGCTCGACGACGCCCCCGGTATCGACCCCTCCCTGTTCTTCGACGACGACGGCCGCGCCTGGTGCACGGGGACGCGGCTCGCGGAACCGGGGGAGTGGGAGGGCCAGACCGACGTCTGGCTGCGGGAGTTCGATCCCGTCGCGGTCGCCCTCACCGGGCCCGAGCACCTGCTGTGGCGCGGCGCGCTGCACGGCGCGGTGTGGGCGGAGGGCCCGCACCTGTACAAGGTCGACGGCCGGTACTACCTGCTCGCCGCCGAGGGCGGCACCGAGCACCGGCACGCCGTCAGCGTCGCTCGCGCCGACCACGTCACCGGGCCCTGGACGGGCAACCCCGCCAACCCGGTCTTCACCCACCGGCACCTGGGCCGGGACTTCCCCGTCGTCGGCGTCGGCCACGCCGACCTCGTGCACACCGCCGCGGGGGAGTGGTGGGCGGTGCTCCTCGGCAGCCGCCCCTACGGCGGCTACCACCCCAACCTCGGGCGGGAAACCTTCCTCGTCCCCGTGACCTGGGAGGACGGCTGGCCGGTCTTCGCACCGGGCGTCGGCACCACTCTCGGGCCGTTCCGCCGGCCGCGGACCCCGGGCCCTGCCGGTGAGCCGTACGGGGAGCCGGTCCGCGACGACTTCGACGGCCCGGCGCTGCGCCCCTCCTGGAACCAGGTGCGCACCGGCGAGCCGTTCTGGTCGCAGACCGCCCGGCCCGGCTTCCTACGGCTGCCGCTCGGTCCCGCGACGCTCGCCGACACCGCCACGCCCTGCTTCCTCGGGCGACGGCAGCAGCACCAACGGGTCAGCGTCTGCGCGCTGTTCGACGTGGCGCCGCGGACGCCCGGCGAGTGGGCGGGACTGGCCGTCCGGCAGTCCGAGGCCGACCACCTTGTGCTGGCCGTCGCGGGCGACGGCCGGGGCGGCCGCCGTGTGCTCGCCGCCGTCCGCGAGCACGGCGCGCACCGGATCGTCGCCGAGGCACCGCTGCCCGTGGGCCCGGTGGTCCTGCGCATCCACGCGGAGGGCCAGCGCTATGGACTGCGGTACGCTCCGGCGGGCGCCGGCGCCGCTGCCGTGCCGCGGGAGACCGAACTGGCCGTCGTGGACGGCGGCTTCCTCAGCTCCCCGCGCGCCGGAGGCTTCCTCGGAGTGTGGCTCGGCCCCTACGCCACCGCGCACGGGGCCGTCTCGGCCACCGCCGCCGACATCGACTGGTTCGACTACCAGCCCCTCACCGCCTGACCGATCCGGAGCCACCGCCTTGTTCACCGACCTACCCGAACCGGAACTGCGCGCCCACCGCAGCAGCCAGACCGCGCCGGACGACTTCGACGACTTCTGGGACGCCACGCTCGCCGCGGCGCGTGCCGCCGCGGCACCCGGCGCCGTCACGGTCGAGCCCGTCGCCACCGGCCTGCGCACCCTGCACGTCTTCGACGTCACCTTCCCCGGCCACGGCGGCGAGCCCGTGCGGGCCTGGCTGCGGCTCCCGCGCGGCGCCGAGGGCCCGCTGCCCGCGGTCGTGACGTACGTCGGCTACGGCGGCGGCCGCGGACACGCCCTGGAATCCCTGCTGTGGGCGTCCGCGGGCTTCGCCCACTTCCACATGGACACCCGGGGCCAGGGCTCCGGGTGGAGCCGCGGCGCGACCCCGGACTCGGGCCCGGCCGGCCCGCAGGCCCCCGGCATGATGACCCGCGGCATCGAGGACCCCCACCAGTACTACTACCGGCGGCTGTTCACGGACGCCGTGCGCGCCGTCGACGCGGTGCGCACCCTGCCCTCCGTCGACCCCGAGCGCGTGGCGGTCCTCGGGGCCAGCCAGGGCGGCGGCACCGCGCTCGCGGTCGCGGCCCTGGTCCCGGACGTCGCGGCCCTGGTCGCGCACGTGCCGTTCCTGTGCGACTTCCCGCGCGCCGTCGTTGTCACCGACGCCGACCCGTACCGCGAGATCGGCCGCTACCTCGCCGTGCACCGCGGCAGCGCCGACCGCGTCCACCGCACCCTCTCGTACTTCGACGGCGTCAACTTCGCCGCCCGCGCCCGCGTTCCCGCCCGTTTCTCGGCCGCCCTGATGGACGAGATCACCCCGCCCTCGACGGTCTTCGCCGCGTACAACGCCTACGCGGGGCCCAAGGCGATCACCGTCTGGCCCTACAACGGCCACGAGGGCGGCGCCGTCGACGACGACGAGGCCGCCCTGGCGTTCCTGCGGTCGCGGCTGGGGGAGTAGCCGGGGGCCCGTGAGGTGCGGCGGGCGCGGGTGGTGCGCCGGGTTCCCCGGGGCTCGGACCCAGCGGCAGGTGTCCCAGGTCTTGCGGCTGTGCATCTGACACGGTCGTCACGCGGCGTAGGGCCTTGCAGTCAGGGCCCTAGCGGGGCCGCTCCAGGGTCTCGCCCGTCTCCAGCAGGGTCTTGAGGCCCGAGACCAGGGCGGGCCAGCCGTGCCGGACCATGCCGAGCACGGTGCTGCCGGGGTCGTGGGCCTCGTGGACCACGGTCAACTTGACCGTGTCGCCGAGCGGTTCGATCTCGAACGTCACCCGGGACCGCTGCTCCCGGACCAGCCGAGCGAGTGTGTCCGCGTCCACGCCGGCGTTCTCGGCCCAGCGCGGGGTGAAGGTGTGCCAGGTGTACGACAGCCGCCGGTGCGGCTCGGACTCCAGGACGACCTGCTCCGGGTCGGCGGTCCGGGCGCCCTTCTCCTCCCAGACCATGGGCGACCCCGGCCGCCAGTCGGTCTCGAACGCCACACCCCAGTAGCGACGTGTGAACGCCGGATCGGTCAGCGCCTGCCAGAGGCGTTCCGGCGTGGTGCGGATGTAGGTCGTGTAGACGAACGCGCTCTCGCTCATCGCCGGCAGCTCCAATGCCCTGTGCAGGTCCGCCAGCGCGCGGGCGCGCTCGCGGTCGTACTGGCCGATCCACCGCTCGGCGATGGCGTTGACGGGGGCGGCGTTGAGGAAGTGCAGCTTCTCGCGGCCGCGACGGACGGTCGTCACCAGGTGCGCCGCCTCCAGGACGGCGAGGTGCTTGCTGACCGACTGCCTGGCCATGTCGAGGCCGGCGCACAGCTCCCGCAGGGTCTGCCCGTTGCGGGCGTTGAGGCTGTCGAGCAGCCTGCGCCTGCTGGCGTCCGCCAGCGCCTTGAAGATCGCGTCGTCCATGTCCCGCCGTCCAGGACAGGCAGCCGCCCGGCTGCCTGTCCCGTCGACCATAGGCAGCCACCCGGCTGCCTGTCAACGCGGGACCCGGCGGGAGTGTGGACGGCCCGCACCCCGCTGATGCTGCGTCACCTCGCGGACCGGTCCGCACGCGGACGGCCGCGGGGGCCGGCGACGCGCCGTCGCGCGTCGCCGGCCCCCGGCGCCGTACGGTCGCCGGTGCGCATCAGGGGTCGAGTGTGTCCTTCGACTTCTCCACGACCTGCTTCGCGTCGCCCTTGACCTGATCGGCCTTGCCCTTCATCTTCAACCGGTCATTGCCGGTGGCCTTGCCCGCGGTCTCCTCGACCTGGCCCTTGATCTTCTGACCGGTGTGCTTGGCCTTCTTCTCGGCGCCCATGGGGGTCTCCTTCCGAGGCTTCGGCAGCTTCGTTCTCGTCGTGCGCCTGCCCGCCGGAATGGTGCGAAAACCTGTCAATCGGGACGGACAGATGCCGCCCCAACAGACAGGCCCCGAAGACGACGTACCCGACCCCGATCAGCCACGACTGGACGATCAGCACCGTGCCGACCGCACCGTAGGAGACGGCGTTCGTGACGATCAGCGGGGAGAACACCAGGGAGGAGAAGATCCGCAGCCCCACCAGGCCCGCCACGGTGAGGATGGCCCCCGGCAGCAGCGCCCCCCAGCTGATCCGCCCGGCCAGCAGGAAGTGCTGCCCCCACCAGAAGAACAGCACCCCCAGGACGAGCGTCAGCGCCACCCGCACGAACGCGGCCGGCAGGCCCTCCCTCAGCACCGTCCCGCTCTGTGCCTCCGCGAACAGGTACGCGGTCAGCGCCACCAGCCACACCGCCCGGCGCCACAACTGGTGCCACGGCGCCGGTGGCAGCTCCCAGATCCGCAGGTACCCCACCTCGACGGCGGCCGCGAAGGACAGACCGAAGAGCCCCAGCAGCACGAGGCTCAGCACACTGGTACTGCTCAACACCCTGCGCGGCGCCGCGAAGAGCTTGCGCACCGCCTCCGACGGGGTCGGCGACAGGCCCATCCCGTCGACGATCCACTGCGCGAACCCGGCCTGCTGGAACGGCACGGCGGCCGCCACCACGATCAGCAGCGGCACCAGTGTCACCATGCCCAGCGCCGCGAACCCCATGGCCCGGTGCAGCAGTTCCAGTTCGCCGCCCTGGCGCATCACCCGGTGGCCCGTGGAACGCCGCCATGCCCGGAGCGGATGCCGCAGCGTCCACCACACCCCGGGTCGGGCCATCACACACCTCGGCGTTCAGCGGAAGGCGGCGACGGCCGCGTGACGACGTACCGCCTCCACCGTGTCGGCCTGCTCACGGGCCCGGTCCAGCAGGCCCTTCAGCTGTGCCTCGTCCAGGTCCCGGTGCGGCGTGAGCGACAGCAGCGTACGCCAGAGCAGGGACTTCCCCTCGATGCCGAGCCGGAGCGTCTCGAGTTCGATCATCGTGCTCAGTCCGGACCGGCGGGTCACGCGCCCGTTGAGCTTGAGCAGGCGGGCCTTCTCGGCGAGCCGTCCGGCGTACACCTTGTGGCGGCGCACCGGTATGTCGAGGGCGTTCATCACGTCGAGAAGGGCCTGCCGGTCCTCGGTGATCTCGTCGGCGACACGGCTCAGTTCGCCGCCGTACGGCGAGGAGCGGTGGTGCTCGGCGAGGTGGCGTGCCAGCCGCAGGCCGGCGGTCGAGCCCGCCAGATGGTCGTTGAGATAGATCCCCAGGACGTCCCGGCGCATGACGGGCCTCCCTCGCTCGGGTCCGCGCGCGGCGGACGTCGACCGGCACCGGAGGACCGTGCCCGGTCCGCACGCTCCGCCGGGAGCCTCATGGGGAGCGGCTTTCCTCTCCGGCCCCGGACAAACCAGGCGCCGGGCAGCCATGGACCCGCCGGCCGGGCGGGCGCGCGCCCTCCGTCTGGGCGGCGAGCATGTCGACCGCCGCGGTGGGCCCGGAGACCGTGCCGGCCCGGCGCTGGCGGACGGCGCCCGTGCCGTGCAGATGGAGGGCCCTGACGGCCCCCCGGACGAAGGGCAGGTCGCCGGTGGCCTCCAGCGCGGGGGCCAGGCGTGCCAGGAGGCGGTCGAGCAGCGCACGGGCGGGGACGCGGGTCTCGCGCACGGGGTCGACGGCGTGGCCGTCGAGACCGAAGCGGGCCGCGGACCAGAGCGCCGCGGAGGCGAGCTGCGCGGGTACGGCAGGCGCTTCGCGTCCGGCCGCGAGGTCGGTGAGCGCCGTCGAGACCAGGGCCCGGGTGAGGGCCGCCTGCAGCGCCGTCTCCCATGTTGTGCCGAGCGCGTCGGCGGCCCGGACCTCGACCGTCGGCAGATGGGGCGACGGCCGGGCGAGCCAGAAGGTCATCGCGGGGTCCACGAGGACGCCGCACTCGACGAGCCGGGCCACCTCCGCGTCGTGCTCGGCCGCCGAGCCGAACCGGGGCGGGATTCCCGACCCGGGGAAACGCGCCTGGTCCATGACCCGCCAGCTCGCGTACCCCGAGTCCCGGCCCCGGTCCCAGGGGGAGTTCGCGGACAGGGCGAGCAGGACGGGCAGCCACGGCCGCAGCCAGTTGACCACCGCGACCGCCGTCTCCCGGTCCGGCACCCCGACGTGCACATGGCAGCCACAGGCCAGATATCCCGCGGCCTGCCGCTCGTAGAGCCGGGCGATCGCGGCGAAGCGCTCCCCGCCGCTCAACGGCGCCGCCCCGTCGAGCACGGGCAGGCCCGTCGACACCAGACGTCCGCCCTCGGCCCGCGCGGCGGCGGCCAGGGTGCGCCGCGCTCCGTCGAGTTGCCGTACCAGTTCCGGCAGGTCCGTGGTCACACCCGTGGCCGCCTCGACCTGCGCCGCGGACAGCTCCCGCTGCAGTACGGCGTCCGGCGCGGGAGGGGGCCACCTGCGGGCCCGTTCGATCACGGGGCCCGCCAGCCCCGCGATGCGCCGTGTGCGCGCGTCCACGAGCAGGAACTCCTCCTCGACCCCGAGGGTCCTGCCGGGCTCCGGAGCGGTCGCGGGCCGCCGCGGGGGCGCGTTCTCCTCCTGGGCGCTCATGGCCGTGCGTCTACCCGCCCGAGCCGGGTTCCGCGAGATCCACCGCCAGCTCGCCGACGCGCGCCGCGGCGGCGGCCGCCTGGCCGGCGGCGGCCCGCACCGACTCCTCGGCCTCCGCGACCCGGCCGAGCGCCCGGTCGCGGTCGGCGGCGCCGCGCCGCCGGTCCTCCTCCGCGCGCAGTGCGGCTTCGGTGAGTGTGCGGAGCCGGGACTCCGCGGCGTCGAGTGCCGTGCGGGCCTCCACGAGGTCCGCGTCGCGGGCGAGGGCCTCGTTGCGGGCGCGCTCGGCGTGGCGACGGGCCTCGTCCAGCCGGCGACGGCGCCTGGCCGCGTCGTGCGGCCGCGACCGCAGGGGAACGACGGTCTCCCGGGCAGCCGCCGTGTGCTCGGCTCCGGCCGGGGCCCCCGCCGCGGGAACGGCGCCGCCGACGGCCTGGTCGAAGTCGACGGCGCCGCTCAGCGGCCGCACGAGGCGCCCGGTCGCCCAGGCGCGGGCGGCACCGGCGTCGGCGAGGGCGGCGTGCAGGGTGCCGCGGACCTCCTCCAGCGCGGCGTCCGCCAGCGGCCGCCCGGCGTCCGCGGCGAGCCGGGCGGCCTGCCGGCCCAGGGCCTCGACCAGGACCCGCTGCTGCCGGCCGAGCGCCCGCAACTGCGCGCCGTCGAGCTCACGATGGGCCCGCCGCAGTGCCTCGCCGAGCCCGAGCAGGGCCGTGACCTCGTCGGCGTGCTCCCGCACGAGCAGATTGCCCGCCCACGCGGCGACCGAGGGCCGGCGCAGCCCCGCGATGCGGGCGGCCAGCCCCCGGTCCCCGGCCCGGCGGGCGTTCCTGACGTGCGCGTCGCGGGCGGCCGTGAAGTCCTCCGGCGCCAGCGCGTACAGCTCGTCCGCCACCGCGTCCAGGTCCGTCATGGCGCCACGGTCGCACCGTCACCCGCCCGGCGCTACCCGGCCGCGCCAGCCACCGGACTCAGTTCCGCGCTCCTCGATCCAGTCCTTGAAACGCCGCAGGTCGCCCCGGGTGCGCCGGTCCAGCACCCCGAGCGCGTCGGCGGCCTTCTCGGCGAGCCCGGAGGTCTCGACCTCCATGGCGAGGTTGACGCGCGTGCGCGTCCGGTCGAGCCGCTGGAACGTGACGACGCCGCGCTGCCTGACGTCACCGGACAGCGTCCGCCATGCCACGCGCTCGTCGGGGAGCTGGTCGACGATCTCCGTGTCGAATTCCCGTCGGGAGCCCGCGACATTCGTGACCCAGTGATTGTGGCGGTCGTCGACCTGGGTGACCTGCTCCACGCCCTCCATGAATTGTGGGAATTCCTCGAATTGCGTCCACTGGTTGTACGCCGTGTGCAGCGGGACGTCGACGTCGACGAATTCGCTGATGGTGCCCATGTGGGTTCTCCTTTCGTGGAACGGTCGGTGGTTCGGCTTCCCGGAGGAGATGCTCCTAACCCAGGTCGCCCGATCGCCCGGCCCTGCCGGTGCGCAATGGCCGAACGGCGACCTGCCCGTTCGGGGGCCGGCCTGTGCGATGCTCGCAAGGTGAGCCACGACGGACACGCTTCCGCGTTCGGTGGCCGGCAGGAGCCGCGTACCGCCGCCGAGCAATTGGCGCGTACCGTCGCCCGTCTCCGCACGGAACTGGACGACCAGCAGCGGACGATCCCCGGCCGGGACGCGGTGGAGCGGGCCAGGGGCGTACTCATGGGACGGCTGGGAATGACACCCCGCGAGGCCCGCGAGGAATTGCAGGCGCGGGCCGGAAGCGCGGGCCGCACCTTGGTGGAGGAGGCGTGGGCGCTGCTCGCCGCGCACAGTCCCGCCCGTTCCGCCGCGGGGACGCCGCTCCCCGGCGCACGTCAGAACGCCGGCGGCGACACCGCCGACGAGTTCGCCCAGCGCCTGGAGGAACAGCTCGCGGACTCGGCGGGAATCGACGCGCTCCTGGTCTACGTACGCTCCCCGGGCGGTGGGCTCGACCTCGTCGCCCACGCCGGGGTGGACACCGCCATCGCCTCCGCCTGGGGCCATCTGCCGCCGATCCGCGACCTCGCGCCCTTCGAGGCGGTGAACCTGCGACGCCCGGTGTGGATGAGCGACCTCCACAAGGGCACCGCCGGACGGCCGCTCGTGGGCGACTGCCCGGAGACCTGGCCGTCGCGGGCCTGGGTGCCGATGCACCGCGGGGAGGACGTCGTCGGCGTGGTGGGCTTCCTGCGGCGGCGGCCCGACGCGTTCGACGCCGCCGACCGCGCCCTGGTGCAGGCCGCCGCGCGCGTCTGCACCGCCTGCGCGGAACCGGCGTCCGCCCCGGAGGGCGCGGCGGACCGGTCCCCGGCCCTTCAGGTCGTCTTCGACTGCCTGCGCGAGGCCGTCGTCCTCCTCGTCCCCGTGCGCGGCCGGGGCGGCGAGGTGACCGACTTCCGGATCGAGGCCGCCGCCCCGGCTTCGGTGGACGCGGCGGGCCGCACCGGGCGGGAGCTGGTGGGGCTGCGGGTGCTGGAGTGCGACCCCGCGGTCGCCGGGACCCCGCTCTGGGACGGCTGTCTGCACACGCTCACGACCGGCGAGCCCTTCGAGAGCGACGCGTCCGACGACCCCGGCATCGCCTGCGGCGGCCCCGACCCCAGCGTCCGCCACGCGGTGCGCGCGGTGCGCCTCGGGGACGCGCTCGTCGTCTCCTGGCCGCCACAGGCCGCGGCCGGCCAGGAGGGCGAACGGCTGCGTCGGCTGCAGTACCTCGGCAACCTCGGCTGGGCCGACTGGGACCTGGCGACCGACGCCCTCCAGTGGTCCCCGCAGGTCTACGCCATCTTCGACCGCGATCCCGCGCTCGGCCCCATGCCCATGGACGAGCTGGCCCGGCAGCTGTTCCCCGAGGACCTGCCGGCCGCCGGCGCCGCCGCGCAGGCGCTGCTCGCCTCGGGGCAGCCGGTCGACGTGCCGTTCCGTATCCGTACCGTCCACGGCACCCGTCACCTGCGCTTCGTCGCCGAGGCCGTGATCGGCGCCGAGGGCAGGCCGGTCGCGGTCCACGGCTTCTACCAGGACCTGACCGCGCAGCGGAACGAGCAGATCGCCCTCGACGAGGCGCGGCGCGCGTTCGGCGCCCGGCAGCGCGGTCCGAGCGCCGAGCAGGCACTGGCCCGCCGCCTCCAGGACGCGCTGCTGCCCCTGCCCGACCGCTCCTTCGACCTGCCCGGACTCAACTGCGACGTGTCCTACCTGCCCGCCGGGGCCTCGATCCAGATCGGCGGCGACTGGTTCTCCGCCGTCGCACTCCCCGACGGCTCGACCCTGCTCGGCGTCGGCGACGTGGCGGGCCACGGCATCGAGGCCGTCGCCACCATGGCCGCACTGCGCCACGGCGCCGAGGCCATGGCGCTGGGCGGCACGCCCCCGCGGCGCGTCCTGGAGCGGCTGAACCACGCGCTGATGAGCAGAGGCACCGCCACCGCGACGATGCTGCTCGCCGAGTACCGGCCCGGCACCGGCATCCTCACCTGGGCGCGGGCCGGACACCTGCCGATCCTCCACCTGCGCGACGGCCACGCGGTCTTCCTCACCCAGCCCGACGGGCGCATCCTCGGGGCGAGCCACGAGAGCGCCTACGGGCAGGCGACGGCGGAGCTGCGCGCCGGCGACCGCCTCTTCCTGTTCACCGACGGGCTGGTCGGGCGGCGCGGCCAGGACCTGGACGCGGGGCTGGAACGCCTGAGCCGTGCGGCCGAGGCGGTGGCCGGCAGCTACGGCGACGACACCGCCACGGTGGCGCTCCGGGTGACCGAGGCGCTCGTCCCGGCCGATCCGGGTGACGACAGCTGCCTGCTGTGCGTCCGCGTCACGGCGTGACGGGTCATGGGCCCTGGTCCTCGGTGCCCTCCTTGCCGCAAAGGCGCCGGCGGTGGGCCCGCAGCATGCGCAGCACTGCGGGCCGGCCGGCGTGCTCGCGCTCGTAGCGCAGCAGTTCGTCGAGTTCACCGGCGGCGGGGGAGTCGTCCCGCTCCGGCTGTCCGTCCGGCGCCCCCGGGTCCGGCCGTCCGCTTCCGCTCGGTTCCGGCACCGGCATCACCTCCGTGGCTCTTCGGCACCGGTTCGGCTGCCCCGCGACGGATGCCGGAAACAACAGCTTCGGGTGAATTGTCCTTCATGTGCACCGGCCGGGGACCTACCGCCGGGAACCGGGCCGGATGTCGCGGACGACCACGGACCCTGTAGGTTCTTGCGTCGTGGAGGAGCTGGACCGGCAAATCGTGGAACTTCTCGTGGCCGACGGGCGCATGAGTTACACCGACCTGGGCAAGGCCACCGGTCTGTCCACCTCGGCCGTGCACCAGAGGGTCCGCCGCCTGGAGCAGCGCGGGGTGATCCGCGGGTACGCCGCGATCGTCGACCCCGACGCGGTGGGCCTGTCGCTCACCGCCTTCATCTCGGTCAAGCCCTTCGACCCCAGCGCCCCGGACGACATCGCCGACCGGCTCGCCGAGGTCCCGGAGATCGAGGCCTGCCACAGCGTGGCCGGCGAGGAGAACTACATCCTCAAGGTCCGGGTGGCCACCCCGATCGAGCTGGAGCACCTGCTGGCGCGGATCCGCACCCTGGCCGGGGTCTCCACCCGGACCACGGTCGTGCTCTCCACCCCCTACGAGGCCCGGCCGCCACGCGTCTGAGCCCGGCCCCACCGAAGCACTCCCACACCGCACCACCCCGCGAGGCGAAACCAGTGCCGCACACCACGAACGAGCCGACCACCCCCCGTACCGTGCTGCTGCGCGGCGGCAACGTCTACAGCCCCGCCGACCCCTTCGCCACCGCCATGGTGGTCGACGGCGGCACGGTCGCCTGGCTCGGCTCCGAGGGCGCCGCGGACTCCTTCGTGGAGGGTGTCGACGAGGTCGTCGACCTGGCCGGCGCGCTGGTCACCCCGGCCTTCACCGACGCCCATGTGCACACCACCGCGACCGGTCTCGCCCTCACCGGCCTGGACCTCGCCGGCGCCGGCACACTCAGCGAGGCCCTGGACCGGGTGGCCGCACACGCACGCGCCCACCCGGGCCACCGCGTGCTGCTCGGCCACGGCTGGGACGAGTCCCGCTGGCCCGAGCAGCGCCCGCCGGCCCGTGCCGAACTCGACGCGGCGACCGGCGGCCGCCCCCTGTACCTGACCCGCGCGGACGTGCACTCCGCGGTCGTGACCACGGCCCTGCTGGCCCTGGTCCCCGGCGTCGAGGCGCTGGCCGGCCACGACGTGGCCGGGCCGCTCACCCGCGACGCGCACCACGCGGTGCGCCGCGCCGCGTACGCCGCCGTCACCCCCGAACAGCGCGCCGCCGCCCAGCGCGCCGCGCTCGCGCACGCCGCCTCGCTGGGCATCGGCGCCCTCCACGAGTGCGCGGGGCCCGAGATCTCCTCCGAGGACGATCTGACCGCACTGCTGCGCCTGGCGGCCGAGGAGCCCGGCCCGTCCGTCCTCGGCTACTGGGCCGAGGCCGTCACCGGCCCGAAGGACCTCGAGCGGCTGCGCGACCTGGGGGCGATCGGGGCGGGCGGCGACCTCTTCGTGGACGGCTCGATCGGCTCCAGGACCGCCTGCCTCCACGCCCCGTACGCCGACGCTCCCGGCACCAGCGGGACCGGTTACCTCGACGCCGCGGCCGTCGCCGAGCACGTGGCGCTGTGCACCGCGGCGGGCGTGCAGGCCGGCTTCCACGCCATCGGCGACGCCGCCGTCGCCGCCGTGGCCGACGGCGTGCGCGAGGCCGCCCGGCGCGTCGGCCTCGACCGGGTGCGCGCCCTGCGCCACCGGGTCGAGCACGCCGAGATGATGACCGAGGACACCATCGCCGCCTTCGCCGAACTGGGGCTCGTCGCCTCCGTGCAGCCCGCTTTCGACGCGGCGTGGGGCGGCGAGGACGGCATGTACGCCCGGCGCCTCGGCGCGGACCGGGCCCGCACGCTGAACCCCTTCGCGGCGATGACCCGCGCCGGCGTGCCGCTGGCGCTCGGCTCCGACAGCCCCGTCACCCCGCTCGACCCCTGGGGAACGGTCCGTGCCGCCGCGTTCCACCGGACCCTGGACCACCGCATCTCCGCGCGGGGCGCCTTCAACGCGCACACGCGCGGCGGATGGCGCGCCGCCGGCCGTGACGACGCGGGCGTCCTCGTCCCGGGCGCGCCCGCCGACTACGTCGTCTGGCAGGCCGGCGACCTGGTCGTCCAGGCCCCCGACGACCGCGTCGCCAACTGGTCCACCGACCCGCGCTCCGGCACCCCCGGCCTGCCCGACCTCAGCCCGGACCTGCCGCTGCCCACCGCCCTGCGGACGGTCGTCGGAGGCCGGACGGTGTTCGCACGGCCGAACGAGTGACGCGAGCCCGCGCGATGCGGCCGAACGGTTCTCCCTCGGCATGGCGTGGCACGGTCCGCGGCCCGCGCTTGACCTGCTGATTTGGCCAATCTGCGCAGGTCAAACGGCTGTTGACAGGCGACGGTCGGGGGCGAGTAGGTTCGGCCGGGTCCACCACCGGACGTCCGACCGGAGGCCTCCACGCGTCCGGCGACCGCCGCTGGGCCCCGGGGCGTCGCGCCGCATTGGCACGCGCCACTGGAAGCCAGGTCCAGCGCCCGCGGTACGGAACGGGCTCGCCCGGCCGGCAGGTGTGACCGGGAGGGGCCCGGACGCCCAGTAGACAACGGCCTTGTCGCCGATCCGCAGCCAGCGGGTCCCAGGTCGGCCCGAAGGGCGCTCCGGGCCCCGAGCCCACCTCCCCCCTTCCCCCAGCACCGGGGGACCGCAGCGCCGTCGCGGCGCCGGACCCTGCCGCCCCGTCACGCGCGCGGTCGGGCCGTCCGCTTTGCCCGCCCGAGGTCCGCGGGGGCCGCCATCCGGGGTACGGTCACTTCACACAGTGCCCACCTGCAAGGAAGGCCGCGAACGTGCGACCGCGTTCCGACGCCCCGACGGCGACCGCCGAGCCGACGGCGACCACCGATGAGGCCCGCCCGCCGGCGGCCGCAGGCACTCCCGGGAGGGCGGCCCGCGTCCGCCGGTCCGTGCGCCGGCATGCGCGGCGCACGGCGCTCGCGGCCGTGTGCGGCCTGGCGCTCGCGGCGGCCTTCCCGCCGTACGGACTGTGGCCGCTGTCGATCGCGGCGGTGGCGGGCCTGGCACTGCTGACCCGGGGCCGCACCGGCGGCCAGGGCGCGTGGCTCGGCTTCGCCTTCGGCCTGCCGTTCTTCCTGTGGCTGCTGCTGTGGCTGCGGGTCATCGGCTACGACGCCGTCGTCGGCCTGTCCCTGATCGAGGCCGCCTTCGTCGCGCTGCTCGGCGCCGGCCTGGCCGTGACGTCCCGGCTGCGGGCCTGGCCCCTGTGGGGCGCCTGCCTGTGGGTGACCGAGGAACTGGCCCGGGACCGGCTGCCGTTCGGCGGCTTCCCGTGGGGGCGGCTGGCGTTCGCCAACACCTCCTCGCCGTTCACGCCCCTGGCGGCGCTCGGCGGGGCCCCGCTGGTGACCTTCGCCGTGGCGCTGTGCGGCTCCCTGCTCGCCGGGGCGGCCGTCGCCGTGTGGCGACTGCGCACGGGCCCGGTCGTGTTCGGGCGGCGCCGTTTCCTGCCCGCGGCGGGGGCGGCCGTCGCGGCGGTCGCCGTGTTCGCGGCGGGCTGGGCGGTACCGGTCCCGACGAAGGCCGACGACAGCGTCCGGGTCGCCATCGTGCAGGGCAACGTCCAGCAGCCGGGTCTGCACTTCCTCGGCCGTCCGCTGAAGATCCTCAACAACCACGTCGAGGCGACGCTCAAGCTCGCCGCGGACGTCAAGGCGGGGCGCACCCCCAAGCCGGACCTGGTGATCTGGCCGGAGAACTCCTCCGACATGGACCCGTTCGCCGAGCCGCAGGCCTACGCGCTGATCACCAAGGCCGTCCAGGCCGTCGGCGTCCCCGTCCTCGTCGGCGCGCTGGTCGACGGCCCGGACGAGACCCATGTGCAGAACGAGGGCATCGTCTGGGACCCGGTGACCGGCCCCGGCGCCTCGTACACCAAGCAGCACCCCGTGCCGTTCGGCGAGTACGTGCCGTTCCGGCAGGAGCTGACCAAGGTCATCAAGCGCCTGGACCAGATCCCGCGCGACTTCTACCCCGGCAAGCACTCCGGGGTGCTCCAGATCGGCCCGGCGCGGCTCGGCGACGTGATCTGCTTCGAGGTGGCCTACGACGGCATCGTGCACGACACCGTCGCCGCCGGCGCCCGCGCGCTGATCATCCAGACCAACAACGCGACCTACGGGCGCACCGGCCAGCCCGAGCAGCAGCTGGCCATGTCGCAGCTCCGGGCGGTGGAGCACGGCCGCGCCGTCGTCACGGCCGCCACGAGCGGCATAACGGCCGTGGTCGCCCCCGACGGCCGGATCGAGCAGCAGACCCGGGAGTTCACGCAGGACGTGCTGAGCGCCCGGCTTCCGCTGCGGGACGAACTGACCGTCGCCGACCGCGTCGGCGACGCTCCCGAATGGGCGCTCGCTATGGTGGGGCTCCTGTCGTGCGTCGCGGCGTTCGTGCTGGGCAGGCGAGGCAGCAAGCAAATGGAGGAGCAGCAGTGAGCGTTGGCGGTGGGGTCACCCGCGGTACGGCCCCGGGGAGCGCCTACGGGCCGCTCGGCACGGTTCTCGTGATCATTCCGACGTACAACGAGGCCGAGAACATCAAGCCGATCGTGAGCCGGGTCCGGGCTGCCGTTCCGGAGGCGCACGTCCTCGTCGCCGACGACAACAGCCCCGACGGCACGGGCAAGCTCGCTGACGAGCTGGCCGTGGTCGACGACCACGTGCATGTGCTGCACCGCAAGGGCAAGGAGGGCCTGGGCGCGGCCTACCTCGCGGGCTTCCGCTGGGGCATCGACCAGGGCTACGGCGTGCTGGTCGAGATGGACGCCGACGGCTCCCACCAGCCCGAGGAACTGCCGCGGCTGCTGACCGCCCTCAAGGGCGCCGACCTCGTGCTCGGTTCACGGTGGATCGCCGGCGGCCGGGTGGTGAACTGGCCCAAGTCCCGCGAGTACCTGTCCCGCGGCGGCAGCACCTACTCCCGGTTCCTGCTCGACGTGCCGCTGCGCGACGTGACCGGCGGCTACCGGGCCTTCCGCAAGGAGACGCTGCTCGGGCTCGGCATGGACGAGGTCGCCTCGCAGGGGTACTGCTTCCAGGTCGACCTGGCCTGGCGCGCGGTGAAGGCCGGCTTCCACGTCGTCGAGGTGCCGATCACGTTCGTCGAGCGCGAGCGCGGCGACAGCAAGATGAGCCGGGACATCGTGGTGGAGGCCCTGTGGCGGGTCACCGCCTGGGGTGTCGGGTCCCGCGTGCGCCGCTTGGCCGAGGCCCGGCGGAAGAGCTGACCGGGGCCCTCGGGGCGTCCGCGGGCGACCAGGCACAATGGGGCGTATGACGATCAGCACCCCGCCGCCGGACGGGTCCGGTGGACCGCAGCAGCAGCGACAGCAGGGGCGTTCCCGCGGCCGGCGGTGGATTCCGGTGGCCGTCGCCGCGTACGCGCTGCTGGAGATCTGGCTGCTGATCCTGGTGGGCAGGGCGGCCGGCGGCTTCACGGTCCTGCTGCTGCTCGTCGCCGGACTGGTCCTCGGCGGGCTGGCGGTGCGCAACGCGGGCCGCAGCGCGTGGCGGTCGCTCAGCGAGGCGGTGCGCGCGGCGACACCGCCCGGTCAGGACGGGAACACGGCGGGGGCCGATGAATCCGGGGCCGCCAAGGAAGACGGCAAGGGCGGCGCCGCCCGTAAGGGCAGGGCGAAGGGCGGCGCGGGCGCGCTGCTGACCGGCGGCCTGCTGCTGATGGTGCCCGGCCTGATCTCGGACGTCGCGGGGCTGCTCTTCCTCTTCCCGCCCACCCGCTCGCTGCTGACCCGCGTCGGCGGGCGCGCGCTGGAGCGCCGGGTCGCCGCCCGGCCCCAGGAGCAGGGTTCGCTCGGCGACCTCTTCCGGCAGGCCCGCGACGCGGAGACGCAGATACGCATCCACCGCCCGGACGGCAAGGTCATCCAGGGCGAGGTGGTGGACCGGGGCCCGGGCGAGGACAACGAAAACCCCGGGTCGCGGCACTGAGGCCACGTCGCCCGGGGCGCACGTCGGATCGGGCCCGCCCCTCACGGGCCCGCTACCTTCTGTCAGGCGGTCTTGCGGTTGTCGCGCGGATGAACCGCGATGTTCATCGCGCCGGAGCGCAGAACGGCCAGCCGTTCGGCCAGGACTTCCTCCAGCTCCTCGACCGTACGCCGCTCCATGAGCATGTCCCAGTGCGTACGCGCGGGCTTGCTCGTCTTCTCCTCCGGGCTCTCTCCGTCGACCAGAAGAGCCACCTGGCCACAGGCCCGGCACTCCCACTCCGGCGGAATCTCGGCCTCCACCGAGAACGGCATCTCGAATCGATGGCCGTTCCGGCATGCGTACTCAACGGTCTGGCGAGGCGCCAGATCGATGCCGCGGTCGGTCTCGTAGCTCGTCGCCCCGAGTCGCGTGCCGCGGAGAGCTCGCTCACTCATGAATCGTGCCTCCCGGGCTGTGTCGCCCACAGGACAGGTGTCGCTGTCGTCGTCATCCGGTCAACGTCCGGTCGGCGGTGAAGATTCCCGTATCGGGAGGTGCGTCGCCCGTCGTGCCGCCCCTTTTTGTACCCATCGGCGCCCGTTTTGTCACATCTCACGAAAGATGTCACCCTGCGTTCTGATATCTTTAGCGCGCAGTAACGGCCCATCCGTCGAACCAACCGCGTACACTACCGCGTCGCACTCGGAGGGGCTAAATCGTCTCGGGGACCGGATTGCCCGCGGCCGCCACCGCCCGCCGCATCGGCACCCGCAGCAGCAGCACGAAGCCGATCGCGAAGAAGACCACCAGCGAGATGATCGCATCCCGGTAACTGCCGCTGAGCTGGTAGGTCAGCCCGAACAGCAGGGGCCCGAGCCAGCTCGTCCCCCGGTCGCTCACCTCGTACACCGAGTAGTACTCGGCCTCCTTGCCGCGCGGCACGAGGTGGGAGAAGAGCGACCGCGACAGCGCCTGGCTGCCGCCCAGCACCATGCCGATGGCCGCGGCCAGGAGGAAGAAGCCCACCGGCCGGCCGGCGGGCAGGAAGAACCCGGCCGCAAGGGTGATCGTCCAGGCCACCAGCGAGCCGAGCACGGTGCGGTGCGTGCCGTACCGCGCGGCGAGCCGGCCGAGCAGCAGGGCGCCGAACACCGCCAGCACCTGCACCAGCAGGATCGCGCCGATCAGCGTCGTCTGGTCCAGGTCCAATTCCTCCGAACCGTAGACGGAGGCCTGGGAGATCACGGTCTGGATGCCGTCGTTGTAGATGAGGTACGCCAGCAGGAATCCGAGCGTGAGCGGATAGCGGCGCATGTCCCGGACGGTGTCCGCGAGCTGGCGCCAGCCCTGGCGCAGCGCCCCGGGCCCCGATCCGGGCCGGGCCCCGGCCGCGCCGGCCGTCGGGGCGAGCCGGTCGCGCAGCCGCAGCATCGGAATGATCGTGAAGCCCGCCCACCACAGCCCCGCCGAGGCGAGGCAGATCCGCACGGCCGTGCCCTTCGAGATGCCCACCGCGTCGTGGCCCAGGAAGAGGGCGAGGTTGGCGACGAGCATCAGCGCGCCCGCGGCGTAGCCGAAAGCCCAGCCGCGCGAGGACACGGCGTCGCGTTCGTGGGGCTCGGCGATCTGCGGCAGGAACGCGTTGTAGAGGACGACCGAGGCCGCGAAGGCGACGTTGGCGACGATCAGCAGTGCGCCGCCCAGGAGGTAGCGGTCACCGCCCACGAAGAACATGGCGGTGGTCGCGGCGGCCCCGATGTAGGCGAAGAGCCCCATCAGCGCCTTCTTGCGGCCGGTACGGTCCGCGATCGCCCCGGCGAGCGGCATCACCAGCACCGACAGCAGTACGGAGGCGGAGACGACGTACGCGAAATAGGCGCCCGCGCGGACGGGTATCCCGAGCGGGCGGACGAAGCCGTCGGGATCGGCCGCCGCCTCGGCGATGTCCGTGAGATAGGGGCCCAGGAAGACCGTGATGACGCTGGTGGAGAAGACCGAGTTGGCCCAGTCGTAGAAGTACCAGCCGCGTTGCTCGCGGCGTCTTTCGCCCGCGGCCGCGACGGCGCCGCCCGCCGTTGTGTCCCGCGCCTCGTCCGTGCTCACCACTTGTGCCCGCCGTTCCGTGTCCGTGCGCCGTGCCGATGTGATCGGCATGATGCCATCCGCCGGGTGCCGGGTGAGAGCCAGGACACACGACTGCCCCCGGGCGCCGCTGGGGCGGCCCGGGGGCAGGGCGGTATGCCTGGATCGCGGAGGTCCGCAACGATCAGGCCTTGCCGCCGTTCGTACGGCGACGGCGCAGCACCCAGAAGGTGGCACCGACACCCGTGGCCAGCAGCGCGCCACCCACGATGGTCTCGGGGGTGTTCATGCCGATCGAACCGCCGAGACCGGTGTTCGGGGCACCGATCGGGCCACCGCCGCCGATCCCGCCGCCGCCGATCCCGCCGCCGCCGATGCCGCCGCCGATCCCGCCACCGCCGCCGCGGCCGCCACCACCCCAGCAGCCGCCGCGGCCGCCGCCGTAACCGCCGTCGCCACCGCGGCCGCCCTCGCCGCCACGGCCACCGAAGTCACCGCGGTCGTCGCCACCGCGGCCGCCTTCGCCGCCACGGCCAAAGCCGCCGTTGTCGTCCATGTTGCGGCCGTCGGCCAGGTCGGTGCCCGCACCCTGAGCGGCGAAGTCGTCGTTCAGGCCCTGGCTGCCGGTGTTGTTGAGGCCGGCACCCGCGCCGCCGCCGTTGCCGTTGTCGCCACGGCCGCCGCCCTCGCCACGGCCGCCGCCCTCGCCGCGACCGCCGCCGTCACCGCGACCACCGTCGTCGCCACGGCCTCCGCCGTCACCGCGACCACCGTCGTCGCCACGGCCTCCGCCGTCACCGCGACCGCCGCCGTCGCCACGGCCTCCGCCGTAACCGCCGTCGCCGCCACGGCCGTCCTCTCCGCCGCGGCCGTAGCCGTCACGGCCGCCGCCCCACCACGAGTCGCAGTTGTCGCCGTAGCCGCCGCGGCCGTGTCCGTAACCGCCGTGCCCGCCGTGGCCGTAGCCCCGGTCGCCGTAGCCTCGGTCGCCGTGGTCCCGGCCGCGGTCGTCGCCCCGGTCGTCGTCGCGGTCGCCGCGGTCACGGTCGCGGTCGCCGTGGTCGTCGCCGCGGCCCTCGCCCCGGTCGTCACCGCGGTTGTCGCCCCGGCCGTCACCCGAGCCGGTGCCGACGCCGGCACCGCCGCCCGGGACGCTGCCGTTGCCGTCGATGGCGCGGACGGTCAGCTGCACGACGCTCGGGCCGGTGTCCTGACCGGCCGGCTCGGTGCAGTCGACGGTCACGTTGTACGTGCCCGGGGGCGTGGCCGCCGGGACCGTGAAGCTGGCGCCGCCGCCGGTCGAGCTGACCGCCACGGTGGGGCGCTCCGGGATGCTGGTCGTGATGACCGTGTCGCTCACGCAGTTGGCGACGGTGACCGTGACGAGGTCACCGGGGGAGACCCGGTAGCTCGAGAGCCCGACGCCAGGGGCTGCGACAGCGCTTGTTGGCAGGACGACAGCGGCTACGGTCATCGCCGCCCCGGCCATGATGCGTGGAGCACGCATGAGGTGAACCTCCTTGCGGACGGGGCAGGTGGGACTGGCTTCCCGTGACACGAACTGCGACCGCGTCCTTGCTCCCATGGCACGAGGACCGGGATACGGCCGCACCTCGGAACGGCTTCCCGCGTTGCTCCGGACGGGGCATCAGGTCAGCCGGCCGATCCCGGTCACCGCAGGTCAGCGACACATTTGGAGCCGCGTCAGAAAAATGTGAAGAGCTGGTCAAACGGGTGACCCTCTGTCAGAGGATCTTGACTTGAGAAATTGCCGACGATACGTCAGGCGACGATCCGTCAGAGCCACGTCCTCGACGCGACGCGGACGGTGCGTCAGTACCCGGCTCCCACGGCGTGGGCGAGCGCCCCCGCGTACAGCCGCGCGCCCTCGGGGCGCGGGTGGATGCCGTCCCCCCACAGCAACTGGGGGTGCCTGGCGATCACGCCCCGCCACGGGACCAGCACGCACCCCGGGTGCCGGCGCGCCGCCTCCCTCAACGCGTCGTTCACCCGGGTTTCCCAGGACCGGGGCGCCTGGACGTCCACGAACGCGACCAGCCGTCCCGGGCCCGCGATCCGCACGACCCGGTCGAGGGACTCCCGGGTCACGTCCCCGTTCGTCCCGAGCCCGACGACCACCACGCGGCGCAGCCGCCCGGCGTCCCGCATGCGTTCCAAAACCGCGGGCGCCGCATCCATCTGACGGCCCACCACGGCGTCGACGGCGATCCCGGGGAGCGCTTCCCGCAGCGCGTCCGCCGAGGCCAGCATCACCGAGTCGCCCACCGCTGTGATGTCGGCGCCCGTCACGTCCGGGGCGCCTCCGGTCGCGGCGTCCGGCCCGTCCTGCTGCTCCGGCCGTTGCGGGCGTTCCGCGTGGAGCGGCTCGGCGATCCTGACGGTCGGCGCCGCCGCGACCACGCGTTCGCCCGACGCGATCTGCGCCTGCAGGCCGCCGCCCGACGGCGCCCGCAGCACGCCGACGTACGCCACGCACGCCACCGCGACGACCGCCGCCACCGCTCCCAGCACCATCCGTGGACGGGCGCCCCACGCGCGGCGCAGGAACGTGCTGCACAACTCGGCGTACCCGCGCAGGCCGAGCCGGAGCAGCGGCTCCTCCAGCACGCGGTACGACACCGCCGCGAGGACCACCGGCAGCGTCAGCGCCGCACAGCGGACGAAGGGCGAACTCAGCGCTTCCGGGGCGGCGTTGACCAGGCAGGCGAGAACCGGCCAGTGCCACAGGTAGATCCCGTACGAGCGGCGCCCGGTCCAGGCCAGCGGCCGCCACGCCAGCAGCCGGGCGACCCTCCCGGGACCGCCCGCCGCCACTGTGAGCGCGGCCGCCGCGAGACACACCGGCACCAGACCGCCGCGGTACACGAAGGCCGAGGTCCCGGACACGAGCAGCGCCGTCGCGGCCAGCACGGCCAGCCCCGCCACGCCCAGCCCGTCGATGGCCCGCACGTGCCCGGCCCTGCGCAGCGTCCCGGCCCGTGACAGCGGCAGCACGAGCGCGACCGCCGCGCCGAGCAGCAGGCCGCCGCCGTGCGTGTCCGTGCCGTAGTACACCCGCGAGGGGTCGGTGCCCGGCACGTAGAGCACCGCCATCGCCGTGAACGACGCGGCGGCCGGCACCGCCGCGATCGCCGCCTGCGCCCACTGGCGGCGGACGACCGCCATCACCGCCCAGAGCAGCAGCGGCCACGCCACGTAGAACTGCTCCTCCACGGCCAGCGACCACAGGTGCCGCAGCGGCGGTTCGGCGCCGAACTGCGCGAAGTACATGTCGTGCCGCCCGAGCTGCCACCAGTTGCTGCGGTAGGTGAGCGCGGCCGCGACGGCCCCCCGCAGGTCGCGCCGGCCGTCCCCGCCGACCAGCGTCGCCGCGCACGCCGTCACCGCGAGGACCAGCCACAGCACGGGCAGCAGCCGCAGGGCGCGGCGACGCCAGAAGGCGACGAGCCGCAGGCGCCCGCCCCGCCAGTGGTCGGCGGCGAGCAGACTGGTGATCAGGTAGCCGGAGAGGACGAAGAAGAGGTCCACGCCCAGGAAGCCGCCCGGCAGCCACGGAGCGTGCACGTGGTACACGACGACCGCGGTCACGGCCAGCGCACGCAGACCGTCGAGGCCCTGTGCGCGTGGGTGCTGAGTGTTCATCAGGCCACGGTCGGTACCCCGGGGGCGCTCCGCATCCCGGCGGCGCCGTATTGGACCCGCTGCCTCATCCGCTCTACCCGATCGGGTGAGGTGCGGATTGCCCCGTTCGCACTCCTCCGAATGCGGTCGGCAGGCACCCGTCCTACGGTCCTGTATGACGGGCCGTCATGTGCCGTCACGCACCTGGCGCCGGAGCTGAAGGACTGTGATGCATCACTATCCCGGGGAGCACACCGCTCCCGTGCCGTGGTACGGACATCCCGATGCCTGGTACGGGCAGCCCGACCCCTGGTTCGGTCAGCCGCTCCCGGGCACGTGGGAGGACGAGCTGCCGCGCCGGCCCGCACGCCCCGGCCCGGCCCCGAAGACGCCGTCCCGCAGCGCGCGGCAGCGCCGCAAGCCGGAGCCCGCGCCCCGCCGGCGGCAGAAGGCCGAGGCCGGCCGCCCGTCCGAGCCCGCGCCGCAGCCACGCACCCGGAAGGCCCCCGCCACCCGGGCCCGCGAGGACGCCAAGGCCGGGCCGGCCCCGAAGGCCCGTCCCGAGGCGAAGCCCCGTCCTGAGGCGAAACCCCGTCCTGAAGCGAAGCCCCGCCCTGAGGCGAGGACCCGGCCCGAGACGCGGACCCGTCCCCAGGCGAAGGCCCGGCCCGAGCGCACAGCCCCTCCCGAGCCGCAGGCACGGCCGGCATCGAAGAACCGGCCCGAGGCGAAGGCGCGACCCGAGGCGCACGTCCGGCCGGCACCGAAGGCCCGTCCCGCGGCCCCGGGCACCCACGCCGCCGCATCGAAGGCCCGTGCCGGGCACGGGAATCCGCAACGCCCCGCCGCCCGTGCGACCGGGGCCCGGCGTCCGCAGTCCGGCGCCGCCGCCCGGCCCGCCGCACGCCGTCGTCAGCCGCAGCCGCAGCCGTTGCGTCTGACGCGGCGCGGTCGCCGGGTCGTCGGGGTGGCGGTGGGCGCGGTCGTGGTGTCCGGGCTCGTGCTCACCTTCGACGGATTCCTGGGATCGGGCGGCCCGCCCCAGCCCTCGGCTGCCGCCGCCCTGGCGGGCGGGGGGAGCGGTGGGGCCTCCGCCATTAAGGTGCCGCCGCCGTTGCCACCGGCCCAGCCGACGCGTGTGCGCATCCCGTCGATCGGCGTGGACGCCCCGCTCATGAACGTGGGTCTGGACAAGGACGGCGTGATCGAGACGCCCCCGCCCGAGGAGAAGAACGAGGCCGCCTGGTACAAGGACTCGGTGAGCCCCGGGGCGCGCGGCGCCTCCGTCATCGTGGGCCATGTCGACAACATGAGTGGCCCCGCCGTCTTCTACAGCCTCGGCGCGCTGAAGAAGGGCTCGACCATCGAGGTCGCCCGTGACGACGGTACTACCGCGGTGTTCACCATCTTCGGCATCGAGGTCTTCAACAGGACCGGTTTCCCGGCCCACCGGGTCTACGGCGACACGAAGGACCCCGAGCTGCGCGTCATCACCTGCGGCGGTACGTACAGCAGCGCCGGCGGCTACTCCGGCAACGTCGTCGTCTTCGCCCGGATGTCGAAGACGAAGTCGGCAGCCGATGAGAAAGCAGAGAAGGCCGAGAAAGCAGAGAAAGCAGCAAAGGCAGAAAAGGACGAGAAGGCAGGGAAGACGGAGAAGGCCGAACCCGCGGCCGGCGCCGGCAAGGGCGACAAGTCCGGCACGGCCGCCCCGACCCCGACCCCGGGCAAGGAGGAAAAACCGGAACCGAAGTGACGAACCGTCAGCCGGTCCAGACGCCGCGCTCGACGTACACCGAGCGCAGCATGTCCAGCCGGTCGGTCATGATCGCGTCCACGCCGAGGTCCAGCAGCGCGTGCACGCGGCTCTCGTCGTTCACCGTCCACACGTGCACCTGGAGGCCCAGGCGGTGCGCGGTCCGCAGGAACGCGGCGTCGACCACGCGGATGCCGTTGGAGCGCTCCGGCACCTGCACGCAGACCGCGCCGCGCCGCACCACCTTGTCGAGCAGGAAGCGCTCGGCGACCCGGCCGCCGACCGACAGCAGCCGGAGTTCCGCCACGCCGCGGGTGCCCAGGGAACTGGCCATGCGCGGACCGCCCAGCGCGCGCGCCCGCACGAGCCGTGCCTCGGAGAAGGAGCCCACGCACACCCGGTCCCAGGCGTCCGCGCGCCGGATCGTCTCGATCAGGGGCGCCACGGCCTCGTCCACCTTGGCGTCGACGTTCCAGCGGGCGCCGGGGAAGGCCTCGAGCAGGTCCTCGAAGAGCGGGACCGGCTCCTTGCCCGCCACACGGGCCTCGCGGACCTCGGCCCAGGTCAGCTCGGCGATCCGCCCGCGCCGGTCGGTGACCCGGTCCAGGGAGCTGTCGTGGAAGGCCACCAGCACCCCGTCGGACGTCAGGTGGACGTCCGTCTCCAGGTAGCGGTAGCCGCCGTCGACGGCGGTCCGGAAGGCGGCCATGGTGTTCTCCAGGCCGTCGGCGTCACCGCCTCGGTGGGCGAAGGCGATCGGTGCCGGGCTGTCGAGGTACGGGTGGCTCGTTGCAGTCACTCGTGCAGTATCGCGTGTCCCCCGGCGGGCTCCGCCACCGGCTGCCCTCCCTTGGCCACGATCTTGGGCTGTGGCTCCGCCGCGGGCGGCGGGAACGCGAGGACGCGCAGGAAGAACTGGGCCAGCGGCCCGATCGACAGGGCGTACAGGACCGTGCCGACACCCACGCTGCCGCCCAGGACGAAGCCCACCGCCAGCACCGTCACCTCGATCCCGGTGCGCACCAGCCGGATCGAGCGACCGGTGCGCCGGTGCAGCCCGGTCATCAGGCCGTCGCGGGGCCCGGGCCCGTAGCCGGCGGTGATGTACAGGCCCGTCGCCACACCGCCCAGCACGATGCCCGCCACCAGGAGCGGTATACGGATGCCGAGGGAGTGCTGCTGGGGGAGCAGGCCCAGTGTCGCGTCCATCGACAGGCCGACGACGAAGACGTTGGAGACCGTGCCCAGGCCCGGCCGCTGGCGCAGCGGCCACCACAGCAGCAGGACGAGCGCGCCGACGGCCACCGACACCAGGCCGATGCTGATGCCGGTGTGCTTCGCGATGCCCTGGTGCAGCACGTCCCAGGGGTCCAGACCGAGCGCGGCGCGCACCTGGAGGGCGGCGCTCGCGCCGTACAGGGTCAGTCCCGCGTAGAGGTGCACCAGCCTGCGGGCCGTGCGTGCACCGGTGTGTGATTGGCCCTCCACAGGACCCCCCCTCTGGCCGTGATGGCGATGTAAGTGAGAGTGTGTGGCATGGTCGTGGTCGTATTCCATGGCCAATGTGCGGAAGGTGGACCGGTAACCATGTCGCAGTGGACCGCAACCGTGGGTGTCACCCATCTCGCCCGGCTGCTCGAACCCCGCCCGCAGCGCTCCACGGGACGCCGCGTCCCGGCCTACCGGGGCCTCGCCGACGGCATCCGGGTCCTGGTTCTGGAGGGCCGCGTCCCCGTCGCCGCCCGGCTTCCCGCCGAACGCGAACTGGCCCTCGCCCTCACCATCAGCCGGACGACGGTCGCCGCGGCGTACGAGGCGCTGCGCGCCGAGGGCTTCGCGCGCTCCCGGCGCGGCGCCGGCACCTGGACCGCGGTCCCCGAAGGGCACGCCCTGCCCACGCGCGGCCTGGAGCCGCTGCCGCCGGACGCCGCCGGCACGGTCATCGACCTCGGCTGCGCGGCCCTGCCCGCCCCCGAGCCGTGGCTGTCCCGCGCGGTCGGCGGTGCGCTGGCGGACCTGCCCTCCTACTCCGCCACCCACGGCGACTTCCCCGCCGGGCTGCCCGTACTGCGGGAGGCCATCGCCGAGCGCTACACCGCGCGCGGCATCCCCACCCTCCCCGAGCAGATCATGGTCACCACCGGTGCCATGGGGGCCATCGCCGCCGCCGTCCGGCGGCTGGTCGCGCCCGGCGAACGGGTGGCCGTCGAGTCCCCCAGCTACGCCAACGTCCTGGAACTGCTGCGGGAGAGCGGTTCGCGGCTCGTCCCGGTCGCGCTGCGCGAAGGGCTCGCGGGCTGGGACCTCGACCACTGGAAGCGCGTCCTGCGCGACGCGGCGCCGCGCATGGCGTACGTCATGCCGGACTTCCACAACCCGACCGGCACGCTCGTCCCCGACGAGCAGCGCCGCGCGCTGGTCGAGGCGGCCCGTGCGGCGGGGACCGTGCTGATCGCCGACGAGACCATGGCCGAGCTGACCCTCGACGCCGGCGGGGGCCCCGCGCCGCGCCCGCTGGCCGCCTTCGACCGCGGCGGCACGGTCGTCACCGTCGGCTCGGCCAGCAAGGCGATCTGGGCGGGCCTGCGCATCGGCTGGGTCCGTGCCACGCCCGACGTCGTGCGCCGGCTGGTCAGCGCCCGCGCCTACCTGGACCTCGGCTCGCCCGTCGTGGACCAGCTCGCGGTCGCCTGGCTGCTGCGCAACGAGGTCTGGGACGACGCCGTCGCCGCCCGGCGCGAACGTGCCCGCTCGCACCGCGACGACCTGGTCGCCGCCCTGCGGGACCGGCTGCCCGGCTGGGAGTTCGCCGTGCCCTCCGGCGGGATGACCATGTGGGTGCGCACCGGGGAGGTCTCCGGCTCGCGTCTCGCGATGGCGGGCGAGCGGCTGGGCGTCCGCGTTCCGTCCGGTCCGCGCTTCGGCATCGACGGGGCCTTCGAGTCCTACATCCGGCTGCCCTTCACCGTCGGCGGCAGCGTGGCCCGCGACGCCGTCGAGCGGCTGGCCGCCGCCGAGCAGGCCGTACGCGACGGCGGCGTGGCGGAGACGCCCGAGGGCACCGGCCTGTTCGTGGCGTGAGAGAGCCCCCGGAGCGACGGCTCCGGGGGCTCTCGGGCTCACGCGGTGCGGCGGCTCAGTGGTCGGGCATCTCCGTCAGGCGGACGCGGAGTTCGACCTCCTGGTCACCGGAGACGCTGCCCTGCTCCTCCAGTTCGAAGCAGTCGCCGAGGACCTTCTTCACCTCGCGGACGTGCCGCGGGCCGCCGGACAGGTCGGCGGTGAGCGGGCCGTCGAGGTGGACCGGCCCCAGCTCGTGGCCGTGGCTGCGCGTGTCGACGGAGGCCGCCCACACGGTCGGGTGCTTGGCGCCGGGGCGTGGCTCCACGGCCTCGGTGAGGCTCTCGCCGGGTCGCGTGGGGAAGGCGGCTTCCAGCGCGCCCAGTACGGCTCCCGCGTCCTGCGTGGCGCAGTCGGTGAGCAGGACGTCGACCTGGGAGGCGTGGTGGGAGTCGGAGTGGTGCGTGGTCATCGGCGATTCTCCTCTCGCGGGATGCCCCGTTGCGGCGCGGCGCCGCGGGCGACCGCGGTCCGCGCCCCTCTCAGCGTAGGTCGGCGCCCGCCGGGCCGCAGCGGGCGGGCCGGTGTCACGCACCGCAGTCGAGCGACTCCAGCGCCTTGACCAGGGGGGCGAGTTCCGGCTCCGCGGCGGCGTCGGCGAGCGCCTGGCGCAGCGCCTCGTCGTGCGTCGGGCGGGCCTGCGCGAGCAGGGCGAGGCCGGCCTCGCCGACATCGGTGTAGATGCCGCGGCGGTCGGTCGCGCACAGGTAGCGCGTGAGCAGGCCGCGGTCCTCCAGCCGCGTCACCAGCCGCGTGGTGGCGCTCTGGCTCAGCACCACGGCCTCGGCCACCTGCGCCATCCGCAGATGGCCGCCCTCGCCCGGGTGCTGCCGGCTGAGGACGTCGAGCAGGGAGAACTCGCGCACGCTCAGCCCGTGCCCGGCCTCGAGCGCGCGCTCGACGTGCGCCTCGATCCGGTTGTGGAGCACTGACAGGGCGCACCAGCTCTGCGCGAGCCGGGTGGGTGCGGAGTCCGTGGTGGCGGTCATGGCTCCATGGTAAGTCGGGCCGCCGATAGTCGGCGCCTGCAAATTTTTCGCGGTGTCGGATCGCAGGGGTGAACCGCGGGGCCGGCGACCTGGCCGGCCCCGCGCACCGTGCCTGAGCCGGTCAGAAGGTCAGCTTCCAGCTGTTGATGTAACCCGTGTCCTGGGCCGCCACGTCGCGGACGCGGAGCTTCCAGGTGCCGGCGGCCACCTCGGCGGACGCGTTGACGGTGTACGTCGTGATGACGTTGTCGGCGGAGTCGCTGCTGCTGGAGTTCTTCAGCCGGTACGAGGTCCCGTCCGGGGCGACCAGGTCCACGACGAGGTCGCCGCGCCAGGTGTGCCGGATGTCGACGCCCACGGCGAGGGCGGCGGGCGCGTTGCCCGAGATGCCGCTGACGGTGACGGGCGACTCCACGGCCGTGCCCGCGTCGGGGACGGCGATGTCGGCGGTGTTCTCGAACACCGTGCCCGGCGGGGGAGCCGCGGCGCTGGAGAGCGTCCAGACCGCGTTGGCGATGGCGTCGGTGTTGTTGTCCAGCGCGGTGTCGTTGATGTTGGACGCCGTGTCGCAGGAGGAGTGGTAGCAGCGGTCGAAGGCCTGACCCGAGGTGCCGCCCCACTTCTGCGCCTGCGCCGCCGTCTTGATGTAGTCGGCGCCGCTGAACAGGCCGCCGACGGGCACGCCCGCGTTCTTGAAGGGCGCGTGGTCGGAGCGGCCGTCGCCCTCGGTCTCGATCTCGGTCGCGATCCCCTTGGCGGTGAACCAGTCCTTGAAGACCTTCTCCAGCGCGGTGTTGTCGTCGTACACGAAGTAGCCGGGATTCGGCGAGGCGATCATGTCGAAGTTGAGATAGCCGTCGATCCTGCCGCGGTCCGCGGTGGACAGGCTGTTGACGTACGCCTTGGAGCCGATCAGGCCGAGTTCCTCCGCTCCCCACCATCCGAACCGCAGATGCTTCGTGGGCTGCAGGTTCTCGCGCGCGACCGCGAGGGCGGTCTCCAGGACGGCGGCCGAGCCGGAGCCGTTGTCGTTGATCCCGGGACCGGCGGTCACCGAGTCGAGGTGCGAGCCGGCCATGATCACGTGGTTGGTGTCGCCGCCGGGCCAGTCCGCTATGAGGTTCCAGCCGGTGGCACCGCCGGACGTGAACTGCTGGAGGGCGGTGGTGTAGCCGGCCGCGTCCAGCTTGGCCTTCACGTAGTCGACGGAGGCCCGGTAGCCGGTCCGGCCGTGCGCGCGGTTGCCGCCGTTGGCGGTGGCGATCGACT
This sequence comes from Streptomyces sp. NPDC046977, assembly GCF_040644455.1. Lineage (NCBI taxonomy): Bacteria > Bacillati > Actinomycetota > Actinomycetes > Kitasatosporales > Streptomycetaceae > Streptomyces > Streptomyces sp. NPDC046977. Next base: position 110,698 of record NZ_JBEYWO010000020.1, read on the forward strand.
GCAGCTGGCTGAGGTGCGCCTTGACGTTGGCGACGGGGATGTCCGGCGCGGCGGCGAGGGCGGGCCGTGCCGCGACGGGCGTGGCGGAGGCGGTCAGCAGGACCGCGGCCAAGGCGCCGGCGGCGCCGGCCGCGACGAGTCTGATTGCGGGCACAGGTCACTCCGGTGTGTGGGGGGATGGAGTCGTGCGGTGATGGGGCGTTCTTGAGCGATTCTTGACGCGTACATGCCTGTGCAGATCCTGTGTACGGCGGGGCCTTCCGTCAAGGGCGCATACCGGACGCCGCGTTCCGCGCAGCGGGCGCGCTAGGGTCGGACCATGGCTGACGACGAGGGCCCGGTGCGGGTCGACGCCTGGATCTGGTCCGTCCGGCTCACGAAGACGCGCTCCATGGCCGCCACGGCGTGCCGGGCCGGTCACGTACGCGTCAACGGCGAGCGCGTGAAGCCCGCGCACACCGTCCGCCCGGGCGACGAGGTACGGCTGCGCGGCACCGGACGGGAGCGGATCGTCGTCGTGTCCCGGCTGGTCCGCAAGCGTGTCGGCGCGACGGTGGCCGCCGAGTGCTTCGTCGACAACAGCCCGCCGCCGCCCACGCCGGAGGAGGTGCCGGCCGCCGTGGTCCGCGACCGCGGCACCGGCCGCCCCACCAAGCGCGACCGCCGTGACATGGAGCGCCTCCGCGGCGCCCGCTGACGGCCCGAAGGGCCGGCAGTCCTGTTCCCCGTGCCTGGCGTTGTTTTTCGGGGCACGGGGACGAACTGCGGCGCCGCTCGTGGCTGCTGCCTTGGGGCCGGGCCGGCTCGGGCTTCTCGGGTGGGCAGGCCGTGCCCTCCTGTGGCTCCGGGCCGGTACTTGCGCCGGAGAGCAGGGGCCCGCACCGGACCGCGCGCAGCAGGCGGCCCGGTGTGGGGCCGTCACTGTGAGGAGTCCACCGCTTCGTGGGCGCGCCTGGCGCCGCTGCCGTGGGGGCCGGGGCCGTTCAGGCCTCCTGGGCCGGCAGGCCGAGGGTGGTGAGGCGGGTTCTGAGGGCGTGGAGTTCCGGGCCGGTGCTCGTGCCGGTGAGCAGGGCGTCCGCGAGGCGCTGCTGCTCGGCTGCCGCGGGGACGTCGGATGCCGTCGCCAGGGCCGCGGCGAGCCTGAGCCGCATTGTGCCCTCGGCCACCGGGTGGCCCAGGTCCTTCAACAGGCCCACGGCCGCCTCCAGTTCGCGCCTGGCCCCCGGGACGTCGCCGCGCAGGAGCAGCAGGTCGCCGATGGCCCCGTGCGCACCCGCGATGCCCGGGACGGTGCCGAGCCGCTCGAACAACCGCAGCGCGGCGCGGTGCGCGCGAAGTGCCGCCTCGGGATCGCCCTCCTCCTGGGCCAGCGCGGCCAGACCGCCCAGGGCGTAGGCCTCGCTCAGCCGGTTTCCGGCGCGGCGGTGCGCCGCCACGGCCTCCTCCGTCGCCGCCCGGGACTCCGCGAGCCGTCCCAGCCGGAGGTAGGCCGCCCCGGCCAGCCCTCGCAGGTGGGCCCGGTCGGAGGGGGAGCCGGCGCCGTCGGCCACGAGGGCGATTGCCTGCTCCGCGTCGTCGGCGGCCTGCCGGAACTCGCCCATGACGAGGTGGAGCGTCGCGAGCTTGCCCAGCGTGTCGGCCTCCTCCGCGGTCCGCCCCAGCGTCCGCCAGAGCTCCAGCGCCCGGCGCAGCTGCGCCTGTGCGCCGCTGTGGCGGCCGCTCTGGCGCAGGACGTCCCCGAGGTGGAGGCGGGCCCGCGCCTCGCCCGCGCCGTCGCCCGCCGCCCCGGCGAGCTCCACCGCGTCGAGCAGCAGTGGGGCGGCCCGGTCCAGGTCGCCGTCCGCGGCGTGGATCGACCCCACGGTCAGGGCGGCGCGCGACTGCCCGCGGAGGTCGCCGAGCGCCTCGGCGCTCTCCGCGGCGGCGAGCCAGACCCGCAGCCGCTGCGCGTGGTAGTGCTGGAGGTGCCAGCCGTGGTCCGCCGCATCGGCGAGCCGGAACACCCGCTCCCATGCGCCGTGGGCGGCGCCCTGCCGGGCGGCGGCCGCGATGTTCGGGGCCTCGTCGGCGATCCAGCCGGGCGGGTTGCCGCGGGCGGCGGCCGCGTACCAGTCCAGGAGCCGTTCGCTGACGCGTTCCGGCTCGTCCGGCTCCTCCTCCGCCAGACGTTCCTTCGCGAACAGCCGGGTCAGGTCGTGCAGGCGGTGCCGGCCGCCGCCGACGGACTCCACGAGTTGCGCGTCCACCAGGCGGTCGACGCCGTCGTCGACGCCGCCCGCCGGGCCGGCCGCCGCTGCCGCTGCCCCGGGCCCGAAATCGCCGCCCGGGAACGCCCCGAGCCGCCGCAGCAGGCGCCGGTCCCCGGCGGCCAGGTCCTCGTAGGCGGTGGCGAGGGTCGCGCGCACCGCCCAGTTGCGGAAGCGCAGTTCGTCCAGCCGGGACCGTTCGTCCTCCAGCCGCCGGGCGAGTTCGGCGATGCCGAGCCGGGAGCGGGCGGCCTTGGCGCCCGCCAGCCGGATCGCGAGCGGCAGGCCTTCGCAGGCCCTGACCACGGCGGCGGCGGCCTCCGGATCCGCGGCGGCACCGCCCGTCCCGCTGACCCGGGCCAGCAGGTCGAGCGCGTCGTCGGTGCCGAGCGCCGTCAGCTCGTGCGCGGCGGCCTCCGGCAGGTCGGCGGGCAGCGGACGACTCGTCACGATCGTCAGACAGCCGGCGCCGGCGGGCAGCAGCGGGCGTACTTGGTCGGCGTCGCGGGCGTCGTCGAGGACGACCAGGACCCTCCGGTCGGCCATCAGGCTCCGGTAGCGGGCCGCCAGAGTGTCGGTGTCGCCGGCCCGGTCCGGATCGTCGTCGCCGAGTGCCCCGAGGAAGCGGGCGAGCGCCGTCTCCGGCGGCATCGGGTCGCCGCGGCCGGCGCCGAGGTTCACGTACAACTGGCCGTCCGGGTAGTCCGGTCGCAGCTCGTGGGCCAGTTGGTTCGCCAATGTCGACTTGCCGACACCCGGCGCACCCGCGACGGCGACGACACGGGCGCCGCCCGCGACGGCCGCCCGCAGCGCGGTCAGGTCGGCCTCCCGGCCCGTGAAGTCCGCCACCAGCGGCGGAAGTTGCCCGGGAACGGGCCGGCGCGACGCCGGCGGGTCCACCGGCGCGGCCTCCGCCGTCTGCAGGCGCTGCTGCCACACGGCGAGCCCCGCCGCGGCCAGCGTGCCCACCCCGACCAGCGGCCAGGACCAGGGCGCGAGCCATCGCAGACCGCCCGGCAGCACGCCACCGGTCGCCACATTGACGGCCACCGCCAGCAGTGCCGACACCAGCCCGGACGTCAGCGCCAGCCCGCCGAGCACCCACCCCCGACGCACGCACCCCACCCCCTCGTCCGGCGGCCCCCGCGGCAGGATGCCGTGTACGCCGCTCCCTGGGAAGTGCCCGTACCCCGCCGCACCCCGGTTCCGGAGCGGCACGGCGACCTGGGAGGGTGTGCTCGTGCATGTGAACGAGGGTGACGTCCCCGGGCCGTTGACGACGTGCTGGAACTATTGGATGGCCGTACCCACCGGCGACCAGTCCGGGCTCATGGAGCTTCTCGGCCTTGTCCACCCCAGCCCGGTGACCTTTGCCGACGCTGTCAACGTGCTCGATTCCGACACCCACGACGGGGTCGGCGAGGACGCGGCCTACGGAACGCGGGTCTACGTGTCGCCCGAGCTCGACGGCTGGACCTTGGTCGTCGGCGACTGGTGCAACCCCTGCGACGAGGAGCGCAGCGAGGAAGTCCTGCGGATCTGCACGATGCTCAGCGCCCGTTACGGCCGGGCCCAGGCCTACTACTACGGCGCTCGGAACGACGGATCGGCGTGGCTGGTCGCCGAGGGCGGCGATGTCGTCCGGCGTTACTGCGAGACGGGCGAGGGCGAGGACGAACTGCTGACCCTCGGGGATCCGCTGCCCTACGAGCGGGCCCGCCGGGTGGAACTGGGCCTGTCACCGGAATGGGACGCCGCCGAGGAGAGCGACGAGGACGAACAGGAGTGGAAGCGGGCCGCCTTCGACATGGCACCCGACATCGCCGCCACCTTCGGTCCCACCCCCCTCACCCTGACCCCGCAGACCCCCGTGCGCGGCACGGGGGTGCTCGCGCTGACGCCGCACGGAGTGGCACGGGGCGTCGCGCCGGGCGTGGACGTCGCTCGGCCCTGACCCCGTGTCGGCCTCATCCGGGACGAGCCCGGCGCCCAGCGGGTGACCGGGCCGCGCTGCTGCCCGCCCACTGGCGGACCACGGTCTGGGTGCTCGCGGTGCCCGGCGGGGACCCTGCCGGCGCTCAGGGCAGTGGCGCGACGTACACCCAGGCCCCGTCGTGGCGGACGAAGCGGCTCTGCTCCTCCATGGCGTCGCGCTCGCCGCGCAGCGCATAGTGCGCGCGGAAGGTGACGGTGCCCTCGGTGTGGAAGGCGCTGCCGTCGGTCGTGCCGAGGATCTCCAGGCGCTCCCAGCGCAGGTGGGGGTCGAGGTCGAGCTCCGCGGGGCGGGTGTCGGGGTGCCACGTGCGCAGGACGTAGGCGGCGTCGTGGACCGCGTACGCGGTGAAGCGGGAGCGCATCAGTGCCTCGGCGGTGGGCGCGGCGGCGTGGCCCGCGTGGTAGCGGCCGCAGCAGTCGGCGTAGCCGGCGGGGAGGCCGCAGGGGCAGGGGGCGCCGGGGGAGTGGAGGACCGGCCGGGTGTGCGGGCGGGGGGCGGAACGGCGGCCGGGGCGCGACTTGGACATGCCCGCAATTGTGCCGTGCGGGAGGCCCCCGGCCGGTGCCGACCCGGCCCGGATACGCTGCCGGGGTCACGCAGCCGACCCGGAGGAGTCCTTGTGCCGCCCAGCACGACCCGCACGACCCGCACGACCCGCACGAGCGGTCCGAGGGTCGCGCTGGTGACGTGCGCGCCGCGCGAGGGCGCCACCACCGACCGGGACCTGCCGTTCCTGCGGGACGCCGTCGCCGCCGCGGGCGCCGACGCCGCCGTCGTCCGCTGGGACGACCCCGACGTGGACTGGGCCTCGCACGATCTGGCGGTCATACGCTCCACCTGGGACTACACCTGGCGGACCGGGGAGTTCCTGCCGTGGGCCGACCGATGCGCGGCGGCGACCACGCTCGCCAACCCGGCGGACGTCGTCCGCTGGAACTCCGACAAGCGCTATCTCGGCGAGTTGTCCGCACGCGGTGTCCCGACCGTCGCCACCCGTTATCTGCCGCCGGGGACCGAGCCGGACGGCCTTCCCGCCGAGCATGAGTACGTGGTGAAGCCGGCCGCCGGCGCGGGCGCGCGCTATGCCGGCCGCTACCGCCCGGGCAGCGACGATGCGGCACGGGCGCACATCGCGCGGATGCACGCCGAGGGCCTGACCGCGATGGTCCAGCCGTACATGCCGGCCATCGACTCCACCGGGGAGCGGGCGCTGGTCTTCATCGGCGGCCGCTTCCTGCACGCCGTCGCCAAGAACGCCGTCCTCTCCCACGGAACGGCCTACGACGCGACCAAGGTCGCCCACCCGGGCGTGCGCCCCTGGACCCCGACCGCGGCCGAACTCTCCACCGCCGAGGCCGCGTTGGCCACCGTTCCCGAGGCGTCGGAGCTGCTGTACGCGCGGGTCGACCTGGTCGACGACGAGGACGGCGCGCCGCGCGTCATGGAGCTGGAACTGATCGAGCCCAACCTCTTCCTCGGCCTCCACCCGGCCTCGATGCCCGTGGTCGCCGAGGCGATCGTGGCAGCCGCCCGGCGCTGACGGCCGCGGGTCTCACACCCCGGGCCGCAGCCCGGCGTACGCGGCGCCGCGGGCCAGCACCTCGCGGAGCATGGCGGGGGTGAGCCGTCCGGTGAAGGTGTTCTGCTGGCTGACGTGGTAGCAGCCCAGCAGGTGCAGCGGCGGCTCCGCGCCGGTGGGGCCCGGCAGTTCGACGTGCGTGCCGTGCCCGAAGCGGGGGAGCGGGCGCGGCACGCGGCGGCCGGAGTCGGCGAGCACCGGCAGCAGGGCCTGCCAGCCGAAGGCGCCGAGCACGACGACCGCGCGCAACGTGGGCCGCAGCAGCTCCAGTTCGCGCACGAGCCAGGGGCGGCAGGTCAGCCGCTCGTCGGTGGTGGGCTTGTTGGCGGGTGGCGCGCAGTGCACGGGCGCGGTCACCCGCACCCCGTACAGCTCCAGTCCGTCGCCGCGCGCGGTGGACGTCGGCTGCGAGGCGAGCCCCTCCGCGTGCATGGCGGCGAACAGCACGTCGCCGGAGCGGTCGCCGGTGAACATCCGGCCCGTCCGGTTGCCGCCGTGGGCCGCGGGGGCCAGCCCGACGACGGCCAGGGCGGCGTCGGCCGGGCCGAGGCCCGGCACCGGCCGCGCCCAGTACTCCTCGTCCGCGTACGCCCGGCGCCGCACCCGGGCCGTCTCCTCGCGCCAGGCCACCAGGCGCGGGCAGGCGCGGCAGCCGGTGAGCGCCTCGTCCAGCGCGGCGAGACCCGGGGCCCGCGCCGCGGCGTGCACCGGGAACTGCGGTGAGTCCTCCTCCGCTGCCATGTGCGGTCCCCTTCGTGGTCGTCCGGACTCCGGCACCACCAACCTACTGACGCCCCCGCGCGGTCGCAGCGGGGGCGTCGGTCTGCGGGCTTCGCCGCCGGGCGAGCAGGGGTCAGACGCGCACGGGCCGGAGCCGGTCGCCCTCGCCCTCGTCCTCCCGGTCGGGCGCCTGGTGGCGGCCTGCGTCCGCGGACGGTGCCCGCAGCCCCTCGCCCTCGACGTCGACGTTCGGCAGGACGCGGTCCAGCCACTTCGGCAGCCACCACGCCCGGCGGCCGAGCAGGGCGAGCACCGCCGGGACGATGGCCATGCGCACGATGAACGCGTCGAAGAAGACCGCGATCGCCAGCCCGAAGCCGATGGACTTGATCATGGACTCGCCGGACCCGATGAAGCCGGCGAACACCGCGATCATGATGACCGCGGCGGCGGTGACCACCCGGGCGCCGTGCCGGAAACCGGTCACGATCGCCTGGCCGGGCCGCTCCCCGTGGACGTACGCCTCACGGACCCGGGTCACCAGGAACACCTCGTAGTCCATCGCCAGGCCGAAGACCACACCCACGAGGAAGATCGGCATCATCGACATGATCGGGCCGGTCTGCTCGACCCCGATCAGCGAGGCGAACCAGCCCCACTGGAAGACCGCGACGACGGCGCCGAGGGCGGCCATCACCGAGAGCAGGAAGCCCAGGGCCGCCTTCAGGGGCACGAGCACCGAGCGGAAGACCACGATCAGCAGGAGGAAGGCCAGTCCGACGACGAGGCCCAGGTAGGGCAGCAGGGCGTCGGTGAGCTTCTGCGAGGTGTCGATGTTCAGCGCGGTGGTGCCGGTGACGGAGATCCGCGCGCCGGTGTCCGCGGTGATCCCGTCGCCGGTGGCGCGGATCGCCTTGACCAGCCCCTCGGTCTCGGTGCTGCTCGGCTTGGAGTCCGGCACCACGTTCATGACCGCGGTGTCCCCGGCCTCGTTGAAGGTGGCCGGGGTGACGGTGGCGACGTCGGCGAGGCGCTCCAGGCTCGTGCCGACCTCCTTGACCGCGTCCTTCGGGTCGGCGGCGCCCCGGGCGTCGGTGACGACGACCAGCGGGCCGTTGAAGCCGGGGCCGAAGCCGTCGGAGAGCAGGTCGTACGCGCGGCGCTGCGTCGTGGAGACGGGCTGGGACCCGTCGTCGCCGAGGCCGAGTTCGATCGACGCGGCGGGCACGGCGACCGCGCCGAGCGCGGCGGTGCACAGCAGCAGGACGGCGACGGGCCGCCGCACGACGAAGCGCGCCCAGCGGGTGCCCATGTTCGGCCGTCCGGTGCCCCGCGCGGCCAGGTCGCGCGTCTTGCGGTGGGCGTGCTGCTCGGCCGTCCTCGCGCGGCGGCGGGCGAGACCGCCGGGCGCGCCGGCGGGCCGGATGCGGCGCCGGGCGAAGCCGATGAGCGCCGGGATCAGGGTGAGGGCGATGAGCACCGCGATGACGACGGTGCCCGCGGCGGCGATGCCCATTTTCGTCAGCATGGGGATGTCGACGACGGAGAGGCCGACGAGCGCGATCACCACGGTCAGGCCGGCGAAGACCACGGCGGAGCCCGCCGTGCCGACGGCCCGGCCCACGGCCTCCTCGCCCTCACGGCCCTCGGCGAGTTCGGCGCGGTAGCGGGAGACGATGAACAGCGCGTAGTCGATCCCGACCGCGAGGCCGATCATCATCGCGAGCGTGGAGGTGGTCGAGCCCAGGTCGAGCGCGCTCGCCAGGGCCGTGATCGAGCTGACGCCGATGCCGACGCCGACGAGGGCGGTGAGCAGCGGCAGGCCGGCGGAGACCAGCGAGCCGAAGGTGATCACGAGGACGACGGCGGCGATCGCGATGCCGATCACCTCCGTGGCCCCCGTCTCGGGTGCGGCCTGGAGCGCGTCACCGCCGATCTCGACGGTCAGCCCGTCCGCGCGGGCGTGGTCGGCCGCCTTCTCCAGCGCGTCGCGCGAGGAGTCCTTCAACTGCATGCCGGGGACGTCGTAGGCGACCCGGGCGTAGGCGGTCGTACGGTCCTTGCTGACCGCCTTGGCGGTGAACGGGTTGTCCACGGAGGCCACTTCGGAGCCGCGGCGCAGTTCCGCGACGGTCGCCGCGACGGCCTTCTTGTTCGCCGGGTCGGTCATCCGCCCGCCGGCGGGGGCCTTGAAGACCACGCGGGCGGTCGCCCCGTCGGAACTGGACCCGGGGAAGCGCTGGTCCAGCAGGTCGAACGCCTTCTGGGACTCCGTCCCGGGCACGGAGAACGACGAATTCCCGGCCGAGGGCGCGTTGGCGGCGCCGACGCCCGCGAGGGCGAGCAGTGCCACCCAGATCAGGACGGCGAAGTGCCGTCGCCGATAGGCGAGTCTGCCGATGCGGTAGAGGAAAGTGGCCACGAGGACGTACTCCCGGTCGGGTCGTGGAAGGGGGCGGGGGATGTGCGTGCGGCGGGTCAGCCGGCGGGCGGGCCGTTGTTCGCGGAGCCGACGCCGAGCACGGGCAGGATCACCGCGTCCAGGTACGCGGTCAGGTAGGCCACCGTCGCGGGCCGGTCATCGATCAGGGCGCGGGTGACGAAGGCGCCCACGAGCATGTGCATCAGGTAGCCGAGCGCGGGGTTGTCGGCACGGACCTCCCCGCGGTCGACGGCCCGCCGCAGGACGACGTCCAGGCCTCTGCGCTCGGGTTCGACCATCAGCTCGCGGAAGGCGCGCAGCAGGTCGGGGTTGGCGTGCATCGCCATCGCGAGTCCGCGCATGAGCGCGAAGTCGCGCGCCAGTCCGCTGTCGTCCTCCACGGTGATCATCGCGTGGAAGTCGCCGCGCAGGCTCCCGGTGTCGATGTCGGCGGCGTGCACCGGCTTCTGGTGCCGCAGCGCCCTGGCCACGAGTTCGGCCTTGCCGCCCCACTGGCGGTAGAGGGTCGCCTTGCTGCAGCGCGAGCGGGTGGCGAGCGAGTCCATGGTGAGCGCCTCGTAGCCGACCTCGCGGAGCAGGTCGAGCGTGCTGGTGTACAGCTCCGCCTCCCGCTCGGGGGTGAGGCGGGAGCGGCGCTCCACGGCGGCTTCGGACATGGGGTCCCACCGATCTAAACGAAACGGTTTCGTACTCGACTGAGCCTAGGGGAGTGCTCAGCGAAACGAAACCGTTTCGTACGTGTCTTGTGTCACGCCCTCGACGGGAACTCGCCGCGCGGGGCCGCGGGATCGGCGGCCGCGTCGGGCGGGACGGGAAGGTGGGAGGTCCTGCGGACGAGGCGGCGGGTGACCGTGCCCAGGAGCAGGCCGGCGAGCAGGCCGCAGAGGTTGTCGACGATGTCCTGGGCGTCGGCGGCCCGCATCAGCCACACGACCTCGTACTGCACGGCCTCGATCACGAAGGGCAGCACGGCGGCCGCCGCCGCGAGGCCCACGGCCCGCCGCGCCGGGCGCGCCCGGGCGACGGCCAGCCCCAGCGGTACGAACAGCAGCACATTGAGGCTGCGCTGATTGAACCCCGCGAGGTCGGCCGGGCCCGGCGGGGTCCAGTCCGTCGCGAAGGTGCCCGCCCCGAACCGCCGCATGGCGTTCGGGTCCGTCGTGATGTCCGCCAGCAGCGTGGTCACGGCGATGCCGCCCAGCGCCAGCACCAGGCAGAAGGCGGTGACGGGCCCCGTGCCCAGCCGCCGTGCCACCCGGGGGGCGCACACACCCGCGGCGACCGACGACAGCAGCGCCCCCGGCCAGAACAGCGGCATCGCCCGCAGCACCTGCACCAGCTGCCCGCTCACGGGACCGCCGGGCCCGAGATCGGCCGTCCCTTGGTGTCGTACGGCCACGCGTTCGGCACGCAGCCGTGCAGCCCCTTGATCTGCTGCATCATCGCCGGTGCGGGCCGGCCCGGCCCCGGGCAGTCCTGGTGGCCGTGCCCGAGGCGGTGACCGACCTCGTGGTTGATGATCAGCGCGTGGTAGTCGGCCGTCCGGTGCTCGTAGAACGGGCTGAGCAGCACCCAGCGCCTGAGATTCACCACGACGTCCTTGCCGCCGCTGCAGTTCACCTCCCCTCCGGTGTCCAGTCCGTACGAGCCGCACAGGCGGTCGGTGGTGTCCGGGGTGGCCAGCTTGACCACGAAGTCGTACGGCGGTCCGGCCACGCGGCGGAAGACGATGCCCTCGGCGGTCCAGCCGCGCCGGTCGCCGAGGATCCGGTCGACCTCGCGGGCCACGGACGCGGCGCTGTACCCCGTGCCGTCCTCGACCTCCACGGCGTAGCGCAGCGTCCAGGTGCCGTGCCCGATGCTCCCCGTCCCGGCGGGGGCGGCGGTGAACCTGCCGTCGCCGTGCTGCGGGACGCGGGACGACGCGGAGCCGTCCAGCGACGAGGAGCTCCCGTGCCCCGACGCCACGGCCACCGCCCACTCGCGCAGCGGCTGCTGCGCCACGGCCAGCGCCAGGCCGGCCGCGCACACCGCCCCCACGGCCAGCCGCCGGACCACGACACTGCGTGCGGTCCCCGGTGTTCGTCGCTCACTGCTCGCACTGGGCTTCATGCGCCCCACTCCACACGCCGGCAGGTGAACCGGCGGTGAGCGCCGGAGCTCACGCCCTCCTCACACCGCCGCGGGGATGCTGGGCGGGCAGGGCGACGGTCACCGTCAGGCCGCCGCCGGTACGCGGTTCGGCGGTCACGTCGCCGCCGTGCGCCTGCGCCACGGCCCGTACGATCGACAGGCCGAGGCCGTTGCCGCGCGCGGAGCCGACCCGGTCGGAGAGCCGGCGGAACGGCTCGAAGAGCACCGGGATCTCGTGCGCCGAGATCACGGCACCCGTGTTGCCGACGACGATCCGGGGGCCGCCCGGCAGATCGGTGGAGGTGATCCGCACGAGGCCGCCGGGCTCGTTGTAGCGGACGGCGTTCTCGACGAGATTGCGCACCAGCTGTTCCAGCAGGATGGGGTCGCCGACGACGGGCGCCGGGTCGAGGCCGGACTCCAGCCGCACACCGGCCCGTTCGGCCTCGGACGCGGTCGCGGCCAGCACCGTGCGGCCGACGTCCGCGAGGTCCAGCGGCACCCGGTCGGTGAGCGCGTCCTCGGCGCGGGCCAGGGTGAGCAGGGCGTCGATGAGCCGTTCGTGGCGGGCGTTGACGGCGAGCAGGTTCTCGCCGAGCCGCACCAGTTCCTCGGTGGCGCCGGGGCGGTTCATCGCCACCTCGACCAGGGTGCGGTTGATCACCAGCGGGGTCTTCAGCTCGTGGGCCGCATTGGCGATGAACCGCTCCTGCCCCGCGAAGGCGCCGTCCAGGCGGTCCAGCATCCGGTCGAAGGAGTCGGCCAGCCGCTTCACCTCGCCCGAGGGCAGGTCCAGGGCGATCCTGCGGTGCAGGGTCCGGCCGGCGATGCGCTCGGCGGTGGACGTGATCTGGTTGAGCGGCCGCAGCAACCGGCCCGCGGCCAGCCAGCCCGCGGTCGTCGCCAGCAGCCCGACCGCCAGCACCGTCAGCCCGCCCTTGGCGAGCAGGTTCGACTGCATCGACTCCACGATGATCGTCTTCGTCACCTCCGACCCCGGGAAGACCTTCGGGCTGAAGGCGAGGTCCAGGCTGAAGCGCATGCTGTGGCGGACCAGGATCAAGGACCCCGCCAGCACGGCGCCGCCCGCCACGAAGAACAGCAGACCGAAGACCAGGGTGAGCTGGACGCGCAGGCTGCCGCGCCAGGAGCGGCCGGTCGGGGGGCCGGGTGCGGTGCGGCCGGGTGCGGTGCTCAACGGATCCGGTACCCCACTCCCGTGACGGTCTCCACGACGCCCGGTTCGCCGAGCTTGCGGCGCAGCCCGCGGATCGTGACGCGCACGATGGTCGTGAAGGGGTCGATGTTCTCGTCCCAGACCCGCTCCAGCAGGTCCTCGGCAGACACCGGGCCGCCCTGCGCCCGCAGCAGCTCCTCCAGCACCGCGAACTCCTTCCGCGACAGCGGCACGTACCGCCCGTCGCGGTAGGTCTCCCGCAGATGCGGGTCCAGCCGGATGCCGGCCCGTTCCAGCACGGGCGGCGCCGCCGGGCGGACGCGCCGGCCCAGTGCCCTGATCCGGGCGACGAGCTCGGCGAAGGCGAACGGCTTGGCCAGGTAGTCGTCCGCCCCGAGACTCAGCCCCGTGACGCGTTCGGCGACCGTCGTCGACACCGTCAGCATCAGCATCCGTACGTCCGCACCCGAGGCGGCCGTGCGCCGGCAGACCTCGTCCCCGTGCAGCCGCGGCAGGTCCCGGTCGAGCACCATCACGTCGTACTCGTTGACCGCCAGCCGCTCCAGTGCCGCCTCGCCGTCGTGGACCACGTCCACCGCGAACGCCTCCTGCCGCAGGCCCTCCGCTATCGCGTCCGCGAGCAGCTCCTCGTCCTCCACCACCAGCACGCGCACGCGGCGAACCTCTTTCGTCGGCCTTCCCGGGCCTCCCAGTATGCAAAGGCGATGTGAACCGGCTGTGAGTCCCGCGCGGCCCCCGCCGCGGTCTCAGGGACGGCGGCCGGGCGGTACCTGCGCCGCGGCGGCGCGCGCCCGCGTCAGGCGGCCCTCGGCGCTGTCGAGGAACATCTCCAGCGCGGTGGGGTAGGCGCTGCGGTTCATGCGCGCCACCAGCAGGCCCGCCGTGGCGGCGATGTGCGGGTGGGTGCGGGCTGGCAGCCGGGCGTAGGTGGCGCCCCACACGGCGTGGTCGGCCTCGCGGGCCGCCGCGGGCAGGGCGAGGGTGGCCGCGTCGAGGGCGGCGAAGGCGAGGGCCTGGTCGATGAAGGCCTGGTAGACCGCGACCGCGTCGGGGTCGGGGAACCCGGCCGTGCGCAGGATGCCGAGGATGGTCTCGTCCGCGGCGGTCTCATGGGGGCGGCCGGAGACGCGCCCGGCGGTCAGCACGGCCGCCTGCGGGTGCGCCAGGTAGGCGGCGTGGACCCGCAGGCCCAGGTCGCGCAGGTCGTCGCGCCAGGCACCCGTGCCCTGCCAGCCGTCCGCGGCGCGGCCCATGAGGTCGTCCGCGATGGCCAGGATCAGGTCGTCCATGCCGCGGAAGTAGCGGTACAGGGCGCTGGGGTCCGCGCCGAGAGCCGTGCCGAGCCGCCGCGCGGTCAGTCCCGCGCTGCCGTGCTCGTGGAGCATGCGCAGCGCTGTGTCCAGGATCAGCCGGTGCGACAGGACGGCTCCGCCGCGGGTCGGGCGGCGGCGCCTGCGCTCCGCCTCGGACACCGGTCTCTTCGGCACGGCCGCCTCCCTCGCACGCTTCCCGGACGCTGAGCCGAGCTTATGCCAACGCCATTGACCGTAGGAGCGGGCAGGGCGTTCGATCGGGTGCATCGGATTCAACGGGGCGCCCCTGCCAGAGGCGGCACCGCCTCGGAAACGGAGACTGGACAGCCATGCGGGTACTGCTTGTGGGAGCCGGCGGCGTGGGCACCGCGATCACGCGGATCGCGGCCCGGCGGGAGTTCTTCGAGGCGATGGTGGTCGCCGACCACGACCCGGCGCGCGCGGAGGCCGCCGTCGCCACCGTGTCGGCCGCCGGCGACCGCCGGTTCACCGCCGCCCGGGTCGACGCGTCCGACGAGGCCGCCGTCACGGCGCTGCTCACCGCCCACCGCTGCGACGTGCTGCTCAACGCCACCGACCCGCGCTTCGTGATGCCGCTGTTCCGCGCGGCGCTCGCCGCGGGCGCGGACTACCTCGACATGGCGATGTCGCTGTCCCGGCCGCATCCGGAGCGCCCGTACGAGGAGTGCGGGGTCAAGCTCGGCGACGCCCAGTTCGAGCGGGCCGCCGAGTGGGAGAGCGCGGGACGGCTGGCGCTGGTCGGCATGGGCGTCGAGCCCGGGCTGTCGGACGTCTTCGCCCGTTACGCGGCCGACGAGCTCTTCGACACCATCGACGAACTCGGGGTGCGTGACGGCGCGAACCTCACCGTCGACGGCTACGACTTCGCGCCCTCGTTCAGCATCTGGACGACGATCGAGGAGTGCCTGAACCCCCCGGTGGTCTACGAGGAGGACCGCGGCTGGTTCACCACGGCGCCCTTCAGCGAGCCGGAGGTCTTCGACTTCCCCGAGGGCATCGGCCCGGTCAGCTGCGTCAACGTCGAGCACGAGGAGGCGCTGCTGATGCCGCGCTGGGTCGACGCGCGGCGGGTGACCTTCAAGTACGGGCTGGGGGAGGAGTTCATCGGCACCCTCAAAACGCTCCACCAGCTGGGCCTCGACCGCACGCGGGCCGTCACGGTCGCCGGGCAGGACGGCCCGGTCCGGGTCAGTCCTCGGGACGTCGTGGCCGCCTGCCTGCCCGATCCCGCCGCGCTGGGCGAGCGCATGCACGGCAAGACGTGCGCCGGGACATGGGTGACGGGGACGAGGGACGGCCGGGCGCGTGAGGTGTACCTGTACCACGTGGTCGACAACCAGTGGTCGATGCGCGAGTACGGCTCCCAGGCCGTCGTCTGGCAGACGGCCGTCAATCCCGTGGTGGCGCTGGAGTTGATGGCCTCCGGCGCCTGGACCGGCACCGGGGTGCTCGGGCCCGAGGCGTTCGCGCCGCGGCCCTTCCTGGACCTGCTGACCGGCTACGGCTCACCCTGGGGCATCCGGGAGTCCTGACCCGACATGCTGACGATACGTCAGCCCGGTTCGGGCGCCAGCCAGCCCGCTATCGCGTCCGTTATGGGCAGCCCGGTCGCCAGCTCCACGAAGCCGAACTGGCCGCCCTGGTTGCACTCCAGGAACCACCACGTGCCGTCCTCGTCCTCGGCGAAGTCGAAGGCGCCGTACGCCAGTCCGGCGGTGTCCATGTACGCGCGCACGGCGCGCGCGATCCGGGCGGGGGCCGTGACGGGCTCCCACCGCGCGTCGTCCGGGCTGCCGAAGCGCCCGTCGACCTGATCGGGGCCGGACTTCTTGCGGGCGGTGAACAACCGGCCCCCCACGCAGGTCAGCCGGATGTCCGCGGCCTTGCGGATGTACTCCTGGAGCAGGGTGGGGCCCGCCGCGACGGCGGAGAAGTCGGCGTCGGGGGCGACCAGGGTGGTCGGCAGGGCCATCGGCGGATTGCCCGGGTGCGTACCGGAGACGGACTTGACCACCAGTTGCGGATGCTGCTCGGCGAACTCCCGTGCCGCCTGCGGGAACGTGGTGATCAGCGTCGCCGGGACCGCGAACCCCGCCTGGTGGGCGGTGAACAACTGCCAGGGTTTGTACCGGGCCTGCTCCGCGGCGGAGGGATGGTTCATCCATCGCGCCGGCACGCAGCGCAGCACCCCGTACAGCGCCCGCCCGGCCTCCGCCGACAGCCACTCGGACTGCTCGACGGCGCCGGAGCCGGGGGTGCCCGGCCTGCGGATCCAGATGGAGCGCACGCTGCCCATGCTGACCATGCGCTCCTGGACGGACACATATCCGTGCACGTCGCCGCGGACGTACTCGGCCGACATGGAGACCTCGCCGGGGAGTTCGGCGGGGTCCAGGCGCACGACAGGAGCCCCGAGGTCGTGCAGCGCGGCGACCACCAGGTCGGCTGTCACGTCCTCGGGGGAGGTGAGGATCAGGACGGTCATGGGCAGCGGGTGGGCAGGCGCGGTCAGTCGTCGAAGTGCGTCTTGGACCCCGCGGTGGAGACGGTGGCGCCGGTGGCCAGCAGCAGGCCCTGGTCGCTGATGACGGGACGTCCGTCGGGCAGGACGTTCAGCTGAAGCGCGGAGTCGTAGGTGTAGTTGGGTGTGAACGTTTCCGGTGTAGCCGGCCGGGCATGAATCAGCGCGAACGGTCGCATGGCTTCTCCTCACTGTCACTCCGGGCCGGGCGGGTTCCGGGCCCTGCGCCCAACTGCGGCTCTACGTATGAGACTCGCTCAGGAGTCCTAACCGTTCCCTGTTACCGGTGTGACGCAGGTAACTATACGTGCCTGGAGTGCATTGAGTTCGCTACTCTCCGTGACAATTCGACTCTGGTGGGTAGAGGGCGCCGTGGCGCATCCCCCTTCGCGTACCCACTGCGCGGCGAAGGTTGCGCACCGTCACGGGTGCGCCCCGTGCGATGTCGGTCACGGGGCCCGTTACGGAGGCCCGTCGCCGCGCCCGGCCTCCCGGGCCAGCACGTCGGGGAGGTCGCCGAGCCGGTCCAGCCCCTGAACTGCCCGCGCGGTGCGGTGGTTTGACGCCAGCCGGGCGCGGTGCCGGTGCAGGAAGGACCAGTAGCCGGTGGTGTACGGGCAGGCCCGCTCCCCGGTCCGCTCCGTCGGGCGGTAGATACAGCCGTCGCACAGGTCGCTCATGCGGTGGATGTACGCGCCGCCGGAGGTGTACGGCTTGGTCGTCATCAGGCCGCCGTCCGCGAACTGCGACATGCCGGTCACATTCGGGGCCATGACCCAGTCGTAGCCGTCGACGAAGCAGCGGTGGAACCAGTCGGTGAGTTGCTCCGGGTCCCAGCCGCGCTGAAGTGCGTGGCTGCCCAGCACCATCAGCCGCGGGATGTGATGCGTCCAGCCGGTGTCCCGGACCTGGGCCAGCACCGTCGCCAGGCAGCGGGCCCGCACCGCGTCCGCGTCCAGGTCGAGGAACCAGTCCGGCAGCGGGGCGCGGTGGCGCAGCGCGTTGCGGTGCCGGTAGTCGGGACCGAAGTGCCAGTACAGGTGCCAGACATACTCCCGCCAGCCGGCGATCTGCCGGACGAAGCCCTCCACGCTGTTCAGCGGCGCCTTTCCGGACCGCAGCGCCCGCTCGGCCCGGTCCAGGCACTCGGCCGGATGGATCAGGCCCAGATTGAGCGGCGCCGAGAGCAGGCTGTGGCTCATGACCGGGTCGCCGGCCAGCATCGCGTCCTCGTGGCGGCCGAAGTCCGGCAGCCGGTGGGTGGTGAACCGGCGCAGCGCGGCGAGCGCCTCCCGGCGGGTGGCGGCGAAGCGCCGCGGCCCGTCCCGGCCGACGAAGCGGACCAGGCCGTCGCGTTCCCAGCGGTCCAGGTCGTGCCGCACCTCCTCGTCGACGGCGTCCTCGCCGGGCAGCCACGGCTCCGGGGCGCCGAGCGCGGCGCCACGGCGGTCGCGCGGCGGGGGCTCGCGGTTGTCGTGGTCGAGGTTCCAGCGGCCGCCGACCGGCTGGTCGCCGTCCATGAGCAGGTCGTGCGAGCGGCGCACCCAGCGGTAGAAGTCCTCCAGCCGCAGCCGCCCGCCCTCCCTGCCGTCCACCCACGCGGCGAAGTCGGCCGCGGGCACCAGGAAGCCGCGGTCGGGCAGCACCTCGACCCCGTCCAGCGAGGTCACCAGGCCGAGCGCGGCGCGCGAGGTCGGACGGCAGACGGTCACCGGCCCCTTGCCGACCGCTTTGCGCAGTCCCTCGGCGTAGGTCTCGGCCCGCACGTAGTGGACCCGGTCGCCGAGTTCCGCGGCGCGGTGGCGCATCGCCGAGAGCACCAGGTGGGCCTTGGCCCGGTGGAAGCGGCGGCGCGCGAGGACCGAGCGCGCCTCGATCATCACCACGGGCGCCCCGGGATCGGGCCCACCGCCCGCGGGGTCGAGGAAATGCGGCCCCAACTGGTCGCCGAACAGCCAGTGCGGACGGGGCGTGCGGCGTGTCATCGGGCTGGGCTCCCGGGGGTGGCCTGACGATCGTGACACCCCATCGTGCGCCGCCCGACCCCCCACCCGCGCGCCGCACCGCCCGAACGTGTCGCGCGGGGGCGATCCCGCCCCGGCCCCGGGCATGTGCGGCTCTCCGCCGTGCGGGGGCCTCATGCGTTCGGTCAAGCTGGTCGGGTGCCTGCAACGATGTGTCCGTGCATGTTGGTGATCGGATTGGCGAGGGTGTCTCCGCTGAGCTCGCCGCGTTCCTGCGGGGTGCGGTCGACGGCCGCCCCGCGAAGATCGCTCCTTGCGTCTGCGAGGGGTGTGGCGTGCGCGTGTTCTTCGCGCTGGTCAACGAGTCCGGAGCGGAACGGGAGTGTTCGGGCTGTGGCGCCCGCGCGTTCATTGCTGACAGTGAGGAGTACTGGAACGAGGAGTCCTGGGAGGACGACGAGCCCGGTGCGGCCGGCTGCCCGTGTGGAAGCGAGGAGTTCGAGGCCGCGGTCGCGTTCTCGCTCGGCGACGACGGCTCGGTGCGCTGGGTGACCCTGGGCCTTCGGTGTATCAAGGACGGATTCTGCGGGATCTACGCCGACTGGAAGATCGACTACGGACCGACGGATCACCTTCTGGCCATGGTCTACGTCTAAAACTGACGAAGGTTGTTGACAGGTGGGTCTCTCGGCGCGCTGCCAAAGTCGGGGGTGTCCCGGCGGGTGAGCCGGCCGCGGACCTTGCGCGGCTTCAGGTCCAGATCCGCCAGGATCCGACCGAGCCGGGAAGCGGAGACGGGCGCGAAGCAGGTGCCGGCCACCTTCCGGGCGATGGCCCGATGCGACCAGGTCGCCTCCGGATGGGGCCCGCGCCGCTCGCTGTGGCCATGATCGCCACCCGCACCTCGGGTCCGTACGATCTCGGCCGTCCCGACCGCTCGGCATCGTGCATGCCGTCCATGCCGCGGGCCGCGAACCGTCCACGCCACTTGCCTACTGTCGGGCTGGTGGCGCAGGCAACAGCGATCTGGCTGTTCGTCGGTCCGTCCGCCGCGCCCAGCACGATCCTGGCCCGTAGTACCTGCCGGACCTGCCCGGATGCGGACGCGACGGTCCGCTCCAACCGCCTGCGAGTGGCCTCGTCCAGCATCACAACCGCCGTCGCCCGCCCCATCCCCCCGCTTGTCCTCCTCTTACCGATAAGCCGGTTCGTCTTGCTGTACCGGTTCGTCGGCGGGCTCGGTGACCTGGCTCGATGTCGAGCGGAGCAGGACGGCCACGAGCACAGCTGCGGTGGCCATGGCCGCGCCGCCGCAGCGCAGCGCCAGATGGAGCCCTTCGACGAAGGCGGCGTTCACGGCGTCGTGGACGGGTGCGGGCAGGATCTGGATTGCGTCTGCACCGGTGCCGGCGGCCGAGTCTGCGATGCCCTGGCGGGCTTCAGGGGGAACGCCGAGCCGGTCGAGCGATCCGGTCAACGTGGCGGCCAGACGGCTGGTGAGAACGGCTCCCAGGGCGGCGACGCCGACGACGCCGCCGATCTCGCGCAGCATGTTGAGGGTCGCGGAGGCCATACCGGCCTGGGTGAGAGGGACGCGTTTCATGACGGTGACGGACACCGGTGTGAAGGTCATTCCCATGCCGGTTCCCATGGCGAGCAACACCCACAGATACTCCGGGTAGCGGGCGTGCTGACCGTAGAGCGAGAGGCCGGCGAGAGCCGCCGCGCACAGGGTCAGGCCGGTCACCAGCGGAATCCGGGGGCCGCAGCGCGCGGTGAGTGTGCCGGACAACGGCGCGGCGACGACGATCATCGCGGTCATGGGCAGCCCTGCCAGGCCCGCGCTCGACGGCGCCCATCCCATCACGTCCTGCATGAGCAACGGCAGGAAGAACGACGCCCCGAACATGCCGAAGCTGATCACGAATCCGGTCACCCCGGCTCCGCTGAGCACCGGGTCCCGGAAAAAGTGCAGGTCGAGCATGGGGTCGGTGGTGCGGAGTTCGACCGCGACGAAGGCCGTCAGGGCCGCTGTCGCCACTGTTGCGAGGGTCAGGACACGGGTGTCGGTCCAGCCGCGGGCCGGTCCTTCGATGAGTGCGTAGACCAGGGCGCCGAAGCCGAGCACCGAGAGCAGCTGGCCCGGAAGGTCCACTCGCCTGGCCCTGCCTGCGAACTCCGGGAGCGCTCGGGCGGCGAGCAGCAGCCCTGCCACTCCGATCGGGACGTTGATCCAGAACACACTGGCCCATCCGAACGCATCCACCATCGGCCCGCCCAGGACCGGGCCGATCGCCAGGCCCAGGGCGGAGACGCCGGACCAGAGCCCGACCGCCCGGGCCCGCTCCTTTTCATCGGTGAAGACGTGCCGCAGAATCGACAGGCTGCCCGGGGTGAGCAGTGCCGCGCCGAGTCCCTGCAGCATCCGTGCGGCGATCAGTAGGCCGACTGTCCCGGACAGTGCCGCGGCCGCTGACCCTGCCGTGAACAGCGCCAGTCCGGTGAGGAAGATCAGTTTGCGGCCGTATCGGTCGCCGAGTGTGCCGCCGGTGAGCAGGATGGCGGCATAGACGAGGCTGTAGCCCTCGACCACCCACTGCAGTCCGCTGACACCGGCGTGCAGCTGTTGCCCGATGCGGGGCAGGGCGTTGTTGACGATGACGTTGTCGAGCATCGCCATGAACATCGTGGCGCACAAGGTGGCAAGCACGAGCCCCTTGCGCCGGGAGGTGAACTCCTCCATCACAGACCCTAACAGTGTTAGTTTGCCGATCGGAATCGAAAGCTTGCCCCTAACGGTGTTAGATTGCAAGCCGGATTTCTTCGACGGAGGTGGCCGATGGCACGGGACAGCGCAGCCGAGGGCGCTGCACAGCCGGGGCTGACCCGCCAGACCCTCGTGGCGGCGGCCCTGCGAGTGCTGGAACGTGAAGGCATCAGCGGGCTGTCGATGCGCAAGGTCGCCGCCGAACTGGGAGTGAAGGCAGCCTCCCTGTACTGGCACGTCCGCAACAAGGAACAGCTACTGGACCTACTCACCGACGAGCTCATGGCTGATGCCGAGGCGCCCCCCAGACAGGGCGACTGGCGGGAGCAGCTCCGCGAGTACTCGCTGCGTTACCGACGGCACCTGCTGGCCAAACGCGACTCCGCCAAGGTCGTCGCAGGACGGCTCGCACTCGGCCCGAACCTGCTGCGTCTCATGGAAGAGCAATTGGACCGGCTACGTGAAGCCGGATTCACCGACGCCGACGCCGCCCTGGCCAACTACCTTCTCGGTGCCTTCGTCCAAGGCTTCGTGCTCCAGGAACAGTCACCCATCTCCGCATCCGAGACCGAGGGCGCCAGCCGTTCCGAAGTCGCCCAGGCGGCGGCCGACCGACTGCGCGGACTGCCGGAAACGACCTTCCCGAACCTCGTCGCCCTGGCCGGCGACCTCACCGCCCCGTCCATGGACGACCGCTTCACCTTCGGCCTCGAACGCCTCCTCGACGGACTGGCCACCCTGCTCACCGAGAACGAAGCCCGAGTGCAGCACTCATCGGGAACGCCGCCGAACACAACCTCCTCAACGCCACGTTGACCGACGAAGGAACCCTCATCTACGAGCTGCAGGCACGCAATTCCACCTACCGCTGCGTCGTCCGGCAACCCGCCGCCGCAGTCCAGCGGGCCTGCGACAGAGCCGCCGCCTACCTGGCCAACCGCGGAATCCGCCACAGCACACTGCGCGGCACCGCCACCGGCCTCGACGACATGGAGTGGCCACCCGGCGGGCCCGCCCTCCACGCCGCCGCCCCATGGTCAGGGGGCCCGGAGGGCGCTCAGTCGAGGGTGAACAGACGGGCCGCGTTGTCGTGCAGGACACCCCGGACCCAGGCGTCGCCAAGGCCGAGCCGGGTGATCGCCTCCACCGCCTCCAGGTAGGAGTACGGGATGTTGGGGAAGTCGCTGCCGAACAGCACGCGGTCGCCGAGGTCCGCCAGCTGCCCGCGCAGCGCGGCCGGGAACGGGGCGTCGGCCTCGGCGAAGTCGGTGAAGGCCATCGTCGTGTCGAGGTGCACGCCGGGGTGACGGGCCGCCAGGCCGAGGAAGTCCCCGTACTCGGGCATGCCCATGTGGGCGACGACCAGGCGCAGCCGCGGGTGCCGGGCCAGCAGCCGGCGGACCGGCTCGGGGCCGGTGTGGCGGCCGGGCACCGGGCCGGATCCGCAGTGCGTGACGACGGGGACGCCGGTCTCCGCGAGCAGCCCCCACACGTCGTCCAGCAGGGGGTCGTTGGGGTCGAAGCCGCCCACCTGGACGTGGCACTTGAAGACCCGCGCGCCGGACTCCAGCGCCTGCCCCACATAGTGCGCCGCTTCCGGTTCGGGGAAGAAGGTCGCGGTGTGCAGGCAGTCCGGCGTGCGCGCCGCGAAGTCCGCCGCCCAGGCGTTGAGCCAGGCGGCCATGGCGGGCTTGTGCGGGTAGAGCATCGAGGTGAAGGCCCGGACGCCGAACGAGCGCAGCGCGGCGACACGCTCCTCCTCGTCCGCCCGGTACGCGATGGGCCACGGCCGCCCCGTCAGCGGGCCCACGCCGTCGAAGTACGCCCACACCTTGGCCAGCACGCGCTCCGGCATGAAGTGCGTGTGCACGTCGACGATCCCCGGCAGCCCCAGTTCCCGCCAGAGGTCCTTCACCCGTACGTCGTCATCCGGCCGTGCCACGTCCGTCACCCCTTGTCACCCGCTCCGGGTCTCCATAGCATCGTCAGTGTTACACCATTACTGTCATGTCCCGTCGACGGGGCCGGAGGAACGATGGCCGAGGGACGCAACGATCCGCCCGGACCGGACGCGGGCGGCCCGCTCGCCGGGGTGCGCGTCGTGGAACTCGCCGGGATCGGACCGGCTCCCTTCGCCTCGATGCTCCTCGCCGACCTGGGCGCCGACGTCGTCCGCGTGGACCGGCCCGGCGGCGCGCGCCTCGGCGTCGACCCGGACCACGATCTCACCAATCGCAACAAGCGCTCCGTCGTGATCGATCTCAAGGACCAGGGCGGTGCCGCGCTCGTCCTCGGTCTCGCCGAGCGGGCCGACATCCTGCTGGAGGGCAACCGCCCCGGCGTCGCCGAGCGCCTGGGCGTCGGCCCGGCCGCCTGCCATGCCCGCAACCCCCGCCTCGTCTACGGCCGGATGACCGGCTGGGGCCAGGACGGGCCGCTGGCCGCGAGCGCGGGACACGACATCGGCTACATCGCCACCGCGGGCACCCTCGGCATGATCGGCTCCGCGGGAGGCCCGCCCGCCGTCCCGGCCAATCTGCTCGGCGACTACGCGGGCGGCTCCCTCTACCTGGTGACCGGCGTGCTCGCCGCGCTCCACCACGCCCGCGCCACGGGGGCGGGCCAGGTCGTGGACGCCGCCATCGTGGACGGCGCCGCCCACCTCGGCGCGATGATCTGGGGCATGCTCTCCGCGGGCGCCTGGCAGGACCGCCGTGCCGCCAATCTGCTGGACGGCGGCTGCCCGTACTACGCGGTCTACGAGACCGCCGACGGCGCCTGGATGACGGTCGGCGCCCTGGAGCCCGCCTTCTACGCCGAGTTCGCCCGGCTGCTCGGGCTGCCCGACGACGCGCCCGACCGCGGCGACCTCGCGCGCTGGGACGAACTGCGGTCGCTGATCGCGGAGCGCTTCGCCACGCGTACCCGCAAGGAGTGGACCGAGCTGTTCGAGGGCAGCGACGCGTGTGTCGCGCCGGTACTGTCGTTGTACGAGGCGGCCGAGCACCCGCACCTGGCCGCCCGCACCACCTTTGTCACGACCGGCGGCATCACCCAGCCCGCGCCGGCCCCCCGTTTCTCCGCCACCCCCGCGAGCCTGCGCCGGCCGCCGGCGCGGCCCGGCGCCCACACCGCCGAGGTCGCCCGCGACTGGGACGTCCCGGCGCTGGCCACCGAGGCCGACCGGTCCACCCGGCCCTGACCCCTGACCGACCACGACGTCCCTCCCGGAAGGCGGGCAGCATGCAGCGCGAGCTCTTCTCGGCCGAGCACGAGGCGTTCGGGGCGACGGTGCGGACGTTCCTCGCCAAGGAGGTCCTGCCGCACCACGAGCGGTGGGAGAAGGCGGGCATCGTCGACCGCGAGGCATGGCTCGCGGCGGGCCGCCAGGGGCTGCTGGGCATCGCCGTGCCCGAGGAGTACGGCGGCGGGGGCACCGACGACTTCCGTTACGCGGTCGTCCTGGCCGAGGAGTTCGCCCGTGCCGGGGCGCACGGTCTCGCCCTCGGCCTGCACAACGACGTCGTCGGCCCGTATCTGACGGGGCTCGCCACCGAGGAGCAGAAGCGCCGCTGGCTGCCCGGGTTCTGCAGCGGCGAGCTGATCACCGCGATCGCCATGACCGAGCCCGGCGCCGGCTCGGACCTCCAGGGCATCCGCACGACCGCGGTGGACGCGGGCGACCACTGGGTCCTGAACGGCGCGAAGACCTTCATCTCCAACGGCATCCTCGCCGACCTGGTCGTGGTGGTCGCCCGCACCACGCCCGAGGGCGGGGCGCGGGGCCTGAGCCTGCTGGTCGTCGAACGCGGCATGCCCGGCTTCGAGCGCGGGCGCAACCTCGACAAGATCGGGCAGAAGGCGCAGGACACCGCCGAGCTCTTCTTCACCGATGTGCGCGTGCCGAAGGAGAACCTGCTCGGCGCCGAGAACCAGGCGTTCTTCCACCTGATGGCGAACCTCGCCCAGGAGCGCCTGGGCATCGCCGTCGCCGCGGCGGCCGCCGCCGAGCACCTGCTGGAGATCACCACCCGGTACGTCAAGGAGCGCGAGGCCTTCGGCCGCCCGCTCGCCCGGCACCAGCACATCCGCTTCGAGATAGCCGAGATGGCGACCGAGTGCGCGGTCACCCGGGCGTTCACGGACCGCTGCGTGACGGAGCACGCCGCCGGCCGGCTCGACGCCGTGCACGCGTCGATGGCCAAGTGGTGGGCGACGGAACTGCAGAAGCGGGTCGCCGACCGCTGCCTCCAACTGCACGGTGGATACGGCTACATGGCCGAGTTCCCGGTGGCGAGGGCATTCACCGACGGCCGTGTCCAGACCATCTACGGAGGCACCACGGAGATCATGAAGGAGATCATCGGCCGATCGCTGCTGGACTGACCCGCACGACCCGCGGGCGCGCACGCCGGGCACCGACCCGCCCGGCCCCCCCCCACCACCCTCACCGAAAGGCATCCGACGTTGAGCACCGACGCCTACGTCTACGAGGCCATCCGCACCCCGCGCGGGCGCGGCAAGGCCAATGGCTCCCTGCACGGCACCAAGCCCGTCGACCTGGTCACCGGGCTCATCGACGAGCTGCGGCGCCGCCTGCCCGGTCTCGACCCGGCCGCGATCGACGACGTCGTCCTCGGCGTCGTGACCCCGATCGGCGACCAGGGCTCCGACATCGCCAAGACCGCCGCGATCGCCGCCGGTCTGCCGGAGACGGTGGCCGGGGTCCAGGAGAACCGGTTCTGCGCCTCCGGCCTGGAGGCCGTGAACATGGCCGCCGCAAAGATCCGTTCCGGCTGGGAGGACCTGGTGCTGGCCGGCGGCGTGGAGTCGATGTCCCGCGTCCCCATGGGCTCCGACGGCGGCCCCTGGGCCATGGACCCGATGACCAGCTGGACCACCCGTTTCGTCCCCCAGGGCGTCGGCGCCGACCTCATCGCCACCCTCGAGGGCCTCAGCCGCCACGACGTGGACAGCTACGCCGCCGAGTCCCAGGCCCGCGCCGTCGAGGCGTGGAAGGAGGGCCGCTTCGACCGGTCCGTCGTCCCCGTCCTGGACCGCAACGGGCTGGTCGTCCTCGACCGCGACGAGCACATCCGCCCCGGCACCACCGCGGAGAGCCTGGCCGGCCTCAAGCCCTCCTTCGCCACGATCGGCGAGGCGGGCGGCTTTGACGCCGTCGCCCTGCAGAAGTACCACTGGGTCGAGAAGATCGACCACGTCCACCACGCGGGCAACTCCTCCGGCATCGTCGACGGCGCGGCCCTGGTCGCCATCGGCAACCGCGAGACCGGCGAGCGCTACGGGCTGACCCCGCGCGCCCGGATCCTCTCCGCCGCGGTCTCCGGCTCCGACCCCACCATCATGCTCACCGGCCCCGCTCCCGCCAGCCGCAAGGCGCTCGCCAAGGCCGGGCTCACCATCGACGACATCGACCTCGTGGAGATCAACGAGGCCTTCGCCGCCGTCGTCCTGCGCTTCATGCGGGAGATGGGCCTGAGCCACGACAAGGTCAACGTCAACGGCGGCGCCATCGCGCTCGGCCACCCCCTCGGCGCCACCGGCGCCATGATCCTGGGCACCCTGATCGACGAACTGGAGCGCCGCGACCAGCGGTACGGACTCGCCACGCTGTGCGTCGGCGGCGGCATGGGCATCGCCACCGTCGTCGAACGCCTCTGACCTCCTGTCCCGCACCCCGCAACGGAGCCGACCGAACATGACCGCTCTTCCGACGAACACCACCATCCGCTGGGAGCAGGACGAGACCGGCGTCGTCACCCTCGTCCTCGACGACCCGAACCAGTCCGCGAACACCATGAACCAGGCTTTCAGGGAGTCCCTGCGGGCCGTCGCCGACCGCCTGGAAGCGGAGCGCGACTCCGTCCGCGGCGTCGTCGTCACCTCGGCCAAGAAGACCTTCTTCGCCGGCGGCGACCTCAAGGACATGATCAAGGCCGGGCCCGAGGACGCGCCGCAGATCTTCGAGGCCGGCATGGCGATCAAGCGCGACCTGCGCCGCATCGAGACCCTCGGCAAGCCGGTTGTCGCCGCCGTCAACGGCGCGGCCCTCGGCGGCGGTTACGAGATCGCGCTCGCCTGCCACCACCGCGTCGCGCTCGACGCGCCCGGCTCGAAGATCGGCCTGCCGGAGGCGACGCTCGGCCTGCTCCCCGGAGGCGGCGGCGTCGTCCGCACCGTCCGGCTGCTCGGCATCACCGACGCGCTCCTGAAGGTGCTGCTCCAGGGCACCCAGTACGACCCGAAGCGCGCCCTGGAGAACGGCCTGGTCCACGAAGTGGCCGCCGACCGCGAGGACATGCTCGCCAAGGCGCGCGCCTTCATCGACGCGCACCCCGAGTCGGCGCAGCCCTGGGACACCAAGGGCTACCGCATCCCCGGCGGCACCCCCAGCACCCCCGCCCTCGCCGCCAACCTGCCCGCCTTCCCGGCCAACCTGCGCAAGCAGCTCGCGGGCGCGCCCTACCCGGCCCAGCGCAACATCCTCGCCACCGCCGTGGAGAGCGCCCAGGTCGACATCGACACCGCCTTCACCATCGAGTCCCGCTACTTCACCGAGCTGGTCACCGGGCCCATCGCGAAGAACATGATCCAGGCGTTCTTCTTCGACATGCAGGCCGTCAACTCCGGTGCCAGCCGCCCCAAGGACGTCCCGTCCCGCACCGTCACCAAGGTCGCCGTCCTCGGCGCGGGCATGATGGGCGCGGGCATCGCCTACACCTGCGCCAAGGCCGGTATCGAGGTCGTCCTCAAGGACGTCACCGCCGAGGCCGCCGAGCGCGGCAAGGCGTACTCCGCGGGACTGCTCGACATGGCCCTGGCGAAGGGCCGTACGACGCAGGAGAAGCGCGACGCGCTGCTCGCCCGGATCCACCCCACCGCCGATCCGCAGGACCTGGCGGGCTGCGACGCCGTCATCGAGGCGGTCTTCGAGGACCCGGCCCTGAAGCACAAGGTCTTCCAGGAGATCGAGGGCATCGTCGCCCCCGACGCCCTGCTGTGCTCCAACACCTCCACGCTGCCGATCACGCTACTCGCCGAAGGGGTGCAGCGCCGCGAGGACTTCGTCGGCCTGCACTTCTTCTCGCCGGTCGACAAGATGCCGCTGGTGGAGATCATCAAGGGCGCCCGCACGGGCGACGAGGCGCTGGCCCGCGCCTTCGACCTGGTGCGGCAGATCCGCAAGACCCCGATCGTGGTCAACGACTCGCGCGGCTTCTTCACCTCGCGCGTCATCGGGCACTTCATCAATGAGGGCGTCGCCATGGTCGGCGAGGGTGTCGACCCCGCCACCGTCGAGCAGGCCGCGGCCCAGGCGGGCTACCCCGCCAAGGTCCTGTCGCTGATGGACGAGCTGACGCTCACCCTGCCCCGCAAGATCCGCGACGAGTCGCGGCGCGCGGTGGAGGAGGCCGGCGGCAGCTGGCAGCCGCACCCCGCCGACGCCGTCATCGACCGCATGGTCGACGAGTTCGGCCGTCCCGGACGCAGCGGGGGAGCCGGCTTCTACGAGTATGCCGACGGCAGGCGGACGGGCCTGTGGCCCGGGCTGCGCGAGCACTTCACCCGGCCCGGTGCCGCGGAGGTGCCCTTCGAGGACCTCAAGGAGCGCATGCTCTTCGTCGAGGCGCTGGACTCCGTCCGCTGCCTGGAGGAGAACGTCCTCGTCTCAGTCGCCGACGCCAACATCGGGTCCATCCTCGGCATCGGCTTCCCGGCCTGGACCGGCGGCGTCCTGCAGTACATCAACGGCTACCCCGGCGGCCCGGCCGGCTTCCTCGCGCGCGCCGAGGAGCTGCGGGCCGCGTACGGCGAGCGCTTCGCGGCGCCCGGACTGCTGGTGCGCACGGCCGAACGCGGTGGGACCTTCACCGACGGCTGACCCGCACACCTCCGGGGGCGGCGCCCGCCGCCCCCGGGGGCTCATCTCTCCGTGCCGCCCAACCCTGCCGCCGTCGCCCGCAGTTCCTCCGCCAGCGACCGCTGGAAGGCGGTGACCAGGGCCTGCACGACCATCGGCTGGAGGTCCTCGGTGAGGCTGCGCATCCGCGCCCGGTCCTCCCGGTCGGGCTCCCCGGCCACGTACGGCTGCCACACCTCGCGCTGGAAGAGCCGGTGCAGCTCGTGCGCGACCGCGCGGGCGTGCTTGAGCACGATCTCCCGGGTGGCCAGCACCGTCTCCAGCGGGATCGGCACGTCCAGCAGACGCACCCCCAGGTGCAGCATCGCCGGGTTGACCAGCAGGACCTCCGGGTCCGCGGTGGGGTGCAGCACCCCCATCGCGGCCAGCCGGTCCAGGTCGTGGCCGCTCAGTTCCCGTCCGGCCCGCTGCTCCAGCCGGGCGCGCGGGACCTCCTCCGCGGTGTCCGGCATCCAGGTGGCCACCAGCGCCCGGTGCAGGGCGAGGTCCTGCGGGGTGATGTCGCCGGGCAGCTGGTCGAGGTAGCGGCCGATGGCGGCGAGGGTCAGCCCCTGGTGCTGCAACTCCTCGATCAGCGCCAGCCGCGCGAGATGGTCCGGCCCGTAGAGACCGACGCGGCGCGAGCCGAGTTCCGGCGGCGGCAGCAGGCCCTTGGCGCTGTAGAACCGGACCGTGCGGACGGTCGTCCCCGCGCGCGCCGCGAACTCGTCGACCGTCAGGCGCGGTTCGTCCGCTGCGGGCGCCTCCTGGCGTGCGGCCCGGGACTGCGTCATGCGCGGGATCTCGCTCTCTCGCTCGCCGCCCTGGTCATGACACCAGTATGACCGGTCGCGCGTGCCGCCGTCGGCCGTTGCCGCAGCGTACGGCCCCCTTCACGGAGCCGGGTGCCCGGCCCGGTCCCAGTCCAGGCACAGGACGAGCGCGTCGTCCTCGGCGTCGGCCACCGCCCGGTAGCCGGGGAGCTCGCGCAGCACGGCCCGCGGCACATCGGCCGGCGGCACCAGCCGGGTGGCCAGCATCGCCCGCGCCAGGGCCTGTTCGCCGTATCTCTCGCCGGACGCGGAAGCGGTCTCGTACACCCCGTCGCTGACGACGAGGAGCCGGTCGCCCGAGCGCACCTCGAACCGCTGGACGACGTACGGGGTGTCCTCGAACATGCCGAGCGGCATCTGCGGCTCGAAGGGGACGGTGTCCACGGCCCCGTCCCGCAGCCGGTACACGCGCGGCGATCCCGCGTCGACCACGTCGACGGTGCCCGTGGCCGGCTCGAAGCGCATCAGCAGCACCGACACATGGCTCTCGCCCCGGTACCGGGCGAAGACCGCCTGGTCGGCGAGGGCCGCCTGGTCGGCCAGCGGGACACCGGCCCGCCGCGCGTTGCGCAGCGCGCTGACGGCGAGACTGGTCAGCAGGGCCGCGTCGATCCCCTGGCCCATGCCGTTGGTGACGGTGAGCGTCAGGTCGTCCTCCGACGCCGACCAGTCGAAGTTGTCGCCGTGGATGTCGTACGCGGGTTCCAGCTGGGCGCCGAGCGCGTACCCCGGGCGGGCCAGCGAGTGCCCGGGCAGCAGCTGCCACTGGATCTCGGCGGCGAGGGTGAGACGGTCGCGGCGGCGGGCCCGCAGATACAGGTCGGTGTCGCGGTCGGCGACCAGGATGTGATGGCCCAGCATCTCGGCGATCTCGCCGAGGTCCGCGACCGTCCCGGCGTCCACCGGGCCGGTCTCCGCCGGGAACCCGGCGCTCAGCACGCCGATGCGGTCGCCGCGCACGCTCACCGGCAGGTGCAGCAGCACACCGCCGGCGACGGCCTCGGTGACCGGCTCCTGCGCCCCGAAGGCCCGGCCCGCCGGACTGCCGGCAATCGGTACGAGGCCGTCGCCGCCGGGCTGGGCAGCCACCGGCTGCAGCACGGTCTGGCCGTAGTCGGCCAGCAGGACGTCCACCGCGCCCGCCCCGTAGTGCTGCCGCAGGATCCGGCGGACGGTGTCGGCGAGGGCATGGGGAGCGGCGGCGCGCAGGGCGCGCTCGGCGGCGTGGAGAGCGGAGGTGTTCACCGGTTCGCGGGGGTCCTTCTGGGAGGAGGGGAGGGTCGGTTACGGTGGCAGGGCCGAGGGGAGCCGTGATGTGTACCCCTATATCCGTTTCCTGCCCGCTCCGGGCCCAGGACATGACGCCCAGGAGATGACCTTGTCCGCGAGCCGCCCGCCCGACCGGGACGTCGTCGCCGAGGCGTCGTCGATGGTCGAGGCGCTGGAGGTGCTCTGGGGCCGGGGCAGGGACGCGGGGGACCCGCCTGTCCCGCCCTCGCAGCTGCGGCTGCTGTTCGCGCTGGAGGGGAACGAGGGCGCCAACCTGCGCACCCTGTGCGAGGTGCTGGGCGCCGCGCCGCCCGCGATGAGCCGGCTCTGCGACCGGCTGCAGGCAGTGGGGTACCTCACCCGGGACATCAGCCCGACCTCGCGCCGCGAGGTGCGCCTGTGGCTCACCCCCCGGGGGGCCGCGCTCCTGACCGAGCTGCGCGAACGCCGTGAGCGGGAGCTCGCCACCGTCGTCGCCGCGATGCCCGAGCGGGCCCGGCGCGCCCTGCTGGAGGGACTGGCGGCCTTCCGGAGCGCGGCGTCCGCCACGGGCCTGGCCGCCGTCCCGGCCGTGACGGACGGGCGGAGCCACAGCGCGTAGCCGCGCACGGCATCCTCACTTCTTGAACGGGCTGTTCCCGACCCGGGTGCGTGCCGTGTATCCGTTGCAGGGTATTACTGTTGCCCAACGGCAATGATCGAAGATGATCCGCAGTGTGGCAAAGGCCGCCCGGCCAGGGTGTCCTTCGCGTACGATCCCATCGCCCCGCAAGGGGCATCGCTGGGGTGGGGAGACGATGTGGAAGGCAACACCCTGACTCCGCCTGGGGGGTTGATCCCCAGACCGGGTGACAGCACGGGCCGGCGGCTCGCCGTGCTCCTGGTCGAGGACGACGCCGGCGACGCACTCCTGGTCGAGGAACTGGTGGCCGACAGCGGTGTGCCGGTCGACCTGCGCTGGGTGCGCTCGCTCGCCGAGGCCGGCGACGCCCTCGGCGCCCGTCCCGCCGACTGCGTCCTGCTGGACCTGCATCTCCCCGACGGCCAGGGGCTGGCCGCCCTCGGCCGGGCCCT
The DNA here is from genome assembly GCF_040644455.1 of Streptomyces sp. NPDC046977. NCBI lineage: Bacteria > Bacillati > Actinomycetota > Actinomycetes > Kitasatosporales > Streptomycetaceae > Streptomyces > Streptomyces sp. NPDC046977. The sequence goes on from NZ_JBEYWO010000020.1 coordinate 142,696, forward strand.
GGCCCTCACCCAGCGGGCAGCGGTCGTCGTGCTCACCGGCCTGGCCGAGGAGCGCACGGGCCTCGCGGCGGTGTCCGCCGGCGCCCAGGACTACCTCGTCAAGGGACGCGTGGACCCGGAGCTGCTCGGCCGGGCGCTGAGGTACGCCGTCGAGCGCAAGCAGTCCGAACGCGCCGCCGTCGCCCTGCGCGCCAGCCAGATGCGGGCCGAGGAGAACGCCCGGCTGGAACGCGGCCTGCTCCCGCTGCCGATGCTGCGCACCAAGGACGTCACGGTCACCGCGCGGTACCGCCCCGGCCGCGCCGACGCCCTGCTGGGCGGCGACTTCTTCGACGTCGTGGAGACCGCGGAGGGCGTCGTCCACGCCGTCATCGGCGACGTGTCCGGCCACGGCCCCGACGAGGCCGCGCTCGGCGTCGGCCTGCGCATCGCCTGGCGCACCCTCGTACTCAGCGGCGTCCAGGGCGCACGCCAGCTCTCCCTGCTGGAAGAAGTGCTGGTCGCCGAGCGCGCGGCGCCCGAGATCTTCGCCACCGCCACGGTGCTCACCCTCAGCCCGGACCGCCGCGGCGCGTCGGTGTGGCGGGCCGGCCACCACGGGCTGCTGCGCGGCACACCGGACGGCGAGGTCGAGTACGCCGAACCCCCCGGCGGCCCCGCCCTCGGGATGATCCCCGGCGCCGGGCACTGGCCCGAGGGCCGGCTCGACCTGCGCCCCGGGCAGTCCCTCACCCTCTTCACGGACGGCCTGTTCGAGGGCCGGGCCGGCAACGGGCGGCTCGGTGAGACCGGACTGCTCACCCTGGCCAGGGAGCACGCCGGGCTTCCGGCGCCGGAGTTCGTCGACACCCTGATCGACCGCGCCGAGTCGCTGGCCGCCGGGCACGGCGGCTTCGACGACGACGTCGCCGTCGTCCGCCTCGACTGGGACACCGCGTCATGACCGGCGCACGGCCCGCACGGCCCACCCGTACCTGCCGGATCGCCCTCGCCCCCGCCGCCCTGTTCGTGGTGGCGGGCGCGGTCGCCGGTGTCACCGCCCTCCCGCCCTCGCCCGCCGGGGCGGCGGACCGGCCGGCCGGGTACGCGGCCGCCGCCGGCGACCCGGCCCCCGCACGGGCCCCGATCGGCACCGCCGTACGCCACCGGGCCGTGGCCGCCCCGCCGCGCACCACCGCCGCCGCGGGCGACGACCGGGCCGGAATCACTGTGCCGTACTGGGCCGTCGCCGCCGTGCTCGCCGTCCTCCTGCTCGCCGCGGCGGGCCTCGCCGTCCTCGTGCACCGCAGGGCGCTGCGGCAGCTCGCCCCGCTGCGCGAGGCACTGCGCGAACTGGAGGGCTCCCGCTCGTCCGCCGCCGCCGAACTGGCGCAGGCCCGGCAGCGGGAGGAGCAGCTGCGCGGCGCCGGGAGCGAGCTCCAGCAGTTCGCCTACGTCGCCTCGCACGACCTGCGGGAACCGCTGCGCAAGGTCATCTCCTTCTGCCAGCTGCTGGAGAAGCGCTACGGCGACCGCCTCGACGAGCGCGGGCTGCAGTACATCGCCTACGCGGTGGACGGCGCCAAGCGCATGCAGGTACTCCTCGGCGACCTGCTGGCCTTCGCGCGCTCGGGCCGCCCCGACGAGGGCGATGTCGTGGTCGCCCTGGACGACGCGCTGGACCGGGCACTGGCCAACCTCGCCGGGCCGATCGGGGAGTGCGGCGCCGCGGTCGAGCGGCCGTCGTCCCTGCCCCGCACGATCGGCGACGCGACCCTCCTGACGATGCTCTGGCAGAACCTGCTCGGCAACGCCGTCGCCTTCCGCTCGCCGCAGCGCGCACCGCGGATCGCGATCACCTCCGACGGGCCGGACGAGGACGGCCTGCTCGCCTTCGCCGTCACCGACAACGGCATCGGCGTACCGCCCGCCTACGCCGAGAAGGTCTTCGGCGTCGTGCCGCGCCCGCGCGAGGGGGAGCCCGGGAGCAACGGCAGCGGCATCGGTCTGGCACTCTGCAAGAAGATCGTGGAGCACCACGGCGGCCGGATCTGGCTCGACCCCGCGCCGCGCGAGGGCACCCGCATCCGCTTCACCCTGCCCGCCGCCACGCGGCCCGCCGCACTGGAGGAATGACGCCATGACCGTGCCGCCCCAGCCGGAACCGATCGTCGTCCTCCTGGTCGAGGACGACGCCGGGGACGAGCTGATGACCCGTGAGGCCTTCGAGGAGCACAAGATCCGCAACGTCCTGCACGTCGTGCGGGACGGCGAGGAGGCGCTGGACTTCCTGCACCGCCGCGGGCAGCACGCCGACGCTCCCCGGCCGGGCCTGATCCTGCTCGACCTCAACCTGCCGCGCTACGACGGCCGCGAGGTGCTGGCCGACGTCAAGGCCGACGCCTCGCTGTGCGACATCCCGGTCGTCGTCCTCACCACCTCCGAGGCCGAGGAGGACATCGTGCGCAGCTACAAGCTGCACGCCAACGCCTATGTCACCAAGCCCGTCGACTTCGAGCGGTTCATCGAGGTCGTCCGGCAGATCGACGACTTCTTCGTCACCGTGGTGAAACTGCCGGGGCGCTGACCGGCCGGCGGCCGGTGCCCCGGCCGTCCCTCAGACCTCGCGCCAGCGCGCCATCGCACCGGAGAAGAGGCCGAACAGCACCAGGCCCGCGGCGACCGCCGCCAGCAGCCAGGGCCCGGCGGGCGTCTCACGGAACGTGCGCAGCGTGTCGTCCAGCCCCTTGGCCCGGCCGGGGTCGAAGCGCACCGCGGCGACGACGGCGAAGCAGCCCGCGGCGGCGAACACCACCCCGCGGCTGGTGCCCCCGCCCACGCCCAGGGCCTCGACCACCCGGCGGGTGCGCGGCGACATGGCGCCGATGCGCAGGTGCTTGCGGAAGCGACGCATCATCGCCCGTACGGCGATCCAGCCACCCGCCCCCACCAGGACCAGGCCCGCCGCGCCGACCAGCCAGCGGCCCATCGGCCAACCCAGCACCTCGGCGGTGACGTCCTTGGACGTCCGGTCGCTCGACCCCCCGGCCCCGCCGCCGGAACCGCCCGACCCCCCGTTCACCGCGAAGCTGGCCACCGAGTAGGTGACGAAGCCGTAGAAGACCGCGCGGGCCGCCGACTGCGCGCGCTTGGACGCCTTGCCGCCGTCCGGCCCGGCCGCCCCGAAGGCGGCCTCCGACAGCCGCCACAGGGCCATTCCGGCGAGTCCCGCCGTCAGGGCCCAGACCAGGAATCCGCCGAGGGGCTGGGCCGCCAGCTCGGCCACCGCGCCACCGCGGTCGGCCTGCTGCGAGGAACCGTCGAAGGCGATGCGCAGGGCGAGCACACCGGTCAGTGCGTAGATGACCCCACGGGCCGTCAGTCCCGCGCGTGCGCCGGCCCGGATCGCGCGCCGCCCCGCACTGCCGGGCCGCACCGCGGCGGCCGCTCCCGTCGTCCCCATGGCCGACCTCCCTGAACCGGGCCTGTGTACCGGGGTCCCCCGGCAGCCGTCGGCTGCCCCGTACCCGGCCGGTGAAACAGCGCGGGCCGTTGTCCGGGAGGCCGGCCCGCGTGGACGCGCCGGGCGCGGACGGTCGTTGCGGGGATCGTCGCCGGGCTTCCCGGCGCCACGGACACCGAGGGTGTGGACCGGATCGAGTGGTGACAGCACGACGGTCCGGCCGCCCCGCGAGGGGGCGGCCGGACCGTCGTGTGCCGGGCGGCTCAGAGCACGTCGAGCAGGCTCGGGTCGAACAGCGAGCGGTTGCTGACACCCTGGCCGGCCGCGACCGGGGCGACCGCGGCGTCCTTGTCGGGGAAGCCGCCGACGCCGCCGACGCCACCGATCCCTCCGATGCCGCCACCGCCGCCGCCACCGAAGTTGCCGCCGCCGCCACCGCCGTAGTTGCCGCCACCGCCGTGGCCGCCGTGGCCGCCCCGGCCGTGGTGGTGCCGGCCGCACTTGCAGTGGTGCCGGCCGTGGTCGCCGCGTCCGCCGCGGTCGTCGCGGCAGCGGTCGTCACGTCCACCGCGCCGGTCACCGCGTCCGCCGTCACGTCCGTCGCGCCCGTAGCCGCGGTCGTCGTCGCAGCGGTCGTCGCCGCGTCCGCCACGTCCGTCGCGCCCGTCGCCCCGGTCGTCGCCGCGTCCGCCGTCGCGTCCGTCGCGTCCGCCTCGGCCGTCACCGCGGTCGTCGCCGCGTCCGCCGTCGCGTCCGTCGCCCCGGTCGTCGTCGCGTCCGCCCCGGCCGTCACCGCGTCCACCGTCACGTCCGCCGTCACGTCCGTCGCCACGGTCGTCGTCGCGGCCGAAGTCGTCGCGGTTGTAGTCGCCGCGGTTGTCGTCGTCACCCCGATCCCGGCCGTCGCCGTTGCCGTTTCCGTCGTCCTGCACGACGGAGGGGACCGCCGCCGGGCGGGCCGGGGTGGTGGCGGCCGCGGCCGAGGCCGGCCACGCGAGTGCCGCGGCCGCCAGGCAGGCGGCGGCGGTGCCGCGGAGAAGGTACGTCTTCGCCATCGGTCGTCCCAATCTGATGAGATGTTACATAGCTCAGCGAAACGCATATTAAGCACATATCGCTCGAAGCCGCGCGCAGAGGAACCGGGAGGGAACGATGGCCGACACCGGGGACGGACACGAAGGACGAGGCCGGCACGAGACGGAGGACGAACGCGCGGACCGCATGTGGAGTGAGCTGATCCAGGAGGTCCGGGTCGCCCAGACCGGCGTGCAGATCCTCTTCGGCTTCCTGCTCACCGTGGTCTTCACCCCGCACTACCAGCGGCTGGGCGTCGTGGACCACACCATCTACATCGTCACCGTGGTGCTCGGTGCGACGGCGACCGGGGCGCTGATCGGCCCGGTGTCCTTCCATCGGATCGTGGCCGGCCGGCGGATCAAGCCGCAGAGCGTGCGTTGGGCCTCGCGGCTGACGTTCGCCGGGCTCGTCCTCCTGCTGGCCACGATGGCCTCGGCGGTGCTGCTCGTGCTGCGGGTGGCGACGCACGGCGCCTACGTCCCCTACGTCGTGGCCGGGGTGGCCGTCTGGTATCTGGCCTGCTGGTACGGGCTGCCGCTGTGGGCGCGGACCGGCCACGCCAAAGGCGACTGACGGCGTGGGAGGAGGCGGGCACGGCGAAAGCCGCCGCGATGCGCGACGGCTTTCCTCCGTACGGGTGACGCGGGGTCAGACGTGCAGAACCCGGTCCACCAGCTCGCGGTAGCCCTGCAGGGCCAGCCGCAGCTTCTCGGTGTCGGAGTCGGTGCGGCTCTGGCCGCCGTCCCAGCCCGCGCGCAGTTCGTGGCGCTTGGTCTCCAGCTCCCGGACGAGCCGTTCGGTGGCCTCCTCCAGGACGTGGTCGGCCTCCTCCACCGCGTGCCGCGGCTCGTCGACGAAGCCGCCGACCGCCTGCTGGAGCCGGCGCCGCAGCTTGTCGGTGTCCTCGGCCGTCGCCTTGGGGGCACCCGGCTCCCGCGGGGTGTGCGGGGCCCGCGCCGGACGCTCCGGCTCGGCGGGCTCGCGCGGCTCGGCGGTCCGATCAGGTGTCACGGGACCGCGCGCGGCACCGGATTCGCTCGTCCGTCCGGACTGCGAGGGCTGCGAGGGCTGTGAGGCCTGCGAGGGCTGCTCGGGCCGCCGGCCGGTCCTGTCCGTGCCGGGGGTGACGTCATTGCTCTTGACGTCGATCTTCTCGACGGTCCTGGGCTCGGTGGCGTCGTCGTGGCCGGTCTCGTTCATGGGCTTCATCGGGCACTCCCGGAGGGCAGATGCGAACGGTGGGAGGCGTGGCTCCCCGTCTCGGTCTCGGTTTCCGACTCGGTGCCCGCGGCCGGGGTGCCGGCCCGCGGGGCGGTGTCGCGGCGGCCGCGCGCGGGGTGCCGGGGCTCCTTGCCCTCCGCGACGAGGTCGTCGAAGAGCGCGCGGGCCTCCAGCAGCCGGGCGCGCAGGTTCTCGGTGTCGGTCGTGGGGCGCTCGCCGTCCTGCCGCCCCGGACCGGCGGCACCGCGCAGGTCGCGGTACGCCTGGAGGTGGCGGGGGCGGTGCACCGACAGCGCGTCGATCTGCTCGCCGGAGTCGGCCGCCGGGAATCCCCGCTCCCGGGCCAGCCGGTCGAGCAGCCCGGCGGCCTCGCGCACGGACTGGGCGGGGGAGTCCACGAACCGCTCCTGGAGGGCCGCCCACTCGGCCCGGTACTCCTCGGTCCTGCGGGCCTCCAGCGGGCGCTGCGTCAGGTGCCCGTGGCGGTCGACGCGTTCTTGCAGCTCCTTGTCGGCGGCGGCCGTGTCGCCGTCGTGGCGGGCGAGCGTCCGTTCGTACTCGGGGCCGAAACGGCGCCTCAGATGTCCGGACCCCTGCCCGCGGCGCGTCAGGTACAGCGCCGCGGCGGCGATCAGGAGTACGAGGACGACCGCCCCGATGATGATGCCCGTGGTCATGGTGTGCCTCCTGGGGACCCATGGGGGTCCTGGAATGGGGATCTGACCTTGTTTCGGGTCCCTTGTCGTGTCTACGGTGCGTGTATCCGCGATCCGTGGGTCCACGCACACGTGTCCGGACGACGAGGCGCACAGGAGGGGAGGCGGGATGGACGGGACGGAGCGGCGCGCGCGTTCAGCGCGGCAGTACGACCTGGATGACCTTGCCGCCCCGGGCGAGCAGGGTCACGCGGATGTCCCGCGCCAGCCGGCGCACCAGGCGCCAGCCGTAGCCGCCGGGCAGGAAGCCGCCGTCCGGCTGCGGCGTGGTGGGCAGCCGGGAGCTGTGGTCGCCGACCGAGACGCGGATGCCGTCCGGCTCGGGCAGGACCTCGAAGCCGGCGACGCCGTCGCCGTAGCGGAACGCGTTGGTGACGAGTTCGGAGACCACCAGCAGGCAGTCCTCGACCCGTTCGGGATCGAGTCCGGTCAGACGGGCACGGGCCATGTCACGCGCCTCGCCGATGGACGCGGGAAGGGTCCCGCCGCCGTGTGCGGCGATGGGTACCTGTCCTTCGTCACCCGTTTGAAGGCTGTACACGTACGATCACCCCGTAGGCCTCACTGGTCCCTGTGTGTCTGCCCGGACGTGCCGGTCCTACGCGACCCGGCCCACAGATTTACGTCACCCCGGAATCAGGTGGCATGCCCGGCGCGGGACCGGGTACCCGAACCGCAGCACACGGGTACACGCCGTTCGAGGGGTTGAGGAGGCATCGTGATCGCGGACGTCAGCAGGACGGTGGTCCGGTCGGGAGTGGAGAAGGCCGTCGTGGACGGACTCCCGCAGATCAGCGACCCGAGCAGTGTCGCGCCCTCGGACGCACGGGCCATGTCGAAACTCTTCCTCGACCGGCTGACGGTTCTCGAGGAGGGCACGCCCGACCACCAGTACGCGCGGAACACCCTCATCGAGATGAACATGTCGCTGGTCCGGTTCGCGGCGCGGCGCTTCCGCGACCGCGGCGACGACATGGACGACATCGTGCAGGTCGGCACGATCGGCCTGATCAAGGCCATCGACCGCTTCGACATCTCGCGCGAGGTCGAGTTCACCACCTTCGCCGTGCCCTACATCGTCGGGGAGATCAAGCGCTTCTTCCGCGACACCACATGGGCCGTGCACGTGCCGCGCCGGCTGCAGGAGCGCCGGGTCGAACTGGCGCGCGCCCGGGACGAGCTGTCCTCCCGGCTCGGCCGGGCCCCGAAGGTGGCCGAACTCGCCGCCCTCATGGACCTCAGCGAGCAGGAGGTCGTCGAGGCGCAGGTCGCGTCCAACGGCTACACCGCGTCCTCCCTCGACGCGGCGCTGACCACGGACGACGACGGTGACGGCGAGACCGTGCTCGCCGACTTCATCGGCGCGCCCGATCCGGGCATGGAACTGATAGAGGATCTGCGCTCCCTGGCCCCGCTGATGAGCGAGCTGAGCGAGCGCGACCGGCGACTGCTCCACCTGCGGTACGTGGAGGAGCTGACGCAGGCCCAGATCGGCGAGATCATGGGCTGCACCCAGATGCACGTCTCCCGCCTGCTGTCCCGGACCATCGCGCGGCTGCGCGCCGGAATGCTCCAGGAAGGTACCGCCGGCTGACGCCGTCCCCTCTCGGTGCCCGCGCCCCCGCCGGGGCGCGGGCACAGCCGTGCGCGGGCCACGGCGGTCGCCCTACGATGCGCGGATGACCGATCACGATCACGTGTCGCCGAACCGCCGATTCCGTCCGCTGGTCCGGATGACGGCCCGCGACCCGCACGAGCCGCACCGGGTCGCCACCCCGCTGGAGTTGCTGTTCGACCTCTGCTTCGTGGTGGCGGTCGCCCAGGCCGGGGTACGGCTGGTGCACGCGGTCGCCGAGGGCCGTCCCGGGCACGGGGTCCTCGGCTACTGCCTCGTCTTCTTCGCGATCTGGCTGGCGTGGCTGAACTTCACCTGGTTCGCCTCGGCGTTCGACACCGACGACGTGCCGTACCGCATCGCCACGTTCGTCCAGATCACCGGCGTCCTGGTGCTGGCGGCCGGCGTCCCCCGCGCCTTCGACGGCAACGACTTCACCGTCGCCGTGGCCGGCTACGTCATCATGCGGGTCGCGCTCGCCTTCCAGTGGCTGCGCGCGGCGCGCAACCAGACCGGGACCGCGCGGAAGACGGCGCTGCGCTACGTCGCCGGTCTGGTGGCCGTCCAGGTTGGCTGGGTCGCGCTGCTGCTGGTGCCCGGCACCGTGTTCACCTGGGGTTTCGTGATCCTGGCCGCCGCGGAGCTGGCGGTGCCCGTCCTGGCGGAGCGGTCGGAGCGCACCACCTGGCACCCGCACCACATCGCCGAGCGCTACGGGCTGTTCACCATCATCGTGCTCGGCGAGTCCGTCGCCGCCGCCACGGTGGCCGTGCAGTCCGCACTGGACGAGTCCTCCGCGCTCGGCGAACTGCTGCCCATCGCCTTCGGCGGACTGCTCATCGTCTTCACGGCGTACTGGCTCTACTTCGCCATCCCCGTCCACCAGCATCTGACCACCGGCGTCCAGTCGTTCGTGTGGGGCTACGGCCACTACGTCATTTTCGGGTCGGCCGCCGCCATCGGAGCGGGGATCGAGGTGGTGGTCGAGCAGGCCGTGCACAAGGCGCACATCTCGCAGACGGCCGCCGCGTCCGCGGTGACGCTGCCGACCGCGCTCTTCCTGCTGATGGTCTGGCTCATCCATTCCCGGCGGGCCAAGCGCGGGTTCGCCGAGCACGCGGTGCTCCCGCTCTGCGCCGCGCTGGTGCTGGCCGCCACGTTCTGCGGTACCTGGGCGGTGCCGACGGCCGGGCTGGCGATGGCGGCGGCGGTCGCCGCGGGGGAGCTCCTGCACTCCCGGCGCCGGCCGGCCGCCTGAGACGGACGGGGTGCCCCGCCGGCGGGCGGGGCACCCCTTCGTGTGGCTCAGGCATGCCTCATGCGCGGATCAGGGGAACGAGACCACGTTCGACGGGACGGTCGAGGTCCCCGACGTCGCGCTGCCGGTGCTGTTGATGACGTGGTCGTACTGGCCCATGCCGCCGAGCGACACCACCAGGACGTCGTGCATCTTGACCCCCGGCTTCACCGGGACCTCGAAGCCGTGGTCCATGCGGATCGTCGGATCGGTGGTGAAGTTGCAGTAACTGCCCACGCCCCAGGCCTCGTGCGTGGTGACGGAGTCGTCCACCTTGTAGGCGGCCCAGCCCTTCGTCGCGCCGTTCTGGATGGCCGCCTGGTTGGGGGCGTCGTAGGCGATCTCGTTCTGGTAGAAGATCGTCCTGCCGTTCTGGCCGCTCCACTGGACGTCGTACTTCTTGAAGTGCTCGACGAACAGGCCGGTGGCGAGCACGTCGTCGCCGTTCACGCGCAGGCCGTAGTCGGCCGCGTTGGTGTCCCAGCCCACGCCGGCCCCGTGGTCGGCGCGCCAGATCCAGGTGTGGTCGATGATGGTGTCGTCGCTGTTGACCTCCATGCTGGTGGTCGCCTTGCCCGGGCCGGCGCCGCCGATCCGGATGAAGACGTCCTGCACGGTGGTCGGGTTGGCGGAGTGGTCGGCGGCCGCGTTCTGCGGGCCGACCTGGAGCAGCACCGGGGAGTTGACCGTGCCCGCGTCGATGAGGAAGCCGGCCAGCTTCACTCCGTCGACGTCGGCGACCTTCATCGCGGTGACGCCGTTGTCCGGGACGATCGTCGCGAGGCCGAGGCCGAGCACGACCGTGTTGGCGCGGTCGACGTTGATGGTCTGGTCGACGTGGTAGATGCCGGGCGTGAACAGCAGGTTGAGGCCCTGGGCGAGCGCGGCGTTGATGGTCGCGGCCGTGGCGCCCGGCTTGACGACGTAGAACTGGCTCAGCGGGATCGAGGAGCCCTGCGGCGCGCCGGCGCCCCAGGTGGTGCCGCGCGCGTTGGTCCGCTTGGCCGGGACGAAGACCTTGTAGTCGTTGCCGTCGAGGTAGAGGAAGGGCTTCTCACGGGAGACCGGCGTGGTGTCGAGCGTGGTGTACGGCGGGTTGGGGAAGCTCTGCGCGGGAGCGCCCTGGACGCCGGAGAAGACCATGTTCCACACGCCGTTGGTCCAGCCGCCGACCGAGCTGTCGCGGGTGTACCACTGCTGCTGCGAGTACGGGCCCACGGTGCCGTCGATCTTGCTGTCGGCGATGTAGCCGCCGCTGGCCCAGCCGTAGCCGTTGGGCGCGAGGTTGAGGCCGCCCTTGACGTGCATGCGGCGGAAGGGCGCGGCCTGGGCGACGGCCCAGCGGTCGGTGCCGTTCACGGGGTTGAGGGCCAGGTTCTCCGCCGAGCGCCAGAAGTTCTGGGTGGCGTTGCCGTTGAACCAGCCGGCGTCCACGGTCACGTCGCCGTTGAAGGTCGTGTCGTCGGGGGAGAGGCCGAGCCCGGCGATCGAGGTGTAGAAGCCGATGTTGGCGTTGATGTTGTTGTACGTGCCGGGCTTGAACAGCAGCGCGTAGCGGCCGGTGCCGAACTGCGCCGACTCCTGCTGCTGGAAGATCTGGTCCAGCTTGGCCTGGATGCCCGTGGTCGAGGGGCTGAAGACCAGGACGTTGGGGCCGAGGTCGCCACCGCCCTGGATCGGGCCGGTGCCGCCGTCGGTGGTGTGCACGGCGAACTCCCAGAGCGAGTAGCCGTACTGGGTGTGCCGGGCCGTGCCGTTCATGCGCACGTAGCGGCCGGTGCCGCTGACGGCGCGGGTCTCGGTGCCGCCGGTGCCGGTCGTGGTGGAGGCGACGGTGGTCCAGTCGGTGCCGTTGGACGAGATCTGGATCTGGTAGGCGCTGGCGTAGGCGGCCTCCCAGGTGAGCACGACCTCGCAGAGCGTCTGCGCACTGCCGAGGTCGACCTGGAGCCACTGCGGGTCGCTGAAGGCGCTGGACCAGCGGGTGCCGGCGTTGCCGTCGACCGCGTTGGACGCTGCGGTGCCGGCGTTCTCGGTGGAGGAGGCGGTGGCGGTCCTGCCCTGGGCGACGTTGGCGGTTCCGCAGGCCGCCGCGTGGGCCTTGGCCAGCGGGCCGGCGGGGACGGCGATCAGGGCCAGTAGGACGGACAGCAGGGCTATCAGCCCTAAGTGTCTGCGGTGGGCTTCCTTGACGTGGGGTCTCATCGGAACTCCTGTCTCGGCCGCACAACTTAATTCAGGGCGTGAGTTAAGACGTGAGAGAAGTCGCGGTCAAGAGCTCCGACAGGAACTGTTTCCGGCGGGTCAACAGTCGTTCAAGGGTTGAGAGCCCCGAACGGTCCGTGACCTGCGAGGAGTTCGTTTCCTTCGTTTGTTGAACATGAAGGGGGCTTCTCGGCCCGCCGAAACGTCCCCGCAGGATGGCTGATGTGAACTCTTGACGGTCCGGGCCCCGCTGGGTTGACTGCGGCCCCGGGCAACCGGAGCCCGCTCCGGCAACCGGCCGACCCCCGGTGGCGGATGCCCCCGCGCCACCTCTCGTACTAATGATCTTCACGCGTTACACTCCGCGGGTGTCCGAACTCCGCACACTCGCCCTGGAGCTCCGGCAGGCGATCCTGGACTGCCCCGACCCCGGCCTGGTCTCCCTGGAGCGCTTCCCCCACGGCTCCTGCGGTGACGCGTCGGTCCTTCTCGGCGAGTACCTCCACCAGAACGGCATGGGCGTGTGGAGGTACGTCAGCGCCTGGGAGAACGGCGCCTCCCACGCGTGGATCGAGAAGAACGGCCTGCGTGTCGACATCACCGCCGACCAGTTCGACGGTGTGGACGCCCCCGTGATCATCGCCTCGGGCGGCGGCTGGCACGACCGCTTCACGGTCGACCACTCCGCCTCCCACGGCGCCCTCATCGCCGTCCGGGACGCGTACACCCGCGCCGAACTGCGCGCCGCGTACGACCGGCTGACCCCCTTCATCCGGCAGCGGACGCCACGAGTCGACGCATGACGACGGGGTCCAGCGCCGGGTTCGCCGCCGCGTGATGGGCCAGTTCCCCGTCGTCGAGGAGCTCCGCCAGCCGGGCGGGAGGCAGCTTCGGGTGGGCTGCCGCGGCGGCCCGCACCCGAGGATCGGGGTCGCGGGTGAGCCCGTCCACGGTCTCCGCGGCGGTCTCCGGGTCCCGGCAGGCCAGCGCCCGCACCGCCGGGTCCTCGTCGCCGGCGTACCGGGCCAGCCCGGCGGTAGGGAAGTCCGCCCGGTGCAGAAGGTGTTCGCGCTCACGACCGGTGTACTCCAGGAAGCTGCGCAGCAGCAGCGCCGCCGGTGCCTCCGGGTGGTTCTGCGCGAGCAGGACACGGACGCCGAGGTCGTCGTCGGCGGCGAGGCGCGCGACCAGGTCGGACGGCAGGAAGCGGTCCCGGGCGGCCCGACGGCGCAGCATCGGATGGCCGGACAGGGCGTCGCGCCGCAACTCGGCCGGATCACCGGGCACCCGTGAGGGGATCCCCGGAACGAACGGCTCTTCCATGGGGACCTCGTAGTCGATGGCGGCCCGTTCGGCGTCGGTCAGCGCGGGGTGCATGGACGCGGCGAGCCGCACGCGGGGATCGGGGTCGGCAGCCAGCGCCCGCAGTTCGTCGGGTTCCAGGTCGCGGCGGTGGGCGGCACTCACCCGCACCCCCGGGTCGGGATCCGTTCCGAGCGCCCGGCGCCGCTCCTTCGGGAGCCGGGGGTGGCGGGCGATCAGCCGGCGGACCTCGGCGTCCGGATCGGCGGAGAGCAGCGCCACCACGTCCGCGGGAAGAGTGGGGTTGTGCGCGATCGTGGCGCGCTCGTCCTCGGCCGCCGGCGCGGTGAGCACGCTCTCGATGACGCTCCGGCTGAGGGCGCCGTTCAGGAGCCCGTGGGTGCGGCCGTGGCAGCTGTGCGCCGGCAACTGCTGCTCCACCCATTGCGGGTCCTCGTCCCGCACCCAGTCGCGGGCGCGCTTCCGGACCTTCTCGTCGGGATCCGCGAACAGCGCCTCCCTGACGTCGTCCGGTACGCCGCGCCAGCTGATGCCCATGCGCCGCACCTTGGGGTCCGGGTGGGAGAGCGCCGACCACATGAAGCCGGTGGACACCTGGCGGGTGAACCCCAACCCGCCCTGGAGCTCGTCCCCGTAGGTGCGGATCATGTGGAGGACGGCCCAGTCCGGCAGCGGTGCGGGGGTCGTGTGCAGCGGGAGGGCGGGACCGTCGCTGAGCAGGGCCCGTACCATCCACTCGGGGTCGTCGATCAGCCGCAGGCGCAGTCCCGGGTCGACATGGGGATTGCAGGCGAAGCGGCCGCGCACCGATCGGTCCGGGTGCGTGATCACCGCCTCGACGACGGCGTCCGGCAGCGGCCGGCCTTCGCTCAGTGTCAGGCGCGCCACCGTCGGCCCGTCGGACAGCAGACGCAGCAACACGTCCTCGGGGGCCGCGGGATTGAGCGCGAGGCCGGCGAGCCGGCGGTCGCGGATGTCGCTGGTGTCGGCGATCCGGTGTGACGCGATCATGCGGTGGACGGCCTTTCGTGCCGGGTCGGGTACCGTTTCTGCGCACCCGTCAGGGGTAGACGCGAACGAGGGAGGCAGCCATGGGTGATTGGTCCACGACAGCGCTGGTCATCGCGGGGGTGGCGGTCGCGATCATGCTCGCGGTCGCCGTGGTGCTGGTGGTGAAGATGGCACGGGTCAGGAACCTGCTGCGCAGCGCCGACGTCCCGCGCTCGGGCAAGCTGGCCTTCTGGGCCGCGCTGATCTACCTGGTGTGCCCGGTGGACCTGCTGCCCGACCCGATCCTCATCGACGACATCGGGGTGCTGCTGCTGGCCCTGCGGTCGCTCAAGAGCGCCGCGGACCAGCAGCTGCCCACCACCGGCTTCGGGAAGTCGCGGAAGACGCTCGGCTGACGGCCCCGCCGGTTCAGTCCGGGACCGAGGCGTCGCCCGGGTGGCTCAGGGCGACCGGCAGGCACACGGTGAAGCGCGTGTCGCCCGGGGTGGACTCGACGCGGATGTCGCCGTGGTGCTTGTTGACCACGATGCGGTACGAGATGTCGAGGCCCAGCCCGGTACCCTCGCCGACCGGTTTAGTGGTGAAGAACGGCTCGAAGATCCGCGGCCGGATCTCGTCGGGGATGCCCGCTCCGGTGTCGCCGATCTCGACCAGCAGCCGTTCCGTGCCGTCCCACTGGGTGCGGATGCTGAGGGTGCCCGAACCGGCCATGGCGTCCAGCGAGTTGACGATCAGATTGGTCCACACCTGGTTGAGCTCCGCGCCGTAGGCCTGGATCTGCGGCAGCGTGCGGTCGTACTCCTTGACCACCCGCACCCCGCCGGGGATCTTCGCGTGGAGCATCGTCAGCGTCGCGTCCAGCAGCGCGTGCACGTCCACGGTCTGCTGCGGGGCGCGGTCCAGCTGCGAGTACTGCTTCGCGGCGCCGACCAGCCCGGAGATCCGGGTGACGGCGTCGTCGATCTCGCCCATGAGCAGTTCGGTGTCGAGGGTGTACGACAGCCAGCGCACGGACGCCTCCAGGCGGTCCTCGCCGACCGTCTCCACCACGGTGCCGAGCCACTCGACGTCCACGCCGCCCGCGATCAGCGTCGGGGCGAGCTCCCAGGAGCCGTTGACGCCGTGGTCCTCCAGCCAGTCCGTCAGCTCGTCCTCCGCGTCCGAGGCCTGCAGCGCCGACAACTCCGGTGCCGAGGCGAGGCGCTTGATCGCGGCGTCCTGGAGCTCGACCAGTTCGTGCAGCTGCCGGGTGTCGAGCCGACCGTCCGCGATGAGGGCGAGCTTGTGCCGCATGCCGGCGACCCGGTCGCGCAGCGCGGAGGTCGCCCGTACCGCGGCCGCGGCCGGGTTGTTCAGCTCGTGCGTCAGGCCCGCGGAGAGGGAGCCGAGCGCCAGCAGCCGTTCGCGTTCGCCCATGATCGTGTTCTGCTGGCGTACGCCGAAGAACAGCCCCTCCAGCAGGTGCACGGCCATCGGGAACCACCGGTGCATCGCCCCGGCGAACTCGCCGGCCGGGACCACGAAGAACTCGCAGTCGGTGATCGCCCGCAGCGAGTTGGGGTAGACCTGCTCCACCCGGTCGCCGAGGTACGCCTGCGTAGCGCCCGCGTACACCCCGCGCTGGTCGGTGCGGTTGAC
The DNA here is from genome assembly GCF_040644455.1 of Streptomyces sp. NPDC046977. Classification (NCBI taxonomy): domain Bacteria; kingdom Bacillati; phylum Actinomycetota; class Actinomycetes; order Kitasatosporales; family Streptomycetaceae; genus Streptomyces; species Streptomyces sp. NPDC046977. The sequence continues at coordinate 158,241 of NZ_JBEYWO010000020.1, forward strand.
CTCCACCTGGTCGCCGTGGAGCAGCCTGGTCATCGCCACGGTGCCGCTCAGCAGGATGTAGAAGCAGGTGGCGGGCTCGCCCTCGCAGTAGACGTCGCTGCCGGCGGGCGTCCGCTCCACGGAGCCCTGTTCGGCGAGCCAGGCGAGTTGCTTGTCCCCGAGCGCCTCGAACAGGAACAGGGTCTTCAGCTGCTCCGGTCCGAGCCGGTCCGGCGTGGTGGTCACTGCGCCTCCAGATAACGGTGCACGAGCGATACGGCCATCGCGCCCTCGCCCACGGCCGACGCCACCCGCTTGACGGACTCCGCGCGGACGTCGCCCGCCGCGAAGACCCCGGGCACGCTGGCTTCCAGGTGGTACGGGTCGCGGGGGAGCGGCCAGCGGCCCGGCCGCCGCCCGCCGGTCAGCAGATCGGGGCCGGTCAGGACAAAGCCGCGCGCGTCGCGCTCCACGACACCCTCCAGCCAGTCCGTGCGCGGCTCCGCGCCGATGAAGACGAACAGCCACTCCGCGTCCACGGTCGTCACCGCGCCCGTCTTCGCGTCCCGCAGCAGCAACTGTTCCAGGTGGTCGCCGCCCTTGCCGCCGACCACCTCGGTGCAGGGGTGCACGTCGATGGTGTCGATCGCGGCGATCTGGTCGATCAGGTAGCGCGACATCGAACGGCCCAGGTCGGCACCGCGGATCAGCAGGTGCACGCGGCGGGCGTTGCGCGAGAAGTACACGGCGGCCTGCCCAGCCGAGTTGGCGCCGCCCACGATGTAGACGTCCTGGCCGGCGCAGTTCATGGCCTCGGTCATGGCCGAGCCGTAGAAGACGCCGGCGCCGGTGAACTCGGCGAGCCCCGGCGCGTCCAGCCTGCGGTACGCCACGCCGGTGGCGAGCACCACGGTGTGCGCCGTGATCGCCGAGCCGTCCCCGAAGGACAGCACCCGTCCGGCACCCGCCGCCTCCAGCCCCGTCACCTCGCGGGTGCTCAGGATCTCCGCGCCGAACTTCAGCGCCTGCCGGCGCGCCCGGTCGGTGAGCTGGGCGCCGGAGACACCGTCCGGGAAGCCCAGGTAGTTCTCGATCCGGCTGCTCTGGCCGGCCTGCCCGCCCGTGGCCCTGCGCTCCACGAGCACCGTGCGCAGGCCCTCGGACGCGCCGTACACGGCGGCGCCGAGGCCGGCCGGGCCGCCGCCGACCACCACCAGGTCGTAGAAGTCGGCGGACGGCGTGGTGCTCAGGCCGACGTGCGCGGCGAGTTCGGCCTCGCTCGGCCGCACCAGCGTCGAACCGTCGTCCGTGACCACCAGCGGCACGTCGTCCGGGGTGAGGCCCGCGGCGGTGAGCAGCTGGACGGCCTCCGGGTCCTCCGAGGGCAGCCAGCGGTAGGGCACCAGGTTGCGGGTGAGGAAGTCGCGCACCTTGAACGAGGGCGCGGACCAGCGGTGCCCGACGACCCGGGTCTCGCTGGCGGTCGGGTCGGGGGTGGACAGCCAGGATTCGAGCAGCGTGTCGATCACCGGATAGAGGTTCTCCTCCGGCGGGCTCCACGGCTTGAGCAAGTAGTGGTCCAGATCGATGATGTTGATCGCGTCGATGGCCGCCGCGGTGTCCGCGTAGGCGGTCAGCAGCACGCGCCGGGCCAGCGGGAACAGGTCCATCGCGGCCTCGAGGAACTCGACGCCGTTCATCTGCGGCATGCGGTAGTCCGCCAGCATGACGGCCAGCTGCTCGCCTCGCAGCTTGATCTCGCGCAGCGCGCTCAGGGCCTCGTCGCCGGAGGTCGCACGCACCACACGGTACCGGTCCCCGTACCGGCGGCGAATGTCGCGGGCCACCGCCCGGGAGACTGCCGGGTCGTCGTCGACGGTCAGGATGGTCGGATTCGCCATGTGACCATCATTGCTCCCCGGAGCCCGCCGCGCGCCCCAAAACGAACACTCGTGCCTGGTGGGGCGATGCATCACGGTCCGTGGCGCGCTGTCACGCACCGCCACGGCCGCCGCCCGCGCCGGCCACGGCCGGCGCCGCCCCGTCGGAGGGCGCCGGCGGGCCGGTCGGTCAGGCGCCGTCCGCGACCTTGATCTCCGCGATCGTGTCGTAGAAGGACAGGTGGTCCTTGATCTCCGGCACCGTGGCGATCGGCTCCGGGTAGGCCCAGGCCACGTCGGTGTGGTCGCCGAACGACCAGTACGAGGCCAGGCCCTTGAACGGGCAGGTGGTGTGGGTGTCGGTCGGCCGGAACCGCGCCAGGTCGACGTCCTCCGGCGGGATGTAGTAGCGGACCGGCAGGCCCGTCTCGTGGACGAGGAGCGGACGCCGGGTGTCGGCCACCACCTGTCCGTCGATCTCGACCGTCACGTGCTGCGTACCGGGCACCGCCGTGACGGTGTGGCCACGCGTGCTGTCGGTGGACGCCATGAGGCTCCCCTTTTCACTCGGCTCTCGTGATGGAACCCCGCTCACGGGGAACCCATTCCCCGGGGCGGTGTCCCCCGCATGCACGTATCCGCGTGACCGAAACCGCGTTCGCCCGTTGGCCCTGCAAGATCGCAGCCAAGGAGGAGCGTGAGATGAGCACCCGACGAAACCAAAAGGGCCGCAAGCACCGCACGGTCAACCGCACCCCCCGCCCCGTCGCGGCCGCCGCCCCGGTCGCCGGACGGCCCGTCGCCCGCCCGGTTTCGCCTTCCAGCGCCCCCGCGGCGGCTCCCGCGCGCGGTCCGGCGCCGGTGGAGGCGGCCGTGCCGGTGGCTCCCGCTCCACGGTCGGAGCAGAGCCCGGAACGCCGGCCGGAGCCCCAGCCCGAACCCGCGCTGCCCCGCACAGCGCTCAAGACCCTGGAACAGTTGCGTGCCGCGGGCGGCGACGGCACGACCATCGACGACCTGAGCGCCACCGTGGGGTACCAGCCGGCCACCATCGTGCGCCACATCGACACCTTGGTCGCCGCCGAGCTCGTGCACCAGCGCGACGGCCGCTGGTACGCGGTGTCCGCGGGGTGAAGCGGCCGCCGCCGCTCAGCAGGTGGCGGGCCTGACGTCCCGGTCCCGCGGCACCACCGAGAGGCGGCCGCCCCGGCGGCGGCAGGTCCGGCCGAAGCCGGCCGCGGTGCGGGCGACGACCAGGACGCGGTTCGCGTACGCGGCGGCGTGGTCGCCGCACTCCTCGGCGACGTCGAAGCCGACATCGGCGCGCCGGGGGAGGAGTTCGGCGGTGTTCTTCTGCGCGACGGCGAGTCCCGCCGCGTGCGCCCGTGCCACCAGGAGCCGGGCGTACGCGGCGTTCTGAGCGGGGGTCAGCGGGCCCCGGGAGCGCTCGAAGGAGTCGAGGTTGTCCGGTTCGGCGGCCTGGAAACCGCGCGCGACGCGGTGCGCCGGGCGGGTGTCGAGATGTCGAACAGCACCTCGTCCCACTCCTCGTCGACGACCGGGGCGCCCCCGCCGGGGCGTTGGCCGGTGCCGCATCCGGCGGCCAGTACCACCGCGGTCAGCAGAGCCGCCGTCCGGCGCGGCGACGGGACGGTGGGGACGGGCGGCGGACGCCGGGTCAGAGGATGCCGCTGCCGCCGCTCCAGTGCGGGCCGGTCATCCAGAGCAGTGCCACGAGGGTGTCGATCGCCCCCAGGACCACGGCGACGAGCGGCAGCAGCGGCTTGGCGCCCCGCCAAGTGCGGCCCATGGCGAGCCAGCCGCAGATCACGGCGGCCGGGCCGAGCAGGATGCCGAGGACGAAGAAGCCGGCGACGGCGCATATCAGACCGATGACGCCGAGCGTGCCGCGGTCGGTGCGGGTGCTCGTCCGGGGGCTGTGGGGCATGGTTCGCTTCCTCCGTGGTGGGCGCTCGACGGTGCGGGCGCGCGTTCGTTCGGAATCCGGTTACCCCGCTCGACGGCCGCTTACTGATCGTTTCACGATGAGTCGCGCTGCGGAATGTGCACCCGGCGATCCCTGATCGACCGAATCGGGTTCACGTGCCGAGGGTGTAACGGACCTCGGTGCGGGCGACGGTGAATCCGGCCCGCTCGTACAGACGGTGTCCGCCGGCCGGGCTGTCGGCGTCCACCTCGATGCTCGCCCGGTCGAAGCCTTCGTCCTGTGCGGAGCGCAGCGCGTGGCGGACGAGTGCGCCGGCGACGCCTCGCTTGCGGTATGCGCGGCGGGTCGCGAGGGTCATGATGTGCGCGTCACGGACGCCGGTCGCCTCGGTGTCCGCGTCCCACGAAAAGGTCAGCAGCATGCCGACAGCGGTGCCGTTGTCCGCATCGCGCAGCAGGAAGCTGATGCCGGGACGGAAGGCCCGCCAGCCGAGCGACGCGCGCCACTGGTCCTCCGACGTCGGGATCGCGGCCCAGCGGTCGAGGTAGGCGTCGTTCCTGACGGCGAGGAAATCGGCGTCGTTGTCCGCGCAATAGCCCTCGAGGACGAGGCCGTCGGGCGTCGGCACGTCGGCGACGGCGGCTCCGAGCGGATGCCGCAGGTGCGAGTACCAGCGCACGGGCGTCATGCCCGCGGCCTGGTAGCAGGCGAGCGCGCCGGCGTTGCGCGCGTTGTTCTGGACGTCGACGGCAAGCGGCAGGACGGGGTGATGGATCGCATGCAGCGCCTTCGCACTCGCGATCCCGGCGGACAGCAGCTCCGCGCCGAGTCCCCGGCGCCGGTGGTCCGGGTGCACGCCTCCGCTGACCGTCACCCGGTGGATCCCTTCGGCGAGCGGCCTGTGCGCCGCGGAGGAGTAGCCGACCATGGTGTCGCCGTCGAAGACACCGACCGTGCCGCGGTCGAGGTCGAGCAGCGGGGCGTTGATCTGGTCGGCGGCATCCTCCTCGGAGTAGTACTCACCGAAAGTGTCGACTGCCTCGATGGCGTTGAGCAGCTCGGCCAGGGTGGCGGCGTCCGCCGGGGCGATCGGACGGCGGGTGAGATGCGCGAGGTCAACGGTCATGGGCCGACCCTAGGGGGCACTGGATCACGATGTCGTCCCGGTTTCCGTCACCGCCGCCCGCGCCCGCGGGCGGCGAAGTGGTCGGGGAGGCGGGCGTGCCCGCGGGCGGAGGAGCGCGCCCGCGGGCTCCGGCCCGCCGCGCCTCAGCCGCCGAACAACTGCTTGAGTTTGAGGGCCAGTTCGTAGACCCCGTAGGCGAAGGGCGCGCCCACCCACAGCCAGGCGAGCGCCATCAGGGGACGGCGGTCCGGCGTTTCCGTACCGGCCGGCGTGGACGGTTCGGTCATCGGACGGCTCCTTCCGACTCGGGCCCGGCCGCCTCGACGGCCGGTGTCTGCGACGGGCCGTCGTGGTGACGGGCGTTGACGGGACGTACGAGTTCGTTGGCGACGAAGCCGATGACCAGCAGGACCATCATGATGACGAAGGACGTCGTGTAGAGGTCCGGGCCGGTGCGCCCGGCCGACTTCTCGTGGTCGGCGATCGCGTTCACGATCAGCGGCCCGAGCACGCCGGCGGTGGACCACGCGGTGAGCAGCCGCCCGTGGATGGCGCCGACCTGGTACGTGCCGAAGAGGTCCTTCAGGTAGGCCGGGATCGTCGCGAACCCGCCCCCGTAGAAGGACAGGATGACCGCGGCCGCCAGGATGAACAGCGGCTTGGACGAGTCGCCGACGAGCGCGATCAGCAGATAGAGCAGGGCGCCCACGCCGAGGTACACGCGGTAGATGTTCTTTCGCCCGACGAGGTCGGAGGTGGCCGACCAGGTGATCCGGCCGAGCATGTTGCCGAGCGACAGGACGCCGACGAAGCCCGCGGCGGCCGTGGCCGCGACCGGCGTCGAGGTGTCCGCGAAGAAGTCGGTGATCATCGGCGCGGCCTTCTCCAGGATGCCGATGCCCGCCGTCACGTTCATGCAGAGCACGACCCACAGGCACCAGAACTGCGGCGTGCGCAGCGCCGTGCGGGCCGACACCTGGGCGGTCGTGACCAGGGGGCGCGCCGACTCGGTGGCGGGGGGCAGGCCGGACGGCTTCCAGTCGTCGGCCGGTACACGTACCAGCAGCACGCCGAACGACATGAAGACGGCGTAGACCAGGCCCATCACCAGGAAGGTCTGGGCGATGCCGGACGTGTCGGTGCCGAAGGACGACAACATCTGGGTCGACCAGGGCGACGCGATCAGGGCGCCGCCGCCGAAGCCCATGATGGCGATGCCGGTGGCCAGTCCGGGGCGGTCGGGGAACCACTTGATGAGGGTGGAGACCGGGGATATGTAGCCGATGCCGAGGCCGATCCCGCCGACGAAGCCGTACCCGAGCACGATCAGCCAGTACTGGCTGGTCGCGGCGCCGAGCGCGGAGATGAGGAAGCCGGAGGAGAAGCAGAGCGCGGACACGCACATCGCCCAGCGCGGGCCGTTGCGCTCGACGAGGGTGCCGCCGAAGGCCGCGGACAGCCCCAGCATGACGATCGCCAGCTGGAAGGGGAGCGCCGACTGCGTGCCGCTGAGGTGGAGGGCGCCCTCCAGCGGTGGCTTGAACACGCTCCAGGCGTAGGCCTGGCCGATCGCGAGGTGGATGGAGAGCGCCGCGGGCGGCACGAGCCACCGGCTCCAGCCGGGCGGGGCTGTGGTGCGGGCGCGACTGAGCACAGCGGGTACAGCGGTTAATGCTGGCGGGGCCATGACATACCTCCCTGGCGACACGTGGCCCCGTGGACCGTACAACTTTCACTCATCGCTGGGTAGGGCCTTTTCCGAAGTGCCCGTCGCCGATACGGAAGTGACGGGGGAGGCGGAGGTGGCGTGAGGGGTCCGCTCGCGTGCGTCATCCATTTGGCTCCTCCCGGATTTGGACCCCGGGGAGTCTTCCTACGATGGCCGAAGTGGCGTTTCCGAAGATGCGTCCGCCGAGCACCCGGCGGACGCGACGTGCCGCAGTGACCGACGGCAGCCCGAATGTCAGGACCAGCCATGACCCACGCAGCCACCCCCGGTGACTCGGCGGCCGCCGTCGCCGAGGGGCGACCGGAGTTCCGCGTCGACCCGCACCCGGTGTACGCCGCGCTGCGGCAGGCCGCACCGGTGTGCCCGATGCGGCCCCCGCACGGTGTGGAGACGTACCTGATCACCCGGTACGACGACGCCCGCGCGGCACTGGCCGACCCGCGGCTGAGCAAGGACATGTACGGCGCGATGGACGCCTACCAGCGGATCTTCGGGGACTCCTCCGTCGCGCTCGACGACAACATGCTCTTCTCCGACCCGCCCAAGCACACCCGCCTGCGCCGGATCGTCAACAGCGCCTTCACCCCGCGCCGCGTGGCGGCGCTGCGCCCCCGCATCCAGCGCATCGCCGACGAACTGCTGGACCGGTGCCCGGCACGGGAGCCCGTCGACCTGCTTCCGCGGTTCGCCTTCCCGCTGCCGCTCAACGTGATCTGCGAACTGCTCGGCGTCCCCGAGTCCGAGCGCGAGCAGGCCCGGCACTGGTCGGCCACCGTCGCGCAGACCGGCTTCGGCCCCGAGGCCAGGAAGGCGCTGGAGGAGGCCGAGGGGGCGCTGCGCGACTACCTGGTGGAGCTGGTCGCGCGCAAGCGCGCGCACCCGGGCGAGGACCTGATGAGCGCGCTGGTCCGGGCGCAGGACGAGGGCGGGGCGCTGACCGACCACGAACTCGTCTCGACGGCCTGGGTGCTGCTCTTCGCCGGACACAAGACGACCGCCTACCTGATCGGCAACGCCGTCCACCACCTGCTGGCCCACCCGGACCAGTCGGCCGCGGTCCTGCGCGACCCGGAGCTCTGGCCGCGGGCCGTCGAGGAAGTGCTGCGCTTCGAGGGCTCGGTGGAGAACGCCACGTTCCGCTACGCCGCCGAGGACGTGGAGATCCGCGGCACCCTCGTCCCCAAGGGGGCGCTCGTGCAGATCGCGCTCGCCTCCGCGAACCGCGACCCCGCGGCCTTCGGGGAACCCGACCGCTTCGCCGTCACCCGCGCCGACGCCGGCTCCCACCTGGCGTTCGGGCACGGGCCGCACTACTGCGTCGGGGCTCCGCTGGCCCGGCTGGAGACGCGGATCGCCCTGGCCACGCTCTTCGGCCGCTTCCCGCACGTCGCGCCCGTCACGCCGCCGCAGGAGGCGCGCTGGCTGGCCGTGCCCTTCCCCGCGTTCCGCGGACTGGCGGAACTCCCCGTGACGCTCGACCCCTCACCGCTCCCCGACGACAGGAACAGCCGTGATTGAGCTCGCCGACGTCGACGAGACGTCCCCCTACCCCAAGCAGCTGCTGGAGGAGACCGGGCCGGTGGTCCTGGTCAACACCATCGTGGCGCCGGACGGCAAGATGGCGGAGGTGCTGGCCGCCTGGACCGAGGACTCCGCGTACTTCAAGCGCCAGCCCGGCTTCATCTCCGCCCAGATGCACAAGGGCGTCGGGGGTAGCCGCGCGCTGATGAACATCGCGGTCTGGGAGTCCGCCGGGCATCTGCACGCGGCGCTGACCAGCCCCGAGTTCGGCGACGCCGCCGAGCGCTACCCGGACGGCACGGTGGCCCTCCCGCACCTGTACGAGCGGCTCGCGGTCCCGGGCGTCTGCGTGGCCTGACCCGCGGGACGGCACCGGCGCCGCCACGGGCGCCGGCGCGGACCGGGCCGGCCCCCCGTGCGAGGGGGCCGGCCCGGTCCTGTGGTGCGCGGGGATCACTGGTTGATGGTGTAGCTGTCCCCGTAGACCTTCCACTTCAGCGGAGGGTTGAGGTCGAAGTTGCCGTTGTTGAGGAAGACGCGCTGCTCGGTGTCGACGCGGGAGGTGTCGCTGTGCGCCTCCTCGGTCTTCATGGCCGCCTTGCGGGCGTCGAGGAAGGCGTTGATGTACGCCTTCTCGTCGCCGCCCTGCGCCGGGCTCTTGGCCTTGGACAGGGCGGTCCTGCGGATGCCGCCGAAGCTGACCTTGTCGTCGCCGGGGCCGTGCATCACTATCGCGTCGTAGTACGCGAACTGGCCGAGCGCGCGGAGCCCGTCGGCCTTGGCCTGCTGGACCGAGGGGTTGAAGTAGACCCGGTCCCGCTCGTCGTTCTGGGCCTGCTGGAAGGCCGTGTCGGCGGCGGCGGTCCGCCAGGCGCTCTCGAACCCGGAGCCGAGGCCGCTGTGCGAGTCGGTGCCGTTGACGTTGCGGAGCGCCGGGAGGTAGCGGGCGAGGACATTGCCCGGCTTGCGGTCGGTGTAGAGCTGGACCAGGTCGAGCATGTCGCCGGTGCCGGAGCAGAAGCCGATGATGCCCGCGGTGTAGCCGCGTCCGTCGCCGATGTCCTCGATGTACTTGTACTGGGCCTTCCAGTCCAGCGAGGAGTTCTCGGCGCTGGACACCAGCTGCATCGCGATGTCCTTCTTGTGGGGGTCGTCGAGGCCGGTCGCCGCGACCTTGGCCGCCGCGGCGGCGTGCGCGGTCGCGGGAGCGGTGGCGGGGGCGGGAGCGGCGGACGCGAGCGAGCCGACGCCCACGGCGAGCACGCCCGCCGAGAGGGCGGCGGTCGCGCCGAGCGCCAGGCGCCTGCCGTTGAGAGTGCGTGCATGACGGTGTGGGGGGATCTGCACGGGGGTCTCCGAAGGGTCAGAAGTTAGGAAACCTTCCTAACAGCGCCACATTGAAGCATCGCTTCCTTCGAACGCCAAGAGGATGGAACAAAAACGCGGCATGCCATCTGTGCGACGCCGTACGGCAGTTGAGCCCGCAGCCGGGCGTCCGGGGCATCCGGGCCGCCGGGATCCGCGCTGGTCAGCCCGCCGCCCGCATGCGCGGCGCGCCGCCCGGATGCAGGCTGGAGCGATAGAGCCGGAGGAGGTGGTGCCCGTGCCCGACGGGATGCCTCCCGGGCTGCCGTATCCGGACAGCGGCGGGACGGCCGGTGGTGCGCTGCTCTCCCTCGCCCTGGCCTCGATGATGGACGACGTCCACGCCCACGCCGGCGCGGTCTACTTGCTCGCGCCCGACGCGCCGGTCCTGGAGATGGCGGTCGGCGCGGGACTGCCGCGCGCCTTCGCCGCGCCGTGGGAACGTGTGGGGCTCGCCTCGCGGCTTCCCGTGGCCGACGCCCTGCGCGAGCGCCGCCTGGTCTGGATCGGCGGTGAGAGCGAGATGGCGCGCGTCTACCCGCGGATCGCGCTGGTGCTGCCGTACCCGTACACCATGGCGGCGCTGCCGGTCGCCACCGACGAGACCCCCTACGGCGCGGTCTTCCTCGTTCTGGCCGCTTCGCACCCGCCGGAACTCGGCGGGCTGGAACGCGACCTGCTCACCTCGGCCTGCCGGCGGCTGGCCCTGCGCCTGGAGCGCGAGGCCGTGGCCGGGCGGCCGGTGCGCCGCGAGCCCGGCACCGCGGAGGCAGCCGAGGCCGCCCCGCGCACCGCCGCGTCACCCCTCGTCCATGCCGAGCACATGGTCGCCCGGCTGCCGGACGGGCTGTGCGCGCTCGACGTCCACGGCCGTGTCACCTACGCCAACACCGCCGCCGCGACCCTCCTCGGCGTGCCCGTCAAGGCGCTGGTCAGCGCCCGGTTGTGGACCGCGATGCCGTGGCTCAACGACCCGGCGTACGAGGACCGCTTCCGCGGTGCGCTGATCAGCCAGCGGGCCATGTCGTTCGTCGCCCTGCGCCCACCGAACGACTGGCTCCGCTTCTGCCTGCACCCCGGCACCGACGGCGTCACCGTGCGGGTCGCGCCCGCCCCGACCGCCTCGGCCGGCGCGCCCGCCGTCGACAGCCACCACAACGACCACAGTCACCACGATGAGCACAGTGCGCACAGTGCGGACGGCGGCCACGGAGGATCCCCGGAGCCCGGACCGCGTGGCGCGGCGCGGCTGGTGACCATCTCCCATGTGCTGAACCTCGCGGTCGCGCTGACCCGGGCGGCCGGAGTGCAGGACGTCGTGGACCTGCTGGCGGGCGAGATCATGCCCGCCATCGGCGGCAGGACGGTCGCCCTGCTGGCCTCGGAGGGCGGACGGATGCGGGTGCTGGGACACCGCGGCTACCCGGACCCGCGGATGCTCGACCACTTCGAGGGGCTGCCGCTGTCCGCGCCGACCGCGAGTGTGCAGGTGCTGGTGCGCGGGACGCCGTCCTTCGTGGAGTCGGCGGAGCGGCTGGCGCAGCTCTACCCGGACCGGCCGGCCGTCAGCGACGGCATGGCCTCGTGGGCGTTCCTGCCGCTGATCGCCTCGGGGCGGGCGGTGGGCTCCTGCGTGCTGGGCTACCCAGAGCCGCACACCTTCTCCGCCGACGAGCGCGCCGTACTGACCGCGCTCGGCGGCCTGATCGCGCAGGCGGCCGAGCGCGCGCGGCTGTACGACATCAAGCACCGCCTCGCCCACGGGCTGCAGGCCGCCCTGCTGCCGCACACCCTCCCCTCGCCGCACGGCCTGGAGGTCGCGGCCCGCTACCTGCCGGGCACCGAGGGCATGGACATCGGGGGCGACTTCTACGACATGACCCGCGTCGGCGACCGGGTGGCCGCGGTCGTCGGCGACGTCGAGGGACACAACGTCAAGGCGGCAGGGCTGATGGGCCAGGTGCGCACCGCGGTACGGGCCTACAGCGCGGCCGGTCAGTCGCCCGGCCAGGTCATGGAGTCCACCAACCGGCTGCTGGTCGACCTGGACGCGGGGCTGTTCGCGAGCTGTGTGCACCTCCACCTGGACATACCCGGACGGCGCGCCCTCGTGGCCCGGGCCGGACACCCGCACCCGCTGCTGCGCGAACCGGACGGCCGGGTCAGCGTGCTCGACCTCGCCGGCGGGCCGCTGCTGGGGGTGGAGTCCGACGCGTGCTACCCCACCACCGAGGTCCCCTTCCCGCCGGGCTCGGTGCTCGCCCTCTACACCGACGGCCTGGTCGAGGCGCCGGGCACCGACATCGACGACGCGCTCGCCGACCTCGCCGAGCACCTCGCCCTCACCGGGCACCTGTCGCTGGAGGAGGTCGCCGACGGCCTGCTCGCGCACACCGCCGGGCTGCGCGGCCGGACGGACGACGTCGTCCTGCTCCTGCTGCGCGCGCGAGCGCCCGTCGTGTGATCCGTCCCCGTCCGGACACGCGGACGGGCGCCGCGCCGTCCTGCGACGGCCCGCGGCGCCCGTTCCCGGAGCGGCGGCTCAGCCCTGGCGGGCCTTGAAGCGCGGGTCCCTCTTGTTGATCACGAAGACCCGCCCGCGGCGGCGGACGATCTGCGAGCCGGGAGCCTTCTTCAGGGAGCGCAGTGAGGCACGGACCTTCACGGTGACTCCTTCCGTTGTCGCGAGAGATACGAGCATGTCAACGCATGAGGGGTCCGGCTTCTTCCCGTCGCGGTACCCGGTGCGCAGCCGGCCGTGACGGCCGGGGCAGGATGTGCCCATGACGTCCCACCGCACCGGCCCCTTGCCGCACGTGATCAGCGCCCTGTCGCACGAGCAGGCCCTCCTCGCCCGCGGCCGCGGGCTCCAGGACCGGGTCGCGGACGTGATCACCCGCTTCGCCGGGTCGATGGGCTTCGTCTACGTGCACGTGGTCTGGTTCGCGGGCTGGATCCTCGCGAACGAGGGGGCCCTCGGCCCGGCCGCCGTCTTCGACCGGTTCCCTTTCGGGCTGCTCACGATGGTCGTCAGCCTGGAGGCGATCTTCCTGTCGACCTTCGTGATGGTGAGCCAGAACCGGCAGGCCGCGCGCGACAGCATCCGTGCGGACCTGGACTTCGAGACCAATGTGCGCTCGGAGGTCTGGTCGACGCACATAGGGCGGGCGCTCGGGCTCGACCCCGCCGAGATCGAGCGGGACGCGCAGCGGGTCATCGCCGAGTGCCGTGCCCGGATGGCCGACGAGGCCTCAAAGCCCTCCGCCTGAGTCGTCCCTGTCAGCGCCGCCGTCGCCGTTGTCGCCGCCTAGCGGGCCGGGGCTGCTGAAGTCGGGGCTGGAGAAGCCGGGGGACTCGAAGCCCGGGGAGCCGAACGCGGGCGATGCGTGGCCGGGGCCCTCCGCGTCCGGCAGTTCGGGCTCCGGCACCTCGTACTCCGGGACCTGCGGGGCCGGCGGCACATGCCCCGCCTCCTCCCCGCCCGTGGACGTGGAGAAGCCGGGGCTGGAGAAGCCGGGCCGGTGCGGGCCGTCCTTCTCCGGAGCGGGTTCCTCACGGCGGTCGGTCATCGTGCTCTCCCCTCCGCGCTCTCAGCGCCGCCGGCCGCGGTAACCGGACCAGCGGGCACCGCTGCCCAGTCCACCGAGGTGGGCGGCGACCAGCGCGAGCCCTACCAGCAGCAGGCTCGTCGGCGCGAACACCGCGTCGGTGTCCGTCCCGGTGGCGTTGATGACGAAGGCGACCGCGAAGACGACGGTCGCGATGACGGCCAACATGGCTGACTCCCCAGGGGTTTCGGGCGCCACATCGCGCCCTGTCCCTCTCCGGCTTCCCCCGGAGGACGCCTCCAGTCGGCCGGGACCGGACAGCCGGTGCTCCGCACCGTGACCGTGCCAACGCGCGCACCCTAAGATCCCGCGTTGACCGGACGATGAGCCAGCGCCGTCTCATCCCCCGCACCCACGTGCTCCCGGAGTCCCCGTATGGCGTCGCCGCACGGCCCGCTCGACCACCGCTACCGCGGTGAACACCCGATCCGCACCCTCGCCTACCTCTTCCGCCACGACCGCGGCCGGCTCACCGTGGCGGTCCTGGCCTTCATGGTCAAGCACACGCCGATCTGGCTGACCCCGCTGGTCACCGCTCAGGTCATCGACGTCATCGTGCAGCACCGCCCGCTGTCCGGCATGATGCTCGGCACCGCGGTGCTGCTGGTGATGCTCCTGCTCAACTACCCCTTCCACCTGCTCTATGTCCGCTGCTGGTACGGCAGCGCGCGGCGGACCGGCATGCGACTGCGCTCGGCGCTGTGCCAGCGGATGCAGCAGCTGTCCATCGGCTACCACGCGCGGGTCAACTCCGCGGTGCTGCAGACCAAGGTGATCCGGGACGTCGAGGCGATCGAGCAGGCCGTGCAGCAGACCGGCGACATGGGCCTGTCGGCCCTGGCCACCCTCGGCGGGGCGCTCGTCGTCATCGCCGTGCAGACCCCGTCCTTCCTGCCGGTCTTCCTGGTCGTGGTGCCCGCGACCTCCGCCCTGGTGATGTGGCTGCGCGGCCGGCTGCGCGAGTCCAACGAGTCGTTCCGCCAGGAGGTCGAGCAACTGTCGTCCCGGGTCACCGAGATGACGACCCTGATCCCCATCACGCGCGCGCACGGGCTGGAGTCCACGGCGCTGCGGCGGGTCGACGGCACGCTCAGCCAGGTGCTCACCGCCGGACTGCGACTGGACCGGCTCAACGGCCGCTTCGGCTCGCTCGCCTGGATCATCCTCAACGTCCTGGGCACGTGCTGCCTGCTCGGCTCCGCCCTGGCCGCGTACCACGGCTGGCTCGGTGTGACCCCCGGCGACGTCGTCATGCTCACCACGTACTTCTCCTCGCTCACGGCCGCCGTGACCACGCTGCTCAGCCTCACCCCGGTGGTCAGCAAGGGCCTGGAGTCGGTGCGTTCGGCCGGCGAGGTGCTCCAGGCCCCCGACCTGGAGCAGAACGCGGGCAAGACCGAGGTGGCGGCGGTCCGCGGCCGGATCGACTTCCAGGGCGTCGGCCATGTCTACGAGGACGCCGGACGCCATTCCGTACGGGACTTCACGCTCTCGGTGCGGCCCGGGGAGACCATCGCGCTGGTGGGTGCCTCGGGCGCGGGCAAGTCGACCGTGCTCAGCCTCGTCATCGGCTTCCTACGGCCGGCCGAGGGCCGCATCCTCCTCGACGGGGCCGACATGGAGTCCCTGGACCTGCGCAGTTACCGACGCTTCGTGTCGGTGGTGCCGCAGGAGTCGATCCTCTTCGAGGGCACCATCCGCGACAACGTGGCCTACGGCATGCCGGGCGTGGCGGAGGAGACCGTGCGGGAGGCGCTGCGGGCCGCCAACGCGATGGAGTTCGTGGAGCGGCTGCCCGCCGGTCTCGACACGATCGTCGGGGAGCGCGGGGCCCGTCTGTCGGGCGGGCAGAAGCAGCGGCTGGCGATCGCCCGCGCCCTCATCCGGGACCCCCGTGTCCTCGTGCTGGACGAGGCGACCTCGGCCCTCGACTCACGGTCCGAGGCACTGGTGCAGCAGGCCCTGGAGCGGCTGGTGCGCAACAGGACGGTGTTCGTCGTCGCGCACCGGCTGTCCACGATCAGGAACGCCGACCGGATCGTCGTCATGGAGGACGGCCGGATCACCGAGACCGGGACGCACGACCAACTGCTGCGCTCAGGCGGCTCGTACGCGGCGCTGCGCAGCGCCCAGACGGCCTGAGGCGGCGGCGGGCACCGGCCTGGTGCCCGCCGCCGCCTCAGGGCGGTCCGCCGGGGATCAGCGGTGGTGGTGGTGCTTGGCGAACGAGTGGTGGCGGTGGTTGTCGCGCTGGTGGCGGTGACCGTGCCACTTCGGCAGGTGGCGCAGGTGGTGACGGGCGTGGTGCCCGTGCCGCCCGTGGCCGTCGTGCGAGGAGTGCGAGGCGTGCGTGCCGGCCAGTTCCGGGGTGGTGGCACCGGCGGAGGCGGCACCGCCCAGGACGACGACGACGGCCACGCCGACCGCGGTGGCGAAGCGGGGAAGACGCATGGTGACCTCCTGTCTCAGCGGGTGCCGGGGCATCCGCGGGGTTGGACAGGGCAAGCCTCGGCCCCCGCGACCCGGTGGCCGTGGCGGCGCGCCCGATATGGCACTCAATTTGCTGGAACAAGGGGATTTCTGGAACCGATGACTGTCGGCCACTCGTGGCCTTCCGCTCCCGGGCCGGGGCCGGTTTCCGTCCCGAGGGGCGGGGCAGACGCGGTTGTGGCGGGCGTCGCCCTCCGTGATCCCGTCCGGAGCCGGGCGCGCCGGTGTCACCGCGGGCGGTAGGCCGTGACGCAGCGTGCCCGCACGGGGCTGAGGTTGTTCGTGTATGTACTATTCAAGTGGGTATGTCGACATTCGAGAGGAACCGAGGAGGCACCGGACCGTGGACAACAGGAACGGCCACCCCATCAGTACCCGAATACCGCGTGACCAGCAGATACGCACCTGCCGGCCGGCCGTTGTGAAGACCGGCAAGCGCGCCGACACCTTGGAGCGGGACCAGGAGAACAGCACGGACTGGAACATCGTCCGCGGCGAGGACTGAGCCTCGCCCCCTTGAGCCGGCCGTGACCGTCTATCCGGCCGACCAGACGATGCGCGGCGGCCGCACGGCGGCGCACAGAGGGTGACCTCCGCCGTCGGTGAGGCCGAGGCTGCCCACCAGCAGGCCCGACCCGGCCGCCGCCGCCAGCACCTCCGGGTCGACGGCGCCCAGCATCAGCTTGGCCCGGCGGAACATCGTGAAGCCGCCCGCGGCTTCCACCGCACCCCACGACAGATAGACGAACCGCCCACCGGGCCCACCCTGCACATAGGGACCCTTGACGTCCGTGCCCCCGGCTGCCGGGGCGGCGACGCAGTCGAGCGTCCACGTGACCGTCGCGGCGTCCGCCGGCTGGAGGTCCAGCAGCTCCCCGGGGCGGTTGCGGCGCTGGACGGCGACATGGACGTCCGTGTACACCGAGCCCTCCGGGCCGCACCTCTGCGTGCGCCCGGGCAGGTCGTGGCCCTCGATCCGGATCCGCACGGCGCCGCTACCCCGCCACCGGGAGAACGGGCCTGCTCGGCGCGCCGTCTGCGCAGGATCGCATCGTCTCGCTCGCCTTCTGCACGGGAGTGGGCCGGCCCGGTCATCCTACGGCGGCGGTCCCTGCCACCTCCGCCAGGAACGGCGGATCGGCACCCCGGCGCGCGCACGTCAGCTCGGCCACCCGCGCCGCCAGGGCGAGCGCGGCCGCCACGTCCCGGAACGCGGGGCCGCCGCGGGTCGCCGCGCACAGCCGCAGCCGTCCGGCCCGGTCACCGAGCAGGCCCGCGGCGAGCAACCCCGAGAGCAGCCCCGCCATGAAGGCGTCCCCCGCGCCGATCGTGTCCGCCACCGGAACGCGGCGCCCGGGCACACGGTGCCGGCGGTCCGGCGGGCAGAAGGCCTCTGCCCCGCCCGCGCCCCGGGTCACGACGACCAGGCAGGGCCCCCGGCGCGCCCAGTCCGCGGCGACGTCCTCCGGCGCGCGGCCGGGGCAGAGCCAGGCGAGGTCCTCCTCGCTCGCCTTCACCACGTCCGAGAGGGCCACCAGCCGCTCCGCACGCGGCCGTTCGGCCTCCGGCGGCCCGAGCAGCGCCGGACGGAGGTTCGGGTCGTACGACACGGTGTGGCCCGCGGTCCGGGCCGCCTCGGCGAGCGCGAGGACCGGGAGGCGCCCGGCTCCAGGGCGGTGGCGACGGAACCGGTGTGGACATGTCCGGGGACCGCCGGCGGCCGGAGCGGCGCCGGGTCCCAGGCGATGTCGAACCGGTAGGCGGCGCTGCCGTGTTCGTCGAGGAAGGCGCGCGCCGTGGAGGTGGGACCGTCCGACACCGACCCCGGGGCCAGGACGACACCGGAACGGGTGAGGTGCTGCCGCAGCAGCTCGCCGTACGCGTCCCGGCCGAACCGCGTGGCGAGTTCCACGCGGTGGCCGAGGCGGGCCAGGCCCAGTGCGGTGTTGGCGGGGCTGCCGCCGGGATGGGCGCGCTCGCCGTCGGCGTCCACCACCACGTCCGCCAGCGCCTCGCCCACGACGAGCGTGGCGGCGGCCGTGCTGCCCGCAGGAGCGGGCGCGGTCACGGCTGCACCAGGATCTTGCGGCCCAGGCCCGCCGAGAAGCGCTCGACGGCCTGCGCGTAGCCGCTCAGCGGGAAGCGGTCGCTGATGAACACGCCGGGGTCCAGCACCCCGGCCGCGAACAGTTCGGCGGCCCGCTCGTAGCTGTGCAGTACGGCCATCGAGCCGGTGATGGTGATCTCCTGGTTGTAGATCCGGTACGGCTCGATGACGGCGCGGGCGGCGTAGTCCGCGACGCCGAACTGGAGGAAGGTGCCGCCCCTGCCGACCCGCCCCAGGCCGTCCTGGATGGCGGCGGCGTTGCCGGTGGCGTCGATCACCACGTCCCAGCCGCGCGGACGCGTGATCGCGTCCGCCGACGCGGTGGCGTGGTCGCAGCCCAGCAACCGCGCCGTGGCGAGCCGTTCGGGGTTGATGTCCACGACGTCGACGCTCGCGGCCCCGGTGCGCTTGGCCAGTTCCAGCATCATCAGGCCCATCGTGCCCGAGCCGTAGATCAGCACATGGGCGCCCAGTCGGCCGCGCAGCACGTCGTAGCCGCGCACCGCGCAGGACAGGGGCTCGATCAGCGCCGCGTCCGCGGTCGCCACATGCTCGGGCAGGACGGCGCAGTTGGCGACCGGCGCCACCGCGAACTCCGCGGCGCCGCCCGGCTCGGTGACGCCGATCGCGGCCCAGCGCTCGCACAGGTTGCCCCGGCCCTGGCGGCAGTAGTGGCATTCGCCGCAGTGCAGCGAGGGATCGACCGCGACCCGCGCGCCGACCGCCACCTCGGTGACGGCCGTCCCCACCGCGACCACCTCGCCGGCGAACTCGTGCCCCGGAACGATCGGCAGCGTGGGCGCGAACTCGCCCTGGAGGATGTGCAGATCGGTGCCGCACAGCCCGCACGCCGCCACGGCGACGACCACGTCCCGCGGCCCGGGGGCCGGGTCCTCGACGGTGGTGAGCTCGATCCTGCCGGGTTCGGCGATGACCACTGCCTTCACTTGACGGCTCCCAGGGACAGGCCCTGGACCAGACGGTCCTGGGCGGCGAATCCGGCGACAAGGACGGGCAGGGACACCACGACGGCCGCGGCGCAGACCTTGGCGAGGAAGAGTCCCTGGCTGGTGACGAAGGAGGTGAGGAAGACGGGCGCGGTCACCGAGCGCACGCCGGTCAGCACCCGCGCGAAGAGCATCTCGTTCCAGCTGAAGATGAAGCAGATCAGCGAGGTCGCGGCGATGCCCGGCGCGGAGAGCGGGAGGAGCACACGGCGGAAGACGGTCGGGAGCCCGGCGCCGTCGATCGCGGCGGCCTCCAGGATCGCCGGCGGGATCTCCGAGAGGAAGGACCGCATCATCCACACCGCGATCGGCAGGTTCATCGAGGTGTAGAGCAGGACCATCAGCCAGATGTTGTCCAGCAGGCCCAGGTTCTGCGCCACGAGGTAGACGGGCAGCAGACCGGCCACGGCGGGCAGCATCTTCGTCGACAGGAAGAAGAACAGCACGTCGGACCACTTGCGCACGGGCCGGATCGACAGCGCGTACGCCGCGGGCACGGCCAGCGCGAGTACCAGCAGGGTGGAGACCAGGCTCGCGGTCAGCGAGTTGATCAGCGCGGGCCACGGGCTTGCCCCGGTGGACGCCCCGAAGAACTCGCGGTAGCCGTCCAGGGTGAGCCCCGCCCCCAGCGAGGGCGGGTTCGTCGCGGCGTCCGTCTCGTGGTGCAGGGAGGTCAGCACCATCCAGGCGATCGGCAGGACGAAGAGCAGCCCGGCGGCCCAGGCGCCCAGCCCCCACAGGGGGCCGGGACGCCGTCCGGCGGGCCGCCGTCCGGCGGCGGCACTCATGAGGACTCCTCCTTCAGCAGCGTCGACACCAGGCGCAGGGCGAGGGTGGCGACGACGATGGTCCCGGCGACCACGACCACGCCGGCGGCCGACGCCCGGCCGTAGTCGTGCGCCTTGTAGAAGGACTCGTAGATCGTGTAGGGCAGGTTGGCGGTGCCGAGGCCGCCCGAGGTGAGGGTGAAGACCGCGTCGAAGTTCTGCACGACGTAGATCGAGCCGAGCAGGGCGGCCAGTTCGAGGTAGCGCCGCAGGTGCGGCAGGGTGAGGTGGCGGAAGACCTGCCAGGCGTTCGCGCCGTCCACCCGGGCCGCCTCCACCACCTCCGTCGAACGGCTCTGCAGCCCGGCGAGCAGGATCAGCATCATGAACGGGGTCCACTGCCACACCAGCGAGGCGGTGATCGCGCCCAGCGGCATGGAGGTGATCCAGTCGGGCTGCGGCGGGCTGTCGCTGCCCGCCTGCTTCCCCAGCCAGGTCAGCGCGCCGTTGAACAGCCCGTACTCCGGGTTGTAGAGCGCGTGCTTCCACAGCAGCGCGGACGCCACGGGAACCAGCAGGAAGGGCGCGATCAGCAGGGTGCGCACCAGCCCGCGGCCGCGGAAGCGGCGGTCGAGCAGCAGGGCGAGCAGCAGTCCGAGCAGCAGGCTGACCAGGACGACGGCGGCCGTCAGCCACACCGTGGTCAGCACGGAGGAGCGCAGGTCGGCGTCGGCGAACACATCGGCGTAGTTGCCGAGCCCCGTGAAGCCGCGGCGGTCGGGGTAGAGCGCGTTCCAGTTCATGAAGGAGATCACCAGCGTCGCCACGAAGGGCAGTTGGGTGACGATCACCATGAAGACCAGGGCCGGCACGAGCGGCGCGCGGCGCGCCCAGGCCGCGGCGCGCCCCGGGACGGGCGGCCGGGCGGCCACCGGCCGGGCCGGCGCCCGGCCGCGTGCCTTGCGGGTGAAGGTGCTGGATGTACCGGTCATGTCCGAATCACCCGTTCCGGTACTGCGCCGCGACCTTCTCGGCCAGCTGCTGGGACTTGTCCAGCGCGGCGTCCACCGAGGTGCGTCCGGCGATGGCGGAGGCGATCTCCTGGGAGACCTTGGTGCCCAGGTCGGGGAACTCCGGGATGTCGACGAACTGGATGCCCAGGGTCGGCCGGGGCTGAGTGCCGGGGTCGCGCGGATCGGCGCCCGCGATGGCCTCCTCCGTGGCCTTGGCGAACGGGCCCGCGACCTTGAGGTAGTCGGCGTTCCCGTACGTCGAGGTGCGCTTGCCGGCCGGGACCCGGGCCCAGCCGAGCTTCTTGCCGACCAGCTCCTCGTACCCCTTGCCCGAGGCCCACGCGACGAATCGCGCGGCGTCGTCCTGGCGCTTGCTCGCCTTCTGGATGCCCCACGCCCAGGTGTACAGCCAGCCGGAGTTCCTGGTGTTCACCACGGGGGCGGGCGCGTAGCCGACCTTTCCGGCGACGGGGGAGTCGGCGCTGTCGAGGATGCCGGCCGCCGAGGTCGCGTCGTACCACATGGCCGTCTTGCCCTGCTGGAAGGCGCCAAGGCACTCGGCGAACCCGGCCTGCGGGGCGCCCGCCTCGCCGTGCGCGCGGACCAGGTCGACATAGAACGTCGTCGCCTGCTTGAAGGCGGGCGCGTTCACCTGCGCCTGCCAGTCCTTGGTGAACCACGTGCCGCCGAAGGTGTTGACCACCGTCGTGAGCGGCGCCATCACCTCGCCCCAGCCGGGCAGGCCGCGCAGGCAGATGCCCTTCATGCCGGGCCTGGCCCCGTCCGCCTTCGCCGCGAGGTCCGCGACCTGCTGCCAGGTGGGGTGGTCGGGCATCGTGAGCCCCTCGGACTCCAGTACGTCCTTGCGGTACATCAGGAACGAGGACTCGCCGTAGAAGGGCTCGGCGTACAGCTTGCCGTCGGCGCCGGTCAGGCTCTCCTTCATGGAGGGCAGGATGTCGGCCTGGTCGAAGTCCGGGTCCTTGGCGACGGTGTCGTCCAGGGGTGCCAGCCAGCCGTTCTTGCCGTAGATCGGCGCCTCGTAGTTGCTGATGGAGGCGACGTCGTAGGTGCCCGCCTGGCTGGAGAACTCCTGGCTGATCTTGTCCCGGACGTCGTTCTCGGGCAGCACGGTGAAGTTGACCTTGATACCGGTGCTCTGGGTGAAGTCGGAGGCGGTCAGCTTCTGCAGGTCCAGCATCTGCGGATTGTTGACCATCAGGACGTTCACCGAGCCGCCGCCGGCGTCGTCGCTGCCGCCTCCCGCGCCGGCGCAGCCGGTGGCCAGCAGGGCGGCGCACGCCGCGACGGCGGTGAGGCGGGGGACGGCACGTGCAACGGCGGGGCGCGGCCGGGTCGTTCGGGGGTCGTGGGCACGCATCGAGGAAGCCTTTCTCTGGAGAGGTCCCGGTGGCGCGCGCCGGTTCGGGGGCGCGCGAGGGTGTGCCGGGCCGGCCCGCGGCGGCTCGCACACGGGCTGGGGGGAGGGGACGGTGGTCAGACGCGGATGACGCTGGGTCCGAGCAGGGAGTATCGGTGGGCCTCCGCGGCCGGCAGGCCCGTGTCGGTCACGACGGTCTCGAAATCGCCGATCTCGGCGAACCGGCAGAAGCTCGACACACCGAACTTCGTGTGGATCCCGACCAGCACGCGGCGCCGCGCGGAGCGCACCGCCTGGGCCTTGACGTCCGCGACGACGGGGTCGGGGGTGGTGAGTCCGAAGTCGCGGGAGATGCCGTTGGCGCCCATGATCGCCAGGTCGATGACGAACGAGGACAGCATCTGGGTCGCCCAGGAGCCGACGGTGGCCAGGGTGCGGCCCCGTACCCGGCCCCCGAGCAGCAGCACGGTGGTCTCGGAGGACTGGGCGACCGCCGCCGCGGTCGGGAGCGAGGCGGTCACCACCGTCAGCGGCCGGTCGGTGGGGAGCAGGGCCGCCAGCAACTGCTGCGTGTAGCCCTCGTCGACGAAGACCGTCTCGGCCTCGCCGAGCAGCTTCACCGCGGCCGCGGCTATCCGGCGCTTGCTCTCCACCTGATGGGTCTCGCGCCGGGCCAGGTCGGTCTCGAAGCCCGCGCTCTCCACGGGGTAGGCGCCGCCGTGGGTGCGGCGGACCAGTCCCCTGCGCTCCAGTTCGCTCAGGTCGCGGCGGATGGTCTCCGGCGCGACCTTGAAGTCCGAGGCCAGCGCGGTGACCTCCACCTGGCCGGACTGCCGCACCAGGGCCAGGATCCGGTGCTGCCGTTCGTCGCCCCGCATGACTCGCACCTCCCTGGTCCGCCGCTCCCGCCGGTCGGGCGCGCCGTTCGCCGGCACCCCGCGGCCGTTCGGGCAACTTCGGGCACCGGGCGCCCGTTTGGGCCCGCCCGAGATTTATACCGCCGCGGGGGGCGGGCCGGTCAGCCCGTACCAGGGAAGACTGTGCCCGGATCCGCCCGTTTCCCGGTACGGTGAATCCCAGCTCAGAGGGTGTCCGGCGGCATCCGGGCAGTGAGTTTGCCGGTTTTTCTGCGTTTGACTCGTCGCCGGGGCTCCCGTGGCCGGACGAACGGAGCGGCGGAACGATGACCACCTGGCGGCACACCCTGGACCGTGCCGGCATCGCCGACCCGGCGCTGCGCGAGGCCTACACCGCCCAGCGCCGCTTGGTCACCCGCTTCGACCGCGCCACCTTCACCGGGGTCCGGCTCCTGCTGCCGGCCGGACTCGTCCCCGACGTGGTCGCCGCCACCGCGTTCATGCACCACACGGACAACCTGCTCGACCAGGACGCCGACGGCGGGGCGGCCCGCGCGGCGTACACGGCCTGGGAGCGCCGCGTGCGCGCCGCCCTGACGGACGGCGGCGACGGTGGCGGCGCCGGTGGTGACGGGGACGGTGACCGGCTGCTGCGGGCCCTCGCCCACACCGTCGCGCGGCGGCCCGAGCTCGGAGACGTCGTTGCCGAGTACCTCGTCGCCGCCCCGGCCGACGCCGGATGGCGCGGCTTCGCCGCCGAGGCCGACTTCCAGGCCTACGTCGACGCGTACTCCCTGCCCGCCTTCCTGCTCGTCGCCCGCCTGCTGGCGCCGGCCACCGGATACGACGGCTACCGCGCCGCCTGCCGCACCTTCGTCGAGGCCGCCCAGCGCCTGGACTTCCTGGAGGACGTCGCCGAGGACCTGCGCGCCGGCCGCCTCGGCATCCCCGAGGACGCCCTCGCCCGCCACGGACTGACCCGCGACGGCCTCGAACGCGGCGCGCCGGCGGGCGACTTCGCGGGGCTCGTACGCGAGGTCGCCGCGACCACCCGGCACGGCCTCGCCGACGCCCGGCCCCTGATCGACCTCGTCCCCGCGCCGCACCGGCCCATGACGCGCGCCTTGATCGCCCTCCAGGGCCACCGGCTGCGCGCGGCGGAACGCGCCGGGGCCGCGCTGCTCCAGGGGCCGGCCCGGCGCCCGGTCGCCGCCGCGCTGGGCACCCTCGCCGGCGCGTACGCGAGCACGCTGCGCCGCTCCCCGGGCGTCTGAGCGGCCCGGGGCCCCGCGGCGAGTGCCCGGACGCTCGTGGGTGTCGTCGGCCGGTGCGTTTTCCGTGGGTGAGAATTCCCCCCGAGGGAACGGTGTGTTTCCGGTGCCGTGGGCGTGCGGCACCTGGAGGGACTTAATATAAGGTTCAAGCATCGGTGGTCGGGCGACGGGGGAGTCGCCGTGCCCGTGTCCCGTGGAACGGCAAGGACGCCGTCGCGGGTACCGATGAGGAATTTGCGGGCGGTACGCCGGCGAGGTGTGTGGCACAGGTGCCGGGCGATGCATGGTCCGCACCCCCCTTTCCTTTCCCGGTACAGCGCGTTCCGTCCATGCCAGGTGGGGAGTTTCCTTCGTGGGGCAGCATCAGCATCTCTATTCGCATTCCTTGTATCCCGTGCTGGCCTACCTCATGGCGGCAGTGGGCTCCGGACTCGGCCTCGCCTGCGCGGCCCGTTTCCACGCCCGGGGAGTGGCCCGGGGCTGGTCGTGGCTCGCCGCCGGGGCGCTGACCCTCGGGTCGGGCATCTGGGGAATGCACTTCATCGCCATGCTCGGCTTCGCCGTCGACGGCGTGGAGTTCCGCTACGACGTGCCGCTGACCATCGTCAGCCTGCTGGTCGCCATCGTGATCGTCGGCCTCGGGATGTTCGTCGCCGGAGTGCGGCGGTCGTGGTCCGGGCTGCTCACCGGCGGTGTCGGCGCCGGGATCGGTGTCGCCGCGATGCACTACATGGGCATGCAGGCGCTCCTGTTCCCGGGCGAGGTCGCCTACACGACCTCGCTCGTGGTGCTCTCCGTGGTGATCGCCGTCGTGGCGGCCACGGCCGCCCTGTGGTTCACCCTGAGGGTGAAGGGGACCTGGGCGACGGTCGGCGCGGCCCTGGTGATGGCCGTCGCGATCAGCGGAATGCACTACACGGGAATGGCGGCCGTGAACGTGCACAATGTGTCCGGCGTCCACACCGACACCGGTGTCACCGGCCTGGTCCTCGTCGCACCGCTCATCATCGGACTCGGCCTCGAACTCATGCTGATCACATTCGCCGTTCTCATGAGCCCCGTCGAGGAGGCGCCGAACGGCACGGAGGTCCCGGCGGCCCCGGCGGAGGAATTCCGGGTCGCGTCGTGGAATGGCTCCCGTGTTTCACCCGCCGCGGCGCCCGCCGCCTATCAGGAGCCCGTTTCCGGACCGGGAAATCACGGCTCGTTCGGCGGTTCCCAGAGCAATCCGTTCCATGAGTCCCGGGAATCAAGGGAATTCAGGGACTGATGGCGGGCGGTCGCCGGGCCGGCCGCGCGAATTCGTGACGAACAATCAACAAAGTTCGTCCAGAGCTCCTTTGGGTCCGCGCCGCCGTCCACCACGCCCCTGTGGCGGTGGACGGCGGCGCGGGTTCGGGGGTCAGCTCCCGGGCACGGTGTCGGTGAAGGCCGTACCCGCCGAGCGGTAGGCGGCGACCTTGGCGGCGACCTGAGCCGGGGTCAGCACCTGGTCCTTGACGAAGAGGACCCAGTCGACCTGCTGGTCGTACGAGCGCGCGGTGCTGCCGGTCTGACCGGTGAGGTCGATCAGCCAGTGGTTGAAGTCGATCCACTGGCTGGTCTCGGGCAGGTAGGGCTCGCCGTGCGTGCCGAAGACCTGGCCGTCGATGGAGTAGGTGATGGCGTTGTTGTCGATGGTCACCTGGAGGTCGTGCCAGCCGTCGTAGCCGGCGCGGTTCTCCGAGTGCGTGTTGACGGCGTTCCACGGGTCCGGGTTGTAGGTCTCCCAGGACGTCGTGTACATGATGTTGCTCGGCTCGCCCCAGCCGCCGTTGGGCAGGTACTCGAAGTCCTGCTCGCTGTAGTTGGGGTCCATGGGCGCGTTCAGCGGGGTGAAGGCGAAGAACGTCTGGACGATGTGGTCCCCGTCCGGGCCGCCGGCCGCCGTGTCGTCGAAGCGGACCCGCGCCGCGTAGGTGCCGTTGCGGAACTTGCGGGCACTGGTCTGGATCTCGGTCTCCTTGGTGCCGGCGGCGGTGCCGTCGGTGGTGAGCCGGAGATTCATGACCTTGTCGCTGCCGGTGCCCGCGACGAAGGTGACGTCCTGCGGGGACCAGGTCGCGCCGGGCACGCCCGGGCCGCCCTGGCCGGACTTGACGGTCCAGCCGTGGCTCTGCAGCGCCGCGTCGCTGCTGGAGGCGTAGCGGAAGTCGTCGAAGAGCGCGGGCGCGTTCGGGTCGGTCGGCGGATTCGTCGGCGGGTCGGTGGGGGGATCGGTCGGGTCGTTGCCGGCCGGGGCGGTGCCCCAGACGACCGAGCCGCCGCGCTGGAGGGTGACCTTGCTCCAGTCCGCGTACGCGGTCTGCGTACCGCTGAAGGAGTAGTCGTCGGACTGCGTCAGCCGCTGCCAGTCCGCGCGGTAGAAGCGCAACTGCATGTCGCCGGTGTTCTGGCCCGGGGCGAGCGTGCCGGCGCCGGAGGTGAAGCCGATCTCCAGGTAGCGGTCGGCGGTCGCGGTGGGGTTGGCGAGCGTGCCGAACGTGCCGGTGATGTTGGAGCAGCCCTTGACCGCCCAGGAGCAGGCGAAGCGGTACGCGGTCGAGGAGCTGTCGGCCTTGAAGTAGTAGCGCAGCGTCACCTCGCTGAGCGGGACGCCGGTGCTCCCGGTGTTGGTGATCTCGAACCAGGGCTCTGCCTGGTCGGCGGTCGCCCCCGAGGCGCTCGTGCGGTACTGGGCGCTGAGGGTGCCCACCGCGGCGGACGCGGGCAGGGCGGTCAGCCCGGCACAGGCCAGACCGGCCGCGGCGCAGACGGCCATGGCCGTGCGGATCCGGGCGGATCCGCGGCGCGGGCCGGTGGTGCGGGACGTTCCTGACATGGTGATCCCTTCCAGTCGGTGGAGCGCGTGGGGCTTACCACTTGGCAACTGGTCTTCCACTGGTAAGGGAAAATGGCATAGACCTGATGGGGGGTCAAGAGGCCGGCGGGCAAGGGAAATCGGGCTCCCTGTCGACGGGTTGGGCCGGAACCACTGGTGAACTGGTCAGCAACTGGCTAGCCTCGCACCGTACGGCGCTGCGCCGTACGCCGCGACTGCCGGGCAGGGAACGGGGGCTGATCCATGACGGGCGAGGCGCCGCGGTCGCCGCTGAAGCGGGAGAAGGTCCGCGACCATCTGCTGGAGCTCGTCGAGTCGCAGGCGCCCGGCACACCGATCCCTTCCGAACGCGCCCTGTGCGAGCGGCTGGACGTCTCGCGGCCCACCGTGCGCTCCGCCGTCGACGAACTCGTCAACACCGGCCTGCTCGTCCGCCGGCACGGCAGCGGCATGTTCGTCGCCCCCGCGAAGATCACCCAGGAACTCGCCCAGGGGGCCTCCGTCTTCACCCTGCCCCAGGCCGGGGGCGACTGGCTCAGCCGCGTGCTGGAGTTCGCCACCGTGCGGGCGGGCGCGCGCGTCGGCCGCAAGCTGCGCATCTCGCCCGCCGCCGAGATCGTCTACATCGCGCGGCTGCGGCTGGTCGACGGCGAGCCGATGGCCGTGGAGTACCTGCACGTGCCCGCCGGCCTGGTGCCCGGACTGCGCGCCGCCGACATGGAGTCCGGGGACTTCTACGCCTTCCTGCGCGACCGGCACGGCGTCCAGGTGCACGAGGCCGTCCAGTCCATCGAGCCCACGGTCGCCAACGAGGAGGAGGCGCGGCTGCTCGCGGTGCCCGTGCTCTCCCCGGCGCTGCTCTTCGACCGCCTCACCTGCGACGCGCAGGGGCAGCCCGTGGAGTACGTCCACTCGCTCTACCGCGGCGACCGCTACCGCATCGTGTCCCGGCTCGCGCTGGCCGGCACGGTACCGCCGGGGCCCGCACCGGCCGGGCACCACCCCGGGATGCCCCCGGACGAGCGCGCCGCACCGGCCGGCACGCTCGCCTCCTTCGTCGGGGACGTCCAGCCGCGGACTAGCTGAACGGGTCCAGCGTGATGTACGCCTGCTGCGGATTGCCGTCGTTGACCAGCGACTCGTGGTTGCCGACGTCGTCGAAGGCGAAGGCGTACGCCCTGCCGTCGGCCATCCGCTCGTGGAGGGCGCGGGCGTAGTGGTTGGTGACGGCGTCCTGGTAGAAGTTCGCCGCGCTCGTGTCGGGCTGGCCGGGGTTGACCAGCAGCGTCGACCGGTTGAACCCGGCGCACAGGGTGCGGGAGATCGGGCCGCGCACCAGGTCGTTGGGGGCGTCCAGCAGCTTGTAGCAGCCGAAGACGCTGTCGCTGTCGGGCTTCTGGAAGGAGGTGACCACCGCCCCGGAGGAGTTGGTGAAGTTCATGACGCCGCCCGAGACACGCCCGAAGTACCGGGTGCCGGGCTGGTTCGCGAACGGGGTCACGGTCAGGGTGGAGGTCGTGTACTTCTGCCAGACGCGGTTGATGTAGTCGTCCATGACCGTGCGCGGCAGCGCGCCGGTCTCGATGCCGTGGCCGGGGGACAGGGCGCGCAGCACGGTGCCGTCCGAACGGGTCTGGATCAGGCCGGCCCATCCGCCGCCCCGGGCCCGCAGCGCGTCGAAGAAGCCGGTGTACCCGCCGGGCTTGAGGTGCCCGGTGGTCTTCACGGAGCCGTCGGCCAGCCCGACGCCGACCGCGTAGGGCGCCGAGACCATGTCCACCTGCGTGCTGTTGATCCACAGCCCGGCGTCATTGAGCGTGTACTCGGTCCAGTTGAACAGGATGTCGCGGTTGGGGTCGCTCGGGTTCTGCACGGCGGGCTGGACCAGGCCGCCCGTCGTCACCTTGAAGACGAGCTTCTGGCCGTACGAGAAGTAGAGCCGCCCCGAGAACTTGGGCATGCGGATCGTGACCGACCGGCCGCCTGCCGGCCCGGCGATCGACGCGTCCGGTGCCGGCGTCGGCGGGTTGCCCCCGGCGGGCCAGGCGTGGAACGTGCCGTTCGCGTCGGCCCAGCCCTGCTGCCCGGTCGACAGCTGGGTGCCGAGGTTGTACAGGTACACCGGCCCCGTCCGGCCGGAGTTGTTGGTGACGGTCAGCGGGATGGTGGCCGGGACGGCGGCGCCGGCGCGGGACGTGCCGCCGAGGGCCGTCAGGCCGACGGCCACCAGCAGCGCGGCGAACAGCACCGCGAGGACTCCGCGTTGAGCGACTCGGGCGTGCATGTGGTTCCTCCTCGTGTGGGGGGTGGAGGATGCGGGCGCTCCGATGAGAGCGCTCTCAAATCTCCGCGCCACAGCGCGCACTGTCAATCCGCTGTTGCCAAGTCGTTTGTGCGGGACGCGTGTTGCCGTGCGACGGGCCCGGCCGCTCTCGCGGCCGGGCGCCGCGTTGGCCGCTCTCCTCAGCCGCCGATGATCGACAACCCGATGACCACACCGGCCGAGACCGTGATCTTCCCCGGTGTCAGATCGCCCTCGCCGTCGGCCCCGCTGCCACTGCTGTGACTGCGGTAGGTGTTGCGCATCTGCTCGGAGTCCACGTCCTTGACGTGGATCACCGGGCCGAGCCGGACGGAGGCTGCCTCCGCGTACAGGGCCGCCTTCTCCCGGGCGGCGGCAACAGCGGCCTTGCGGGCCCGCGCACGCAGGTCCTTCTTGGTGCTGACGTCGAACTCCACGCCCTCGACGTGGTTCGCCCCGGCCTCGACGACGTTGATGAGCACGGTCTCCAGGAGGTCCAGTTCGCGCAGTTCGATCACGAACGACGCCGTGCACTCGTAACCGAGGAACGTGCGCTCGTTCCCGTAGGTCCACGAGGATCGCAGGTTCAGGCGCGACGAGGACACGGCCGCGTCGGGAACGCCGTGTCTGCGCAGCACCTCCCGGATCCGGTTGGTGCCGTCCCGCGTGACCTCGAACGCCTCACCGGGAGTCGGTCGCGTCTGTACGACGGCCAGGCGCAGCCGGGCCAGATCGGGCGCGGCGTCCACACTGGCCGCACCGAACACGGATATGCCCCATGGGGCGTCTATGGTCTGATGGCTGCTCATGCCATCCATCCAACCAGGACGGCCCCCGGTTCCGAAGATCAGCGCCCGTCCGGCGGCCGCGCGGCGGAGTCGCCTGCGGCGCGGGTTCGGCGCCGTCGAGCCGGGACGGGGCATGGCCGCGAAGGGGTGGTCGTCCGCGGCCGGTCCGTCCCTGTGTCCCGGAGGACGACCTCCTCGACGTCGGCGTACGCCGGCCGATGGTCCTCGGCGGGAGTCTGCCGGACGGGCCCTGGGGGGACGTCCCAGTTCCTGAGCGTGCCGTCGATCCGGACGACGAACCGCGGCGCGCCGTCCGGATCCCTGGCCCACGGTGACACTCCGTCAGTCGAACACCGGGGGCCGTGGCGTTCCCCGCTCCCGCGGTCAGGTGGCGGGCGCGGGGCTCGGACCGGGGTCCGGCAGCGGGCCGGGCTCCGGTCCGGGACCCGGCGGTGACGGGTCCGGCGGCACCGGTTCGGGGCCGGGACGCGGCGGCTCCGGCGGTACGGGGTCGGGGCCGACGGGCGGCGGCAGGGGGCCGGGCGAAGGGCCCGGGCCGGGGCCCGTGGGACCCGGAGAGGGGACGGGGCTCGGGGGCACGGGGTCGGTCATGACCTGGTCCTCCTCGGAGGTGGATCGAGGGGTTCTCCAGGGTCGCGTACCCGGAGCCGCGGCGGTGACACGGCCCGTGGCGGCGGCGCTTCTACGCGGCGGCGGCGAAGAGCTCCTCCGTGCCGGACAGCGACAGCAGCCGTCCCACCTGCCCGCTGACCGCGCTGAGCGTGACCGTGCGGCCGCTGTCCAGCGCGTGCAGGCGGACCCGCAGCAGGGCGTTGAGCCCGGCGCAGTCGCAGAAGGAGACCTCGCGCAGATCGACGTCGAGGCCGCCGGGGCCGTTCGTGCCGTCGCCCAGCACGGACTCCAGCGCATGCCGCAGTGCCTCGGCGCCGTCCTGGTCGATCTCACCGGCGACGATGGCCAGCGGCCGGTCCTCGGCCCCGCCGAAGCGGACGGTGAGCCGGTGGGCGGCCCATGCGGGACGGGGTGGGGGGAGGGGCGGCACAGGGAGCTCCCAGTGGGGTGGAACGCTCGATCCCCTTCAGGTTCGGGCCGCCCACCGGTCGCGTCAAGTGACGCAGGGCGCGGACCGGCCGTTTCACGACACCGCCACACCGCGCCGACCGGTCGTCCGCAGGACCGCCCGATCCTCAGGCTCCGAGTGGTTCGCCGGCTTCGCCGCCCGTTCGCGGCAGCAGGCTGCGGGCCGCGCGCAGCGCCGCTTCCACGGTCGGTGCGCCGGTGGCCGCGCACAGGGCGGCGGCGAGGTCCTCCCTGTGCCTGCGGCGGGTCTCGCCGTCCCCCTCGCCCGCCGGCCGCACGCACAGCGACTCGTACCGTTCGACGAGCATGTACAGGACCACGGGATGCGCCACCAGCATGATCGAACTCCTTCCGCCGCCGACCGGACTCCGGAGCCGGCGAGGGACCGGAGGACGGCCACCGGAAACCGGATACCCGCCTTCCCCGCCTCCATTCGGGGTACATGGCAGGCATGGGTGGTGGCGATCCGCGGAGGTGCCGGCAATGGGGAGCTCGGAACTGTCCGACCAGGAGAGGCGCACGCTGGCGGGGATGGAGCGGCTGCTGAGCACCGACGCGGTCCTCGAACGGCGCCTGCGCACCATGCGTCTGACGCCCCGTGACCGGGCGATGGACGCCCTGCGGGACCGGTGGACGTGGCGGCTCCGGCCGCGGGTGCTGCTCGTCGCGATGCTCGTGGCCGTGTCGCTCGCCCTGCTGGTCGCGACCGTGCTGACCTGGCAGCCCGGCTTCGCGGTGGCGTTCGGGGTGAGCTGGCTGCTCGCCGTCACGGTGGCCTTCCGGCGGCCGGGGACGACCCGTCCGCGGAACTTCAGACCGCGCACCGGGTGATCGACGCGACGTGCGGGCTCAGCGGACAGCGGGCCGGCGGTCCCTGCGGGGGGCGGACGGTGACGACGCGGCGCGCGACCGGCGCAGTGCCCGGCGGCGCCTGATCGCCCGTCGGTCGTCCTCGGTCGTACCGCCCCAGATGCCCGGGTTCTGGCCGTTGTCCAGGGCCCACTGGAGGCACTGCTCCTCCACCGGGCACCGCTCGCAGACCGCCTTGGCCCGCTCCTCCTGGGCGGCCCCCGGCCCTGACGCACCGACCGGGAAGAACAGTTCGGGATCCTCGTCGGAACAAGCGGCGCTTCGCCACCAGCCCATGACAACTCCTTTCGGAGACGGGTACGGAGTGCTGCGGACGTCGTTGTGAGACGTCGGGTACCCGATCGGAGGGGACCCATGCGGCGGCGGACGGGAACCCGGGTAGACCCGGGTAGAGGAGAAGACGGCCTCGGGAGCGATGCGGGTCAAGCGGACCGAGGACGCAACGCCGCGCCGGAACCCTTACGTTGGGCTCACCGTGGACCGCATGGACGTGTGCGGCTCGTGCACCGGGACGCAGCGGCGCCGCCTCACGGATCTCCGCTCGGCACGCGACCGCTGTCGGGGGCGGTGGCCGGATCTGCCATTGACCCTGCTCAGCTCGTGATCGGGGTCCATTTCCGGTTCGCGTACCAGTAGTGCGGCAGGCCTTCGATGCTGCTGGTGCGGAACGGCAGGCCGTGGTCGTCGATGCGTTCGGTGCCGGTGCGCCCCTGTGAGGACCAGTCGAGCTCCAAGTACCAGCGGCAGTCGCAACTGGTGGTTCGGGCGTCGACGAACAGTACTTCGGGGTCTTTCGAGGACACCCGATAGGGCATCTGCAGCGCCGGGGTGGTCGTTCCGCTGTCGTTGCCCGGGACGGGGCGGGCGATGGGCCGGTCCTTGTCGAGGTTCACGGCGAAGGAGCGTGGGCTGATGTCGCTGCCGCAGCCTTGGCCGGTGAAGTAGACGGTGCCCTTGACGGGGGCGGCACGTCCGATGACGCGGACCCGCAGTGCTTCCAGGACGACGGCGGTGTCCGTTCGCCCCTGGACGGAGATCGAGAGGAGTATGCGGCCGCCGTGGACCGCGCCTTGGGTGCGGGCCCAAGGCGTGGCGTCCTGAGGGGCGGGTGGTGGTGGTACCTGCTGGGGTGGCTTGTCGATGACGTAGTCGTGCATGCAACCGACGTCCCAGAGCTGGGAGTCCGAGGTCCAGGTGAGGGGCGCAGCGGCGGGGGAGACCCTGGCGGAGGCCTTCGGGGACGGGCTCGTTGAGCGCTCACTCACGGGGGGTGCCTTCGGCGAGGGCGCGCCGGTCGGCCGCCCTCGCGTTGAGGAGGCGGATGCGGACGGTGCGGGGGTGTGGTGCCGTACGCCGGCCGCCTGCGTGATGGTCGTGCCGGACGCCCGCTTGTCGCCAGTGGCCCCGGAGTGCCCGGACAGCAGCAGGGACAGGCTGCCCAGGGTGGCGATCGTCGCGGTCACGACAGCCGCGGCGACCGTGGCACGCCGCCATGACCGGGGCGCCGGTGGGGTGGCAGGTGGCGTTGGGTCGTGCTCGCGCGACGAGCCGGCAAGGCTGTCCGCAGGGGTTCGCCGCGGACCGGGTGAGGGACCGGGTGAGGGACCGGACGGTGCCGAGGGCACGATCTCAGCGGCCGTCGTGGCGACGGGAACGGCGGCTGCCCGGGGCGTGAGTTCGGCCGCCCCATCGTCCGCGGGGCCCTCGCCGCCCGCCGGGCGCGCCCCGGCGTCCTCGGTCCGGGGCCGCTGCCGTGCCGCCACCGCCAGGACCCACCGCCGGTGCAGCTCGATCCGTTCGGCCGGAGTGGCCTCGCACATCGCGGCGAACCGCTCCACCGACGCGAAGCCGAGCGGCACGGTGTCCCCCGTGCAGTACCGGTGCAGCGTCGAGGCGTTCATGTTCAGGCGGCGCGCGAGGGCCGCGTAACTGCGGTCCGTGCGGGCCTTCAGACGCCGCAACAGCGCCGCGAACTCCTCCACCTCGTCCTGGGACGGCATCGCTTCTCCCACTCGGCGTCCCGGGACGGCATCCCAGGCACTCCCATAAGAAGAGGTCACAGGGCCTGGGACGGTTCCACCGTTGCGGAGGTGCCGTTGTGCGTTGTGCCCGGAGGGCGGGGGCGCCGACGCTCTTGTTGTCGCCGG
>NZ_JBEYWO010000021.1:0-184091 GCF_040644455.1 Streptomyces sp. NPDC046977
GTGAGGTCGAACCGCTCCAGCAACTCGGCGGCGGTGCGCCGTCCTTCCTGCTTGGGCAGGTGGTGCAGGTCGGCCATGAGGAGCATGTTCTCCTCGCCGGTGATCAGGCCGTCGACAGCGGAGAACTGCCCGGTGACGCCGATCGCGGCACGCACGCCCTGCGGATCGGCGGCCAGGTCGTGGCCTGCGACCTGGGCCTGTCCGCCGTCCGCCGAGATGAGCGTGGAGAGGATCTGCACGGTGGTCGTCTTGCCGGCGCCGTTCGGGCCGAGCAGCGCGAAGATCGTTCCTTCCGGGACGGCCAGGTCGATGCCGTCCAGGACGGTCTTGTCGCCGTAGGACTTGCGCAGCCCGTTCGCTGCGATGGCCACGTGGGTCATGAGGGGTGCTCTCCTTTACAGGCTGCGGGCGGTGATGTCGCCGTAAGCGGTGGTCGCGTGGATGTTCAGACCGGCGGCGGCGCCGTCGGTGTTCTTGAGGGTGTTGTGGATCCGGCCGTGGGCGGTGCCGGCGTCCAGGGAGGCGGAGACTCCATGGGCGGCGCCGACCGAGATCCCGCCGTGCTCGGTGCGCAGGGTGACCGTGCCGCGGACGGCCTCGGCGATGCGGATGTCGCCCTGCTGGATGCTGATCTCCGCGGACCCGCCCAGGCGGCCGACCGAGACGTCGCCGGCGAGGACGGAGAGGCGGGTGCTTCCGGTCTCGTCGAGCTCGACCGCGGCCTGCTGGCCCTCGAGGACGACGTCACCGAGCCGTCCGACGCCCCGGAGTTCGGCGCTTGCGGCCTTCGCCTCGATGTGGGAGCCGGCGGGCAGGTGGACGGTCACTTCGACGGATCCGGAAGCGCCGAGCACCCGGTTCCTCGCCGCCTGGGCCGTGATGCGCAGCACGCCGTCGCCGTAGGCGACCTCGGCCTGCTCCGCCGTGCGCACGTCGCGGGTCTTCGAGGCGTCCGCGGGGAGGATCTCGACCGTGGTGTCGGTCCGGTGCGCGGCGACGAACCGGATGCGTCCCGCCGGGATGTCGAGGACGACGGAGACCGGGGCAGGCGTGTCGAACTTCCGCATCGTGCGCTCCTTGATTCGCTGTTTCCGATGTTGGAAACGCTACGTTGCGTTCAAGGATCCGGCAATGGAGTTGTTGCACCCAACTGGCTTTATTGCAGGTGGTGTTAGGGAAATTGTTGCAATGGATCTAAATTCAATGCAACGTCCGCACGGTATCGGCGTTGCAATGGGTGAGAAGTGAACGCTCCGCGCGGACCGGCGTCAGGAGTGGAGCATCAGGCCGATGCCCGCGACCACCAGCAGGGACGCGACGATCCTCGGGCGCCCCAGCCGTTCGCGGAAGCACACCGCCCCGATGACCGCGCCCGCGATGATGGACGTCTCGCGCAGCGCCGCGATGGGCGCCAGTTCGCCTCGGGTCTGGGCCCACAGGACCAGCCCGTAGGCGGTGACGGACAGGGCGCCGCTGAGCAGGCCGCGCCCGGCGACGGGGCGGAGTTCCGGCAGGAGGGCCGCGCGGCGGACCGCGTATGCGGTGCCCGTGAGCAGGAGGCCCTGGAGGAGCAGGAGCCACGCGACATACCCGGGGGCGGTGCCGGAGGCGCGGACGCCGACGCCGTCGACGACGGTGTACGCCGCGATCGTGAGGCCGGTGCCGAGGGCCGCGCCGAGCGCGCGCCAGTCGGTGCGGCGTCCGCGCATGCCCCACAGGGCGGCGCCGGCGAGTCCCGCGGAGGCGACGGCGACGCCGGCGGTCTGCCAGGCGTCCGGGATCTCGCCGATGAACACGGCGGCGAGCAGCGTCACGACCATGGGGGCGACGCCGCGGGCCACGGGGTAGACCTGCCCGAAGTCGCCCAGGGTGAAGGACTTCATGAGCAGGTACATGTAGGCGAGATGGATCCCCACCGAGGTGAGGAGCCAGGGCCATGCCCCGGACGCCGGCAGGGGCGCGAACACGGCGATGGGCGCGGCGCACAGCGCGCCGCCCGCGCCGACGAGGGTGAACGCGGCGAAGCGGTCGGAGATGCCGTGGGCGAGGGCGTTCCAGGAGGCGTGCGTGACGGCGGCGACCAGGACGGCCGCCGCGACCAGCGGGGTCACGCGGTGTGTTCGCGGACGTCGGCCAGGGTGGCCCCGGCGTGCCGGACGAGGTCGCCGGGGGCCATCGGGAAGACGGTGTGCGGGGTGCCGGCGGCGGCCCACACGGTCTCGTGCCGCAGCAGTCCCCGGTCGGCGAGGACCGTGGTGCGGGTGCGGTGCCCGAAGGGGGGTACGCCGCCGATGGCGTACCCCGTCGTCTCGCGCACCAGGTCCGCGTCGGCGCGCCGGACGGCCGCCGCGCCGAGTTCGGCGCGGACCAGGTCGACGTCGACCCGCGAGGCGCCGTCCATGAGGACGAGGACCGGGGCCCCGTCCGCCTGGAAGATCAGGGACTTGACGATCTGGCTGAGGTCGCAGCCGATCGCCTCCGCGGCCTGGGCCGCGGTGCGGGTCGCGTCCGGGAAGGAGCGTACGGGGACCTGGAGGCCCAGTCCGGCGAGGGCTTCGGCGAACCGGGGGTGGGCGGCGGCTGGGGTCGGCATGCCCGGAACGCTAGCCCGAGGCGGGGGCCGTACGCCAAACCGTCACGAAGAGGCCTTGAGCACGGACGCCACGATGGGGCCCGCGGAGTCGCCGCCGTGGCCGCCCTCCAGCACCATTCCGGCGGCGGCGACGTCGTTGCGGTAGGCGAGGAACCACCCGTTCGGCTTCTCCTGGCCGCCGACCTCCGCGGAGCCGGTCTTCGCGCCGACGTCGCCGTAGACGCCGCTCATCGCCCCGGCGGCGGTGCCGCTCGACGCGGTGAGCCGCATCATCGACTTGAGGCTGCTGCGCACGCCGGACGGCAGCGAGCTGCCGGCCTTGGCGAGGGGTTCGCCGATGAGGCTCTTGGAGACCAGCCGGGGCTGGTGGAAGGTGCCGGTGTCCGCGGTCGCGGCCACGGCGGCCATGTTGAGCGGGCTCATCTGGATCTGGCCCTGGCCGATCATCTCCTCGGTCATCTCGTCGCCGCTGCCGCCGGGCACGCGGCCGTCCCAGGCGGGGACGCCGACGTTCCAGGTCTGGCCGAAGCCGTAGTAGCGCTGGGCCACGCCGGGCACGGAGGACTCGCTGAGGTTGCCCGCGAGCTTGATGAAGCCGGTGTTGCAGGAGATGGCGAAGTCCCGCCGGAAGGTCGCGGAGGGGTCGGACGAACTCTCCACATTGTGGAACATCTTGCCGTTGTTGTAGTTGGCGGTGGCCGGGCACGGCGCCGGGGTGCCGGGGCTGACGCCCTTCTCCAGCAGGGCCGTCGCCGTGATGACCTTGAAGGTGGAGCCGGGGGCCACCTGGGCGTTGAAGGCGTTGTTGTTGTCGGTGGCCGGGTTGTTGGCGAACGCCAGGATCTCGCCGGTGCTCGCCTTCACCGCGGCGACCGACGACTGGGGCTTGCGCTTGACGGCCTTCTCCGCGGTCGCCTGGAGTGCCGCGTCGAGCGTGGTGTGCAGCTTGGCGGGGGTGCCCGCGGAGAGGGTGTGCAGGGTCTGCCCGGGGCCGTCGGGACCGCTCACGTAGGTCTCGATGCCGGGCTTGCCGCCGCTGAGCCTGCTGCCGTACCGCTCGCGCAGCTGCGGCAGCACGGAGGCGAGGGACGGGAGTTGGGCGGCGTTCAGGGTCTTGCCGGAACGGTCCACCACGATCACCTGCGGGGACGCGGCCTCACCGGTGACCAGCGACTGACCGGGCGTCAGTTTCGGGTGCATGACGGACGGTTGCCAGTCCACCAGCGGCTTGTGCGTGGTCGCGCCGCGGAAGACCGTGAGCGAGGAGCCGTACTTCCAGGTGGAGGTCTTGCCGCCGTAGGAGAGCGTGGCGACGACGTTGAACGGCACCACGCGGTCCGCCGGTGTGCCGGGCGTCAGCTTCACCCGGGTCACATGGGCCTCGGTGCGGTAGGCGGCCAGCGCGTCCCGCGCCGTCGCGGCGTCGTTGGTCAGGCTCCCCGCCGCCGTGGTGTCGCCCTTGGCCCAGGCCGCGAGGAAGGCGTTCGCCGTCTTCTCCACCTCGGCCGCGCTCGGCGGCCCCGTCTCCACGGGCGCGGCCTGGGCGGTGAAGCCTCCGCCGTCGCCGTTCAACCCCTGATAGACGTTGTACGCACCGTAGCTCGCGGCCCCCACCATCCCCGCGAACACCGTGCTGATGATCCCCACCTTGACGCCTCGGCGCATGGCCGACCCTCCCCGTGATCCTCCTGAACGCGTTCAAAAATCTGTGCAGCAAGCGCACTCTACGCTGCACGGGTGACAACCGGGGCGTTTATCGGTCACAGCTTCGCGTCCCCGGCCCCGCCCGGGGGCGGTGTCAGCACGGCGGACCGGTGTAGCCGGCAGGCAGTTCCAGCTCCGCCCACACGCTTTTGCCCTCCGGGAAGGAGCGGACCCCGAAGCGTGAGGACAGCGCCGCGGCGAGGGCCACGCCCCGCCCGGCCTCGTCGGCCGACGACGACTTGTGCTGGCGCGGCATCGAGCACCCGTTGTCGAAGACCTCGACGACCAGCACCCGGTCGCGGATCAGCCGCAGCCGTATCGGCACCGCCCCGTGCAGCACCGCGTTGGCGAGCAGTTCGCCGACGATCTGCTCCGCGGCGGGCACCAGGCGCTCCAGGCCCCAGGCGGTGAGGGTCCGCACAGCCGCGGCACGCAGGCCCGCGACCGCCGCGGCCTCCCGCGGCACCTCCCAGGTCGCGAACCGGCTGGGGCACAGCGACCGGGTGCGGGCGAGCAGCACCGCCACGTCGTCGTCCTGGCGGTGGTCGCCGAGCGTGCCCACCGCCCTGGCGGTCAGCTCCTCCAGCCCGGTCCCCGGCGGCTGGGTGAGCGCCAGGCGCAATTGCTCCAGACCGTGGTCGATGTCGTGCTCGCGGGTCTCGACCAGGCCGTCGGTGTACAGGACGAGGACGCTGCCCTCGGGCACGTGGTGCGTCACCGGCTGGAACGACCGGGTGCCGATGCCCAGCGGCGCCCCGGAGGGGATGTCGAGATAGGACACCTCGCCCGTCGCCGGGTCGATGAACGCGGGCGGCGGATGGCCGGCCCGCGCCGAGACACAGCACCGGGTCACCGGGTCGTAGACCATGTACAGGCAGGTCGCCCCCATGAGCGCGGTGGGCAGCGCCCGGCCGTCGGACTCCTCGGTGAGGCGCACGTACAGCTCGTCGAGGTTCCTCAGCAGTTCGTCGGGCGGCTGGTCCAGGGCGGCGAGGGTGATCACGGCGGTGCGCAGCCGCCCCATGGTCGCCGCCGCGTTGATGCCGTGCCCGACGACGTCCCCGACCACCAGCGCCACCCGGGCGCCGGACACCGGGATCACGTCGAACCAGTCGCCGCCGACGCCGCCCTCCGCGTCCGAGGGCAGGTAGCGCGACACCACGTCCACGGCGTTCCCGCCGTTGGGGTCGCTCGGCAGCAGGTCCCGCTGCAGGGCCAGGGCCGCGGTGTGCTCGCGGGTGTAGCGGCGGGCGTTGTCCAGGCTCAGTGCCGCCCGGCTGACCAGTTCCTCGGCGAGCGTCCGGTCGTTCTCGTCGAAGGGCAGCGGGTTCTCGGTGCGGACCATCACCGCGATGCCCAGGATCTCGTCGCGGGCGTGGATGGGCAGGATCAGCAACGTGTGCATGCCCAGGGTCAGGATGCGCTCCCGCCGCCGCGGGTCATGGTCGAGCCAGTTGCCGGGACCCGTCTCCAGGACGGTCTCCAGATGGGACCGGCCCGAGGACAGGACCTCGATGAAGGGCGAGTCCGGCGGGACGAAGACGGCGCTGCCACGCGGCCAGAGGGACTCCCGGAAGTCGTCGTGGATCGACATCTGGCCGGCGCGGAAGAACGCCGGGACGTCCCCGTGCGACGAGCCGAGCCGGGCGAGCGGGGCGTCGCCGAGCTCGACGGACTCCGCCAGGTCGACGGTGACGTAGTCCGCGAGCACCGGCACCAGCACGTCGGCCAGGTCCTGCGCGGTCTGCATGACGTCCAGGTGCGCGCCGATGCGGCGGCTCGCCCGGCTCAGCAGGGTCATCCGCTCCCGGGTCCGCCGGCTGCTGGTGACGTCCACATTGAGGGAGCACACCCCCGGCCGGCCGTCACGGGCGTTGGCGACGGGGAACACCGACAGGGCGTAGGCGCGGTGGCGGTAGTGGTCCAGCTGCTCCAGCTCGTGGTCGATCTCCGGGACCCCGGTGTTGAGCACCTTCCGCAGCAGCCGGGTGACCTCCCGGGTGTTGCGGTACAGCGGCGACTCGTTCAGCCGGCGTCCGAGACGCAACTCGCGGGGCATGCCGTAGGCCTGCGCCAGGGCGTCGTTGAGCCAGGTCATCCGCAGGTCGCCGTCCCAGACGGCCATCGGGAAGGGGCAGGCCTCGCCGACCGCCTCCAGCACGGCGGCGTCCGGCGGCGCCATCGAGACCAGCCAGTCCATTTCGCCGTCGAGCCCCGGCAGCGCGGAGACCCGCAGCCCCATCGGGAACGGCGCGCCGTCGCGGTGCCGCAGCCCGACCGTCCCCGACCACGCGCCGGTGAAGCCGTTCGGCAACTCGGCCGCCGCGGCCAGCAGGCCGGCGGCCGGGGTGCTGAGCACCTCTTCCGCCCGGTAGCCCAGCAGTCGTCTCGCGCTGTCGGTCCACCGGGTCAGGCGCCCCGCCCCGTCGACCACCGCCAGCGCCGTACCGCCGCCGGCGTCGGCAGCGGCCGCATCGATTGCCTTGTCGTCGGGGCTGGTCATATGAGGTGTTTCCCCGTGGGGGGTGAGCGCGTTTCCACGCTAGGGCGGCGGCGGTGACGCCGCAAAACGGCCCGGCGCTGACCCGCCGGGGTGGGCGGGGGCCCGCTACCGGTGTGGGAAATCAGTAAGACAGTCCGATTGTCGTACGTTCCCGGTCTCGGTGGACGCGCGAGGGGCGCGCCGGTGTGACGGGAGTACGCATGAGGACCAGGCGGTCTTTGACGTGGGCACGTGGGGCGGACGTGGCGGCCCCCCTGATGGTGAGCGCGCTGCTCTCGGCGTTCGTGCCGGGTGCGGCGAGTGCGGCGGAGGGCCCGGCCGCGCAGTGGATCGTGATGCTCAAGGACTCGGCGGGCGACGTCCGCACCGTGGCCGCCGAGCACGCCCGCCCGCACCACGCCACCGTCGGCCGGGTCTACGACGTCGCCGCCGCCGGCCGCACGCTGAAGGCCTACACCATCCGCGCGACCGCGGCGCAGGCCGCCGCCCTCCGCGCGAACCGCCTGGTCAGCGCCGTCGTCCGGGACGGGATCGTGCACGCGCCCGAGCGCGCCGGGCGGGTCGCGGTGCTCCCGCCGCTGAAGCCCGGCGGCGGGACCGGCGCGCAGCGGCCTTCGCCCGGCAACGGCAAGGAGCACGTCCTGCCCGGCAAGGACCGCGTGCCCTACGCCGGCGTGCCGGGCGCGTGTGTGCCGAACGATCCCTACTACACGCCCGAGCTCCAGTGGGGCCTGTTCGCCGTCAAGGCCCCCACCTGCGGTGCCCGCAACGACGTGGCCGTGGCCGTACTGGACACCGGCATCGACACGCGGCACGAGGACCTGGCGGGCGTCGTCGCCGGGGCGGTCAACTTCTCCGGCAGCCCCACCGTGGACGACCACTACGGCCACGGCACCCACCTGGCCGGGATCATCGGCGCCGTCACCGACAACGGCATCGGCGTCGCCAGCGAGGCCATGGGCACCCGCCTGTGGAACGTCAAGGTCCTCGACGACGACGGGACCGGCTCCGTCTCCCAGGTCGCCGAGGGCCTGCTGTGGGTGGCGGCCAACGCCGCCACGCACAACATCGGCGTCGTCAACATGAGCCTCACCTCCGCCGACGACAGCCCGCTGCTGCACGCGGCCGTGGAGATCGCCGCCGCCTCCGGGGTGACCCTCGTCGGTGCCGCCGGGAACGACGGCACCACGGCGAGGGAGTACCCGTCCGGCTACCCCGAGGTCATCTCGGTCGCCGCGACCGGTCCCGACAACTCCCTGGCGTACTTCTCCAACCGCGGCGACTCGGTGGACATCGCCGCCCCGGGCGTCGACATCGTCTCGACCTATCCGCACAACGCCTACCAGGCGCTGTCCGGCACGAGCATGGCCACCGGCTTCGTCAGCGCGACCGCCGCCCTGTGCCGCAGCACCGGCGTGTGCACCGACGCCCCCGGGCAGACCCTGGCCCGGCTCGGCGCGTGCTCCCAGCCCATCCCCGCCACCGGCCGGGGCGTGCGCTACGGCCTCGTACGCACCGACCGCGCCGGCCTGGACTGCGGGGCCGGGTCCGCCGCCGCGCCTCGCGTCCCCTCCGGCACGGCCGCGCAGCGCCCCGCCGGCCCGCAGCAGGGCACGAACGGGACCACGGGCCAGAACGGCCGGAAGGACCAGGACGGCCAGAACGGCCAGAACGTCACGGACGGCCCGGGCGGCGGCGACGGCCGGGGCGGGCGGGACGGCGAGAACACGGCCACCGCGCCCATGGACACCTTCACCGCCGTCCGCCCGGGCCGTTCGGGCGATGCCGACGACGGCACCGACCCCGTCGGGGAGTTCGTCGCCGCCCTCGTCGAGGACACCGTCCGCGACCTCGGGCCCTGGCTCGGCGGCCCCGGCTGCTGACCGCGCCGGCGGGTCAGATCCAGGTGTCGAACCACATCCGGTGCCGCCAGGCGTCCATCGGGATCGTCTGGCCGGTGTAGAGCGGCCAGAAGTAGACGAAGTTGAAGACGATCAGCAGCACGACCGTGCCCGCGCCCACCGCGCCCCACATGCGGCGCTGCTCGCCCGCCCCCGGCGGGCCGAGGACCGCGCCCAGCATCATCGCGAGGGCCAGGCACAGGAAGGGCAGGAAGACGACCGCGTAGAAGAGGAAGATCGTGCGGTCCTGGTAGAGGAACCAGGGCAGGTAGCCGGCCGCCACGCCGCACGCGACGGCCCCGGCCCGCCAGTCGCGGCGGAAGGCCCAGCGGTAGAGCACGTACAGCAGGGCGAAGCACGCGGCCCACCACAGCGCGGGCGTGCCGATGCCCAGCACCTCGCGGGCGCAGCCGCCCACCGCGGTGCAGCCGTCCTGGCCTTCCTTCGGGGACTCGTAGAAGTACGAGACGGGCCGGCCCAGCACCAGCCAGCTCCAGGGATTGGACTGGTAGGTGTGCGGCGAGTGCAGGTTGACGTGGAAGTCGTAGACCTGCGTCTCGTAGTGCCACAGGCTGCGCAGGGCCGCCCAGGCGTCGGAGAGGAAGCCGCCGTCGCCCTTGGCCCAGGTCCGGTCGTAGCCCTTGTCGGTGGTGAACCAGCCGAGCCAGGACACCAGGTAGGTGCCGATGGCGACGGCCACCATGGAGAAGCCCGCCCACAGGCCGTCCAGCCAGAACGCGGTCAGCCACGGGTGGCGGGCACCGGCGACCCGGCGGGCTCCGGCGTCCCACAGGACGGTGAGGACGCCGAAGGCGGCCAGGACGTACAGGCCGTTCCACTTGGTGCCGATGGCCAGGCCCAGGCAGATCGCGGCCGCGATCCGCCACGGCCGCACCCCCAGCCACGCGAAGGACGCGACGTGGTCGTCCGGGCGCCCTTCGGGCAGCGCCGCCGCGAGGCGGGCGCGGGCCTTGTCGCGGTCGATGAGCAGGCAGCCGAAGGCGGCCAGCACCCAGAACATGACGACGAGGTCCAGCAGGGCCGTGCGGCTCATCACGAAGTGCAGGCCGTCCACCGCCATCAGGCCGCCGGCCAGGCAGCCCAGCGCGGTGGAGCGGAACAGCCGCCGCCCGATGCGGCACAGCATCAGCACCGACAAGG
The DNA here is from genome assembly GCF_040644455.1 of Streptomyces sp. NPDC046977. Classification (NCBI taxonomy): domain Bacteria; kingdom Bacillati; phylum Actinomycetota; class Actinomycetes; order Kitasatosporales; family Streptomycetaceae; genus Streptomyces; species Streptomyces sp. NPDC046977. The sequence continues at coordinate 9,863 of NZ_JBEYWO010000021.1, forward strand.
TGCCCAGGACGGCCATCGCGAACCGCCAGCCGAACGGGTTCAGCCCGAAGATCCACTCACCGGAGGCGATGACCCACTTGCCGACGGGCGGGTGGACGACGTAGGACGGCGCCTCCGACAACGGGATCGTCGGCGGCCGGGAGAGGATCTGGTCGTTGGCCTTGTCGGGCCAGCTGCCCTCGTAGCCGTACTGCAGCAGCGACCAGGCGTCCTTGGCGTAGTACGTCTCGTCGAATATCACCGCGCGCGGGCTGCCCAGGTTCCAGAACCGCATGATCCCCGCGAAGAGCGCCACCAGCAGCGGGCCGCCCCAGGCCGACCAGCGGGCCAGCCGGTTCGCGAGCACCGGGCCGACCCCCAGTGCCGACCAGGCGCGCGTCCCCGGCTCGGGGAACGGCGGCACCAGCCGGTCGCGCAGGCTCGTGCGCGGACGGTCCACATGGCCGAAGCGGCGCAGCCGCCGCTGCCAGGAGTCCTGCTCCGCCGGCTCGGGGGAGGCGTTCCCGGAGTCCTCGGCCGGAGATGCCTGCGTAGCGGTGTCACTCGTCACCGGGCCATCGTAGGGAAGCGGCTTGTGGATGCGCTGAGGACCGGGCCATCCGAGGGTCCGGCCGGGTCCGACCGGGTGGGAGACTGGGGCGGTGACCACTTCGACCGGACCGGCGGACGCAGGCGTACTCGTGCTCGCGGGCACCCCCATCGGTGACATCGCCGACGCCCCGCCCCGGCTGTCGGCCGAGCTGGCCGCCGCGGACGTCATCGCCGCCGAGGACACCCGGCGGCTGCGCCGGCTCACCCAGTCGCTCGGCGTGACGACCACCGCGCGGGTCGTGTCGTACTTCGAGGGCAACGAGTCGGCCCGCACCCCGGAACTGGTCCGCGCCCTGGAGGACGGGTCCCGCGTGCTGCTGGTGACCGACGCGGGGATGCCCTCGGTGTCCGACCCGGGCTACCGGCTGGTGGCCGCCGCCGTCGAGCGGGACCTTCGGGTCACCGCGGTGCCCGGCCCGTCCGCCGTGCTCACCGCGCTCGCGCTCAGCGGCCTGCCCGTCGACCGCTTCTGCTTCGAGGGCTTCCCGCCCCGCAAGGCCGGCGAGCGCCGGGCCCGGCTGGCCGAGACCGCGGCCGAGCGGCGCACGCTGGTCTGGTTCGAGGCACCGCACCGCCTCGCCGAGACCCTGAACGCGATGGCCGAGGTCTTCGGCGCGGACCGCCGCGCCGCCGTCTGCCGCGAGCTGACCAAGACGTACGAGGAGGTCCGCCGCGGGCCGCTGAAGGAACTGGCGGCCTGGGCCGCCGACGGCGTGCGCGGGGAGATCACGATCGTCGTCGAGGGCGCCCCGGAGACCGGCCCGCAGGAGCTGGACCCGGCCGAACTGGTACGCCGCGTACGGGCGCGCGAGGAGGCGGGGGAGCGGCGCAAGGAGGCGATCGCCGCCGTCGCGGCCGACGCGGGGCTGCCCAAGCGCGAGGTCTTCGACGCCGTGGTGTCCGCCAAGCACGCGGAGACGAACCCGCCCACAAACGCCTAAACGCGGCTCTTCGCAAAGTCCTATCGTGGGACAGGGAAAGCTTGCGGGGCGTCCTGCGGCCTTGTGCCACATACACCCCAAAACTGACCCAAGAAAGGGCACCCCCGCTGTCACCGGCGCCTTCGTGGGCGTTCTCTGTAGTGGGAAGTCCCGCTCCGGACGCCTCGTCCGGAGGGCAACAGGAGCTGCCATGAGCGAGACCATCGGAACCGATGGCACGGTTCGTGAGGCGTACGCCTTCGTCTGCATCAGCTGCGGTCGCGGCTGGGAGCAGGCGTACGAGATAGAGCACCATGTCGACGCCCAGGGCCGCGAACTCGTCTGGTACATGGTCGAGGGCAAGCGGGTGCCGTCCCCGCTGACCCGCCCCACGTGCGTCGAGTGCGAGGGCCACAAGGTCCGCATCATGCGGGCCGGGCAGGTGTCCGATGTGACCGGTACGTGGTCCAGCACCGCGACGGCCGGCCCCCTTCCCTGCGCCGCCCCCCGGCGCCCCGTCGCGGCCGTCGCCCCCGTCGAGGGCGGCGCCGAACGCCGCGGCCGGCACTGGTCGCCGCTGCACCTGCTGCACCGCAGGAGGGACCAGGCGTAGCCGCCACGGCCGCCGCCTAGGATCTGGGGCATGCCCCAGAAGCCCGAACGCCCGCAGAAGGACCAGCGCAAGGACGCGTCCGCCGCCCCTCCCCTCCCCGAACCGCTCGCGGTCCCGGTGGCGGACTCCCACACCCACCTCGACATGCAGGAGGGCAGCGTCGAGGACGCGCTGGCCAAGGCGGCCTCCGTCGGTGTCACCACCGTCGTGCAGGTCGGCTGCGACGTGAACGGTTCCCACTGGGCGGCCCGTACGGCCGCGGCGTACGACAATGTCTGGGCGGCCGTCGCCCTGCACCCCAACGAGGCCCCCAGGATCGTCCAGGGCGATCCTGACGGGTGGTCCCGCCAGGGCGCCCGCGAGGCGGGCGGCACCGCCGCGCTGGACGCCGCGCTCGCCGAGATCGACGCCCTGGCCGCTCTGCCGCAGGTGCGCGCCGTCGGCGAGACCGGCCTGGACTACTTCCGCACCGGACCCGAGGGCGTCGACGTCCAGCACTACTCCTTCCGCCGCCACATCGACATGGCCAAACGCCACGGCAAGGCCCTGGTCATCCACGACCGCGAGGCGCACGCCGACGTCCTGCGCATCCTCGACGAGGAGGGCGCCCCGGACACCGTGGTCTTCCACTGCTACTCCGGCGACGCGGAAATGGCCCGGACCTGCGCGGACAAGGGCTACTACCTGTCCTTCGCCGGCACCATCACCTACAAGTCCGCCCAGAACCTGCGCGACGCGGCGGCCGTCGCCCCGGCCGAGCTCCTCCTGGTCGAGACCGACGCCCCCTTCCTGACCCCGGTGCCGTACCGCGGTCGGCCTAACGCTCCGTATCTCGTTCCGATCACGGTGCGGGCGATCGCGGAGGCGCGGAAGGCGGCAGAGGACGAGGTCGCGGCGGCGATCGGCGCCAACACGGCGCGCGCGTTCGGGTACTGATCCGCGACACGGGGTGACGGCGCAGCCACGGATAGCGACGAAGTTCGGCTAAGGTCCCGGTTCGGTTCCGACCGGACCCGCCGGAGGTACGTCGTGAGTCATTCGTATGCCGAAGCCGGGCTGTACGGCAGCGGACTGCCGCTGCAGCGCCCGGCGCCCGCCGTGGGCGGCCGTGCGGCAGCCCGCGTCGCCGCACGCGCGGAAGCCCGCAGGCGGCGCGCGGCCGAGCGCCCCGACGCGCTGGCCAGGCTGCTGCCGCGCGCGCTGGTGGTCGCCGTGCTCGCCGGCGGCACCGGCGCCTACGTGACGGGCGGCAAGGCGGTCCAGCTCTCCGTCGACGGCCAGGTGCGCACCCTGCACACCTACGCCGGGGACGTCGGGGAACTGCTGCGCCGCCAGGGCGTCCGGGTCGGCGACCACGACATCGTCGCCCCCGGCCGGCACGCCGAACTCCACGACGGGGACAGCATCGCCGTCCGCTACGGCCGCCCCGTCACGCTCACCCTGGACGGCCGCCCGAAGCGGCTGTGGACCACCGCCCGCACCGTCGACGAGGCCCTCGGCCGGCTCGGTGTGCGCGCGGACGGCGCGTACGTCTCCACCTCCCGCTCCGAGCCGATCGGGCGCCGCGGCCTGGCCCTGAACGTACGCACCGAGCGGCAGCTGACGTTCCTCGTGGACGGCAAGGAGCGCACCGTCCAGACCAACGCCGCCACCATCGGCGAGGCCGTGCGCGACGCGGGCATCCGGCTGAGCGGCGAGGACACCACCTCCGTCGCCCCCGACAGCTTCCCCCGCGACGGCCAGACCGTCTCCGTCCTGCGCATCCGCGGCCGCGAGGAGACCCGCGAGCAGCCGATCCCCTACGAGGTCGTGCGGCGCGAGGACCCCCAGCTCTTCCAGGGCACCACGGCCGTCGACGAGCGGGGCCGCAACGGACTCCGGCGCGTCACGTACTCGTACCGCACGATCAACGGCGTCCGGCAGAAACCGGTGCCCGTCGCCGAGGAACTGGTGCGCGACCCGGTCCGGGAGATCGTCCGCGTCGGCACCAAGCGCCTGCCGGACTCCGTCGCGGGCGCGGACCACCTCAACTGGGACGCCCTGGGCAAGTGCGAGGCCGGCGGCCGCGCCAACGCCGTCGACTCCAGCGGCACCTACGGCGGCCTCTACCAGTTCGACCGCCGTACGTGGCGTGCGCTCGGTGGGAGCGGGCGGCCGCAGGACGCGCCGGCGAAGGAGCAGACGTACCGGGCGAAGCGGCTTTTCATTCAGCGGGGGGCGACGCCGTGGCCGGTGTGCGGGCGCAAGCTCTACCGCTGACGCGGTCTGTGGGGGGAGGTTCTTTTCCCCGCCCTCCCGCCCTCCCCCAACCTTCGGCCGGGGGTGCCCCCAGCCCGGCGCGGTAAGTGCGGGCCCCGCTCTGTTGCCTGTGGGGTCGGTGCCGCGCCGGGGTACTCCCCCAGCCTTCGGCCGGGGGGACCCCCACAGCGCTCGCGGGCTACCCCCGCGATTCGTGTACCGCGGTCACCGCTCGTCTCCCCCAGCTACCGCTGGGAGGTGCCCCCACGGGCGCACCCCGCCACACCCCCTCCCGGGCCGGTTTGGGGCGGCTTACGGCCGGTGGGGGGTTCAGAGGGCACTTGCGGTAACCCCGGACGGCCTTCTCACCCACCCACCGGGGATCAGGCGCATGACGAGACGGAGGGGGCGGGGTCGTAGGGGTGGCGTTCTGGACTGTGGAGCATATTTGGGTGCACAACCCGGGGTACGCAGCGGAAAGTGCCTGAGGCACCTAAATGTGCTGTCCAGAATGGCAGCCCCGGAGGCCCCGCACCCGGCCCCCAACGACTTGCGTCGGGGCGCGTGACCTTGCCGGGCACACGGGAGGGCGGGCGGGGAAAGGCCTGGGCACACACGGATACCCTGGAGCCGTGAGTGAGACCGACCACCAGGACGACGCACTGCTGGGCCCCGGAGACGTGCGGGCCCTGGCCGCCACCCTGGGCGTACGCCCCACCAAGCAGCGCGGCCAGAACTTCGTGATCGACGCGAACACGGTCCGCCGCATCGTCCGGACCGCGGGTGTGCGTCCGGAGGACGTCGTGGTGGAGGTCGGGCCGGGACTGGGCTCACTGACGCTGGCGCTGCTGGAGGCGGCGGACCGCGTGACGGCCGTGGAGATCGACGACGTGCTCGCCGCGGCGCTCCCGGACACCGTCGCCGCTCGCCTGCCCGGCCGCGCGGACCGCTTCACGCTCGTGCACAACGACGCGCTGCGGGTGGCGGAGCTGCCCGGGCCGCCGCCGACCGCGCTGGTGGCGAACCTGCCGTACAACGTGGCCGTGCCGGTGCTGCTGCACATGCTCGCCGGCTTCCCCACCATCGACCGGACGCTGGTGATGGTGCAGGCGGAGGTCGCCGACCGCCTCGCCGCGCGGCCCGGCTCGAAGGTCTACGGGGTGCCGTCGGTCAAGGCCGCCTGGTACGCCGAGGTGAAGCGGGCCGGCGCGATCGGCCGCAATGTGTTCTGGCCCGCGCCGAACGTCGACTCCGGTCTGGTCTCGCTCGTGCGCCGCGCCGAGCCGCTGAGGACGACCGCGACGCGCGAGCAGGTCTTCGCTGTCGTGGACGCCGCCTTCGCGCAGCGCCGCAAGACCCTGCGGGCCGCGCTGGCCGGCTGGGCCGGCTCGGCGACGGCCGCCGAGGAGGTCCTCGTGGCCGCCGGGGTGTCGCCGCAGGCGCGCGGGGAGTCGCTGACGGTGGAGGAGTTCGCGGCGATCGCCGAGCGCGGCGCCCGGCGGTAGCAGCAGGCACAATGGGGGCCGCCGCCGTGCGGCCCCGTCCCGTTCCCCGAGGAGAACCACGCCCGTGACCAGCCGATCCGTGACCGTCCGCGTGCCCGCCAAGGTCAACGTCCAGCTCGCGGTGGGCGGTCCGCGCCCGGACGGGTTCCACGACCTGGCCAATGTCTTCCTGGCCGTGGGCCTGTACGACGAGGTCACCGTCACCCCGGCCGGCGAGCTGCGGGTCACCGTCGAGGGCCGGGACGCGGACCAGGTGCCGGCCGACGCGAGCAACCTCGCCGCCCGTGCGGCGATCGCGCTGGCCGCACGGCACGACGGTGTGACGCCGGACGTGCACATCCACATCCGCAAGGACATCCCCGTCGCGGGCGGCATGGCGGGCGGCAGTGCCGACGGTGCCGCGGCCCTGCTCGCGTGCGACGCGCTGTGGGGGACCGGGGCCGGCCGCGAGGAGCTGCTGGAGATCTGCGCGGAGCTCGGCAGCGACGTGCCGTTCAGCCTGGTCGGCGGCGCCGCGCTGGGCCGTGGCCGCGGCGAGCTGCTCACCGCGCTGCCGGTGGGCGGGGTCTTCCACTGGGTCTTCGCGGTCGCCGACGGCGGCCTGTCGACCCCGGCCGTGTACGGCGAGTGCGACCGCCTGCGCGGCGACGCCGCGGTGCCGGACCCCGAGCCCGCTCCGGCCCTGCTGGACGCGCTGCGCACCGGCGACCCCGTCGCGCTCGCCGCCTCGCTCGCCAACGACCTCCAGGCCGCCGCGGTGTCCCTGCGCCCCTCGCTCGCGGCCACCCTGGCCGCCGGCACCGAGGCGGGGGCGCTGGCCGGTCTCGTCTCCGGTTCGGGTCCCACCTGCGCGTTCCTCGCCAAGGACGCCGAGTCCGCGCAGGCCGTCGCCGCCGCGCTCACCGCGTCCGGCACCTGCCGCGAGGTCCGCGTCACCACCGGCCCGGCCGAGGGCGCGACCGTCGTCCGGCAGTCGTAGGTACGCGTACTCACCCTCTCTGTACGGGAGTTGAGTAGTCCGGCGCTGCCGGGCCCGGGTGGTCCGGCGGCATCGTGGCCGCATGGTGGAGACGAACGCCGCGGCACTGGCCGCGGCCACGCCCGCGAGCCGGGACCGGTACGTGGACTTCCTGAGGGTGGCGTCGCTGGCCACGGTCGTGCTGGGGCACTGGCTGATGGCCGCGGTGAGCACCGGCGACGGCGGCGGCATCGAGGTCGGCAACCTGCTGGCCGTGCGCCCCGTGCTCCAGCCGCTGACCTGGGTGCTCCAGGTCATGCCGGTCTTCTTCTTCGTCGGGGGCTTCTCGCACGCGCTGTCGTACCGCTCGGTGGTGCGCGCGGGCGGCGGCTACGCGGCGTTCCTGCGCGCCCGGTTGCACCGGCTGATGCTGCCGACGGCGGTCTTCACCGTCGTCTGGGGCGCGGCGGCGCTGCTGCTGCCCGTACCGGACGCCGCGGCGCGGCTGGTGGCGCAGCCGCTGTGGTTCATCGGGGTCTACCTCGGGATGGCGGCCTTCACGCCGCCGCTGCTGCGGCTGCACGAGCGGTACGGGTGGGGCGCGTTCGCCGCCCTGTGCGGCGCGGCCGCGGCGGTGGACGTGCTGCGCTTCGCCGCCGGGGTGCCCTTCGTACCGTTCCTGAACTTCGCCTTCGTGTGGCTGGCGGTGCACCAGCTGGGCTTCCTGCGGGCGGACGGCCGGCTGCGGGGGCCCGCGGTGGCGGGCGTGATGGCCGCGGGCGGACTGGTGGCGGCGACGGCGCTGGTGGCCCTCGGCCCGTATCCGCTGTCCATGGTCGGGATGCCCGGCGAGCGGATCTCCAACATGGCGCCGCCCACGCTCGCGCTGCTCTGCCACGGCGTGTGGCTCGTCGGAGCCGTCGAGCTGCTGCGCGGACCCGCCGGGCGGTGGCTGCGCCGGCCGCGGGTGTGGCGGGGCGTGGTCGCCGCGAACGGCGTCGCCATGACCGCCTTCCTGTGGCACCTCACGGCGATGCTCGCGGTCTACGGTGCGCTGATCGCCCTCGGCAGTGACCTGCCCGTCCCGGCGTCCGCGGCCTGGTGGGCCCAGGTGCCGCTGCGGATCGCCGCGGCGGCGGCGCTGACCGCCGCCCTGGTCGCGGTCTTCCGCCGCGCCGAACGCCCGCCCGCCCCGCGTCCCGTCGCGGCTCCCGGACCGCTCGCCGCCCCCGGTGCCGCCCTGGGCGTCGCCCTCGCCCTCCTCGGCGTGCTCGGCCTGTCCGCGGTCGGCTTCGGCGGCCTCCTCGACGGGCACTCCGCCGTCCTGATCGCCGTCCGCCTCACGGCCCCCGCCGCCGTCCTCATGGCCGCCACCGGCTGGGCCCTGGTCGCCCGCGCGGGCCGGAGCCGGCCCAACCTGTGAACGGCGGACGGGTCACGAGGACTCCGCCTCGCGGTCCTCGTCCTCCAGCGCGGCCATGAAGGCGTCATGGGTCATCGAGGGGCCGGTGGGAGCCGCTTCGCGGGCCGCTGCTTCCTTCACGTCCGCCGCGTCACGCGGGCGCCGGGGTTCTGGGCCGACGAGCCGCCCGGGCTGGTCGCGGGCCTCGGCGGGCGGATACGTCTCCATGGGAGAAACGGTACAGACCGGGGGCCGCGCCGCGCGGGAGGGTGCCGGAGCCCGATGGGCGTATCCGGGGCGACATGCGGCAGCACTACCCTGGGAGGTCGTTCTTTCGTACCGACAGGAGTCCCATGGCCGTCAATCTGGTCAACGTCGAGTCCGTCAGCAAGGTGTACGGCACCCGCACCCTGCTGGACGCGATCTCGCTCGGCGTATCGGAGGGCGACCGCATCGGGGTCGTCGGCCGCAACGGGGACGGCAAGACGACCCTGATCCGGATGCTGGCCAAGCTGGAGGGCCCGGACAGCGGGCGCGTGACGCACACCTCCGGGCTGCGGCTGGGCGTGCTGACCCAGCACGACAGCCTGGACCCGGCGGCGACCGTCCGCCACGAGGTGCTCGGGGACCGGCCCGACCACGACTGGGCCGGGGACGCGAAGATCCGGGACGTGCTGACCGGCCTGTTCGGCGGGCTGGACCTGCCCGGTTTCCCGCAGGGCCTGGAGACCGTGATCGGGCCGCTCTCCGGCGGCGAGCGGCGGCGTATCGCGCTGGCGAAGCTGCTGATCGAAGAGCAGGACCTGATCGTGCTCGACGAGCCCACCAACCACCTCGACGTCGAGGGCATCTCGTGGCTGGCGGGCCATCTGCGGGCGCGCCGTTCCGCGCTGGTGTGCGTCACCCACGACCGCTGGTTCCTCGACCAGGTGTGCACGCGGATGTGGGACGTGCAGCGCGGTGACGTCCACGACTACGAGGGCGGCTACAGCGACTACGTCTTCGCCCGCGCCGAGCGCGAGCGGATCGCCGCGACCGAGGAGGTCAAGCGGCAGAACCTGATGCGCAAGGAGCTGGCGTGGCTGCGCCGCGGCGCCCCGGCGCGCACCAGCAAGCCGCGCTTCCGCATCGAGGCGGCCAACGAGCTGATCGCCGACGTGCCGCCGCCGCGCGACAACGCGGAGCTGATGAAGTTCGCCACGACCCGGCTGGGCAAGACGGTCTTCGACCTGGAGAACGTGACCGTGCAGGCCGGTCCCAAGGTGCTGCTCAAGCACCTGACCTGGCAGCTCGGCCCCGGTGACCGGGTGGGCCTGGTCGGCGTCAACGGCGCGGGCAAGACCTCGCTGCTGCGGGCGCTGGCCGAGGCCGCCGCGAGCGACGGCGAGAAGCAGCCCGCGGCCGGCAAGGTCGCGGTGGGCAGGACCGTGCGCCTGGCCTATCTGTCGCAGGAGGTCGCCGAACTCGACCCGGCGATCCGTGTGCTCCAGGCCGTGGAGTCCGTGCGCGGCCGTGTGGACCTCGGCAAGGGCCGTGAACTGACGGCAGGTCAGCTCTGCGAGAAGTTCGGCTTCACCAACGAGAAGCAGTGGACGCCGGTCGGCGACCTGTCCGGCGGTGAGCGCCGCAGGCTCCAGTTGCTGCGCCTGCTGATGGACGAGCCGAACGTGCTCTTCCTCGACGAGCCCACCAACGACCTGGACATCGAGACGCTGACCCAGCTGGAGGACCTGCTCGACGGCTGGCCGGGCTCGATGGTCGTCATCTCCCACGACCGCTTCTTCCTGGAGCGGACCACCGACCGCACCTTCGCCCTGCTCGGCGACGCGACGCTGCGCATGCTGCCGCGCGGCATCGACGAGTACCTGGAGCGGCGCCGCGCCGTGGTGGAGGCCGCGGCCCCCGCGCCCGCCCCGGCCAAGCCCAAGGGCGGCGGCGACAGCCGGGCCGCCAAGAAGGAACTGCAGCGCATCGAGCGGCAGTTGGACAAGGTCAGCGAGCGGGAGTCCAAGCTGCACGCGGCCATCGCCGAGAACGCGACGAACTTCGAGAAGGTCGCCGAACTCGACATGGAGCTGCGCTCGCTGGGCACGGAGCGCGAGGAACTGGAGATGCGCTGGCTGGAGTTGGCCGACGAGGCGGAGGCGTAGCCACCTGCCGGGCAGGGGTGTAGCAGTGCCGTAACGGTCGCCGGGCGCGGGCTCGGAACGGTGTGTCACCGGTGGTACAAAGAGGGTCACCGCCCGCCCTCGCACGCCTGTGCCCGAAAGGTGCCCGCTGATGTCGCAGCCGCCGCCCCCGCCCGGCGACCAGCCCGGATTCGGGCCGCAGCCGCCTCAGTACGGTTACCCGCCGCCGCAGCCCAATCCGTACGCCGCCCCGGTCCCGCCGCCTCCTCCGGGTCCGGGCGCGTACGGCCCCAATCCGTACGCGCAGGCCCCGACCCAGCCCCTTCCGCCGTACGGCTACCCGCAGTTCCCGCCGCCCCCGCAGCCGCCCCGCAGGGGCAGCGGAAGGCTGGTGGCCGTCGTCGCGGCGGCGGTCGCGGCGGTGCTCGTCGTCGGCGGCGGTGTGTTCGTGGCGTTCACCTCGGGCGGCCCGGACCGGCCCGGTACGCCGTCGCCGAGCCGCGGCGAGGGCGGCGGCGGCGGGCGCGACGGCGGGGTGATCCGGGCGAGGGCGCTGTGGGACAAGAACGGTGCGCGTCCGCCCAAGTCGGAGATCCTGGCGGCGATTCCCGACGCCTGGTTCACCGGCAACGCGGTGGTGAAGACGACACCGGACGCGGTGCGCTCCTTCGACATCGACACCGGCAAGGAGAACTGGTCGGTCCCGCTGTCCGGCGAGTCCTGCCCGGCCTCGCGCGAGGCGTCCGGGGACCGCGTGGTCGTCACGTACGGCACGGACTGCGGCGAGGTGATGGCGATCGACATCGCCAAGGGCGCCAAGCTGTGGGCCAAGCAACTGCCGGACCAGAACGGCCAGACCTCGCACGACTACACGCAGGTGGCCGTCACCGGTGACACCGCCGCCCTGGCGTGGCTCGGCGGCTCGGTCGGCTACCGGATCGGCACCGGTGAGGTCCTGTGGACCCCGAAGACCGGTTCCGACTGCAACGACAAGGGCTACAAGGGCGGTGCGAAGCTGGTCGCCGTCGTCCAGTGCGGCGGCTGGAACGGCGACATGTACGTCCAGGGGCTGAGCGAGAGCGGCCGCAAGCAGTGGTCCTGGCAGGTGCCCACCGGCAGCGACGTGCAGAACATCCTGTCCACCGACCCGGTCGTGGTCGGGCTGTCGGCCGGCGCGAGCGGCCTGATGACCGATCTGGCGTACCTGGAGGACGGCAGGATGAAGAGCCGCATCTCCCTGGGCGCCGGCGGCTACCAGGGCACGTACGCGGTCACCTGCCCGCCCAACGGCGAGGCGCACTGCACGAACTTCGCGATCGACGGCACCACGATCTACCTGCCCACCCGGAGCCATGCCGGTACCGGCGACTCCTACGGGCAGACCAACGAGATCGCGGCGCTCGACCTGAGGACCGGCAAGCCGAAGTGGCTGGCGGAGCCCGCCGAGGAGCGCGAGGTGAAGATCGTCGGAATGCGGGACGGCAAGGTGATCGGCTATCAGCGCAACACGTACGACAAGCCCGGCCGGCTGATCGCCCTCGACCCCGGCACGCGCACGACGGCGGACTTCATGGAACTCCCCGCCGGCGGCAAGGAGCTGGAGAACCAGTTCCTGGACGGCAGCTCCTTCTACTGGATCTACAAGGACCACTTCTTCGTCAACCCCGCCAGCATCTCCGCCAACCCCACGCTCACCGGCAAGGCGATCGCGGCCTTCGGCTGAGCGGTCGGTTTCCGGGTATGTACGGTACGGAACGAGCTGTTTCGGGTGAGAAGCGGCCAGGAAGACCGGTCATTTCGGAATTGCTGGAGGCTTCTGGCCGGTAGGGGGCGCGCCGCGTCGAACAAGCGTGTACCTTCCCGGGCATGACCGGGCCCACGGTGGGCCACGGTGGGGGCACGCGTGGGACGCCGGGCGGTGGCCGCGCTACGGCATGTGAGGGGGGACCGGCTTGGACTCGGTGGGCAGGCCCGCACCGGTCCATGGGGGGATGAGGGGGACGCCCATGGGCGTACGGCTCGTCGTCGTCGACGACCATCGTCTGCTGGCCGAGGCGCTCGCCTCGGCACTGAAACTGCGCGGGCACCGGGTGCTCGCCGCGGCCGCGCCCGCCTCGGGCGCGGCCGATCTGGTCCTGAGCCGGGCACCCGAGGTGTGCCTGATCGGAACCGCCGCCCCGGCCGAGCCGGGCGCCTTCGACGCCGTCGCGCGGATCAAGCGGGAGCGGCCGGGGGTGGCCGTGCTGGTCCTGGGCCCGGTGCCCAACCCGCGGGGGATAGCGGCCGCGTTCGCCGCCGGCGCCTCGGGCTACGTCCGGCACGACGAGCGGATCGAGGGCGTCGAACGGGCGATGGCCAAGGCCCGCGCGGGCGAGGTCGCCGTGGCCCCCGCCCTGCTCCAGGGGGCCTTCGCGGAACTGCTCAACCCCGTGGTGGAGCCGGACGACGAGGGCACCCGGCTGCTGCAGATGCTCACCCCGCGCGAGGTCGAGGTGCTGATGCGGGTCGCGGAGGGGGAGGACACCCGGCTGATCGCCGCGGGGATGGCGATCGCGCCGAGTACCGCCCGTACGCATGTGCAGCGGGTGCTGATGAAGCTCGGGGTCGGGTCGCGGCTGGAGGCGGCCGCGCTGGCCGCCCGCACCGGACTGCTCGACCGCGTCACGCACCGCCCTCCGGGCGGGGCCCTGATTCCTCCGCAGGCGTCTCCTCCGGGGACGGCGGGGGAGGCGGCGGGCTGAGCCGCGCGCTGGCGCTCGGCACGGCACGTCCCGTGCGTGCGCCCGAAGGGCGTGTGACTGCCTCGCCGCCGTGAACGGGGGCGATCCCCGCCCGCCGCGCCGTTGAGGGCTCGCGGTGCCGGGTGGTTTCCTGCTGTGCCGCGCGGCGCCGGCACGCGTCCCGGTCCTGTCTGCGCCCGGCAGGCGGCCACCGCCGGTCCGGCGGCCTGGTCGAGGCCGACCGCCGCGTTGATGCCGCGTCCTGGACACGCGGACTGCGCATGCCGCCATCGCGGCCCCGCGGGACCGTCACGCGCGGTGAAGTCGTGGCGTCCTCGAAACGCGCCGTGCCGCGAGGAGGGCCCTGTCGGGCCCTGTCATGGGCCCCGCCCCCTCCTGATTCATGTGGTGATCACTCCCTGTGGCGCCGCCTTCGTTGACGTTCCTGTTTCATTGTGGTTCATTGTGTTCGGTTCTGTTGGTTGGGGTGTGTGTGAGGAGCCCGCAGGGTGAAGAAGACATCGACCCGGCTCGCCGACGGGCGCGAGCTGATCTACTACGACACCCGTGACGACGCGGTGCACGACGCCGTCGACCGGCGCCCGCTCGACCCGGTGTCCTCGGTCTCCGAGATCCGTCACGACGCTCTGCTGGGCGACTCCGTCGCCATCGCCTCGCACCGCCAGGCCCGCACGTACCACCCGCCCGCGGACCAGTGCCCGCTGTGTCCCACGCGGGACGGCCATCTCACCGAGATCCCCGACGACCACTACGAGGTCGCCGTCTTCGAGAACCGCTTTCCCTCACTCTCCGGAGAACACGGCCGGTGCGAGGTGGTCGTCTTCACCGACCACCACGACCAGTCCTTCGCCGGGCTGAGCCCCGAGCGGGCGCGGCTGGTGCTCGACGCCTGGACCGACCGCACCCGGGAGCTGTCCCAGCTCCCGGGGGTCGAGCAGGTCTACTGCTTCGAGAACCGCGGCGAGGAGATCGGCGTCACCCTCGGCCACCCGCACGGCCAGATCTACGGCTACCCCTTCGCCACCCCGCGCACCGAGCTGATGCTGCGCTCGCTGGAGCGGCACAGCGAGGCCACCGGCGGCCGCAACCTCTTCGACGACCTTGTGGAGCGCGAGCGCGAGGACGGTTCTCGGATCGTCCTTGAGAGTGAACACTGGACCGCGTTCGTCCCCTACGCCGCCCACTGGCCGTACGAGGTGCACCTCTACCCGCGCCGCCGGGTCCCCGACCTGCTCGGGCTGGACGAGGAGGCGCGCGCCGAGTTCCCGGAGGTCTACCTGGAACTGCTGCGCCGCTTCGACCGGATCTTCGGCCCGGAGGAGCCGCCGACCCCGTACATCTCGGGCTGGCACCAGGCCCCCTTCAGCAGCCCGTTGCGCAGGGAGTTCGCGCTGCACCTGGAGCTGTTCACGATCCGCCGCACCAAGGGGAAGCTGAAGTTCCTGGCGGGCTCGGAGTCCGGCATGAGCGTCTTCATCAACGACGTGCCGCCGGAGGCCGCCGCGGCCCGGCTGCGTGAGGTCGCCACCCCGTGAGGCCGTCACCGGCACGCGCGCGGGCCTTCGCCCGTCCCCACTACGGTTGCCCCGAGACGGACCTCAGAAAGGCTGTGACCCCGTGAGCAACACCCCGAGCGCCGGCGCCCCCCGGACCGGCGGCAAGAAGGTCCTGGTGACCGGTGGCGCCGGTTACGTCGGCAGTGTCGTGGCGGCCCATCTGCTGGAGGCCGGGCACCAGGTCACCGTGCTGGACGACCTGTCCACCGGCTTCCGGGCCGGCGTGCCCGGCGGCGCGACGTTCGTCGAGGGCCGCGTCCAGGACGCCGGCAAGGTGCTCGACTCCTCGTACGACGCCGTGCTGCACTTCGCGGCCAGCTCGCAGGTCGGCGAGTCCGTGGTCAACCCGGAGAAGTACTGGCGCAACAACGTCGCGGGCACCCTGGAACTGCTGGGCGCCATGCGCGAGGCGGGGGTCCGCCGGCTGGTCTTCTCCTCCACCGCGGCCACCTACGGCGAGCCGAAGTCCGTCCCCATCACCGAGGACGACCCGACGCTGCCGACCAACCCGTACGGCGCGTCCAAGCTCGCCGTGGACCACATGATCACCAGCGAGGCGGTCGCGCACGGCCTGGCCGCGGTGTCCCTGCGCTACTTCAACGTGGCCGGCGCGTACGGCGAGTTCGGCGAGCGGCACGACCCCGAGTCGCACCTGATCCCGCTGGTCCTCCAGGTCGCCCAGGGCCGCCGCGAGGCCATCTCGGTCTTCGGCGACGACTACCCGACGCCCGACGGCACCTGCATCCGCGACTACATCCACGTCGCCGACCTCGCCGAGGCGCACCTGCTCGCCGTCGACGCCGCCACCCCGGGCGAGCACCTGATCTGCAACCTGGGCAACGGCAACGGCTTCTCGGTGCGCGAGGTGATCGAGACCGTCCGGCAGGTCACCGGCCACCCCGTCCCCGAGGTCGTCGCCGCGCGCCGGGCCGGCGACCCCGCCGTCCTCGTCGCCTCCGCCGAGCGCGCCAAGGAGCGGCTGGGCTGGCGGCCCTCGCGCACCGACCTCGCGGAGATCGTCCGCGACGCCTGGACCTTCACGCAGGCCCTGCAGAACCGGGAGTAGAACGACAGTGACAGCGGACGCCTTCCGAACGACGTACGGCACCGGGCCCGAGGGCGTGTGGGCCGCCCCCGGGCGGGTCAACCTCATCGGCGAGCACACCGACTACAACGACGGCTTCGTGATGCCCTTCGCGCTGCCGCACACCACCGTCGCGGCCGTCGCCCGCCGCGCCGACGGCCGGCTGCGGCTGCACAGCGCGTCGCCCGATGTCGACGGCGGCGTGGTCGAACTCCACGTGGACGAACTGGAGCCCGGTGGCGGCGCGGGCTGGGCCGACTACCCCGCCGGGGTGGTGTGGGCGCTGCGCGACGCCGGCCACGTGATCACCGGCGCCGACATCCACTTCGAGAGCACCGTTCCCACCGGCGCGGGGCTGTCGTCGTCGGCGGCGCTGGAGGTGGTGACGGCCGTCGCGCTCAACGAGCTGTACGGGCTGGGACTTGAGCCCTGGCGGCTGGCCCGGCTGTGCCAGCGCGCCGAGAACGTCTACGTGGGCGCCCCCACCGGGATCATGGACCAGACGGCCTCCGCGTGCTGCACCGAGGGCCACGCGCTGTGGCTGGACACCCGCGACCTGTCGCAGCGTCAGATCCCGTTCGACATGGCCGCGCAGGGCCTGCGGCTGCTCGTCGTGGACACCCGGGTCACGCACGCCCACAGCGAGGGCGAGTACGGCAAGCGCCGGGCCGGCTGCGAGCAGGCGGCCGCCGTGCTCGGCGTCGACGCCCTGCGCGACATCCCGGTCGACGGTCTCGACGCGGCCCTGGAGCAACTGGCCGGCGAGCCCGAACTGCTCCCGCTGGTACGGCATGTGGTGACCGAGGACCGCCGCGTGGAGCGGGTCGTCGAACTGCTGGAGGCGGGCGACGCCCGCGCCATCGGTCCCGTGCTGACCGAGGGGCACGCCTCGCTCCGCGACGACTTCCGCGTCTCCTGCCCCGAACTCGACCTCGTGGTCTCCGCGGGCACCGGGGCAGGGGCGCTCGGCGCCCGCATGACGGGCGGCGGCTTCGGCGGCTCGGCCATCGTGCTGGTCGAGGAGGCGGCCGCGGAGAAGGTCGCCGAGTCGGTCGTGGCCGCCTTCGCCGACGCCGGGTACCGCGAGCCCCGGGTCTTCACGGCGGTGCCCTCGGCGGGAGCGCGGCGGCTCTCGTAGCGCGACGGCCCCCGGCGCACGGGCCACGCCGTGCACCGGGGGCCACACCCGCGTACCCGGGCCGGCAACTCCGCCCGCCCAGTTTTTCCATTCCGGCGCCTTTGTCTGCTCCTGCCCCTACGCTCTTGAACAGCGCCGGTGGGGGCCGGCGGCATCAGGGGGCGAGACACAAGGGTTCGGCACCTGGCGGAGGACGACGGCTAGCCCGGCGGCATGCGGCGTCCGCTCCAGGTGCCGGGCCTCGGTGCACCTCAACCTCGTCCGTTGGGGGGAACGCCTAATGCCGGGAGTGGGGCCCGTGGGACGAATCCGTGTTCTCGTCGTGGACGACCACCGCATCTTCGCCGAGTCGCTTGCCGCGGCCCTGGCCGCGGAACCCGATGTGGACGTGTCGGCGGCCGGCAGCGGGGCCGCCGCCCAGCGCTGCCTGGAACGCGCGGCGGCCGACGGCCGCCGCTACGACGTACTGCTGGTGGACGCCGACCTCGGGTCGGCCGCCGGCGCGGCGGGCGTGCGCACGCTCAACGCCGTGGACACCGCCGCCGCTTCGGCCTCCGGCGCGCCCGCCGCGGCCGGCGGCACGCCGGCCGGTGTCGACGGCATCGCCCTGGTGGAACGCGTCAGGAGCGAACACCCCGCCACCCGCACGGTGGTGCTCGCCGAACGTGACGACGCCCGCCGTGCCGCCCGCGCGCTGCAGGCCGGTGCGTCGGGCTGGGTGGCCAAGGACTGTTCGCTGTCGCGGCTGCTGGCCGTCATGCGCGGGGTGCTGCGGGACGAGACCCATCTGCCGCCCGCCCTGCTCACCGGTGTGCTGCGGGAGTTGACCGCCGCGCGCCGGCACCGCACCGAGAGCGAGCAGCTGGTGGAGTCGCTCACCCCGCGCGAGCAGGAGGTTCTGCGCTGCATGGTGGCGGGGCTGGGACGCAAGGCGGTGGCCGAGCGGCTGTACCTGTCCCCGCACACGGTCCGCACCCATATGCAGAACGTGCTCGGCAAGTTGGGCGTCCACTCGACGCTGGCTGCCGTGGCACTGGCCCGGCGGGCCGGGGTGCCCCCCGTGGAGGGCGACGGCGGCCGGGTGGGCTCGGCGGCCCCGGCGTGACACGACGGCGGCCCGCCCTCCCCGGAACCGGGAGAGCGGGCCGCCGCGTCACCGCGATGTCCTAGCGACCGCCGCCGCCTTCACCGCCACGGCCACCGCCGTCGCCGCCACGGCCGCCACGGCCGCCGCCTTCGCCACCGCGACCGCCGCCTTCGCCACCGCGACCACCACCGCCGCCGTAGTTGCCGCCGCCGCCACGGCCGTCGTCGCGGCCACCGCCACCGCCACCGCAGCCACCGCCGCCGCCGTAGTTGCCGCCGCCACCGCCGCCGCCGTAGTTGCCGCGGCCGCCGCCGTCGCCACCGCGACCGCCGCCGCCGCCACGGCCGCCACCGTTGTCGCCGTAGTCGCTCACGCTGAAGCCACGGCTGCCGCCGCCACCGCCGCCGCCTTCACCGCCACGACCGCCGCCTTCACCGCCGCGACCGCCGCCTTCACCGCCACGGCCTCCGCCGTCGCCGCGGCCGCCACCGCCACCGCGGCCGTCGTCGCGGCCTCCGCCGCCACCGCCCCCGCCGCCGCCGTAGCAGCCACCGCCACCCCCGCCGATGCCACCGCCGCCGATACCGCCGATACCGCCCCCGCCGATGCCACCGATACCGCCGATGCCACCGCCGCCAATGCCGCCGACGCCGCCGCCACCGCTGAGTTCATTGGCGGCGCAGACGCGCGGCGACGGGCCGACGTTGGCGATGTAGCGCCCGGCCGACCATGCGTAGAGGTTCTGGGCCAGGCGGTACCAACGCGGGTTGCCACCGATGTCCTGGCCATTGGTCTTGCAGACAATCGAGACCAGGGAGTTGTACGGGAGCACGCCCACCGAGCTGAACTGCGTGCCCGGGCCGCTGCGGACGCGGAGACCGATGCGGGCGATGACACGGCCCTGGTAGAGGGCGTTGTTGGGGAGGGCTGCCGATGCGGACGCGATCTCACCGGACAGGTCCGGGAGGTCCTCGCCGGCGCCCACGCTTTCCGTGTTCCCCGAGGGAGCCGGCGCGGCCTTCGGCGCGCCGGGTGCAACCGTCTCGTTGGCGAACGCGGTGCCCATCGTGGCAAAGGCAAGGGTGCCGGCCAAGGCGCCGGTCACCGCTGTCGCGGCCATCTTGCTTGCGCGGGTGTGCAGAGTCATCTGCATCTCCAAGGTGGAGCGGGACCCGAGAGGGCCCAGGGATTGGAAGCCGGCGCGGCTCGGCGCCTGTCAAAAAATGGCGCCGGTGCTCGGGTGCGCCGGCAGCCGCAAAGGTGGCCATCCGGGCCTTTATGCGGCGTTCACGTAGATCACGCTAAATCTGCCACTTTGGGTACGCAACCGGTGGCAGAGCGTGGTCGTTTGTGATCTTCCGCGGCCGATTACGCCGCGTAATCGGCCTCAGCTCGGGATGTTGTCGAAAGGCGCCGTCAACTGGCGCAGAAGACCGGCGAGTTCCCCGCGCTGGCGGTCGGAGAGTTCGCCGAGGATCGCCCGTTCCTGTGCCAGCAGGCCCGCCAGGGCCTGGTCGGCCCGGTCGCGGCCCTCCGGGGTGAGCCGTACGAGGACACCGCGCCGGTCCGAGGGGTCGGGGAGCCGTTCCACCAGACCCTTCTTCGTGAGCCGGTCGATACGGTTGGTCATCGTGCCCGATGTCACCAGCGTCTGGGTGAGCAATTGCCCGGGGGAGAGCTGATAGGGCGCGCCCGCGCGGCGCAGCGACGTGAGGACGTCGAACTCCCAGGGCTCCAGGCCGTGCTCGGAGAACGCCAGGCGGCGGGCCCGGTCCAGGTGCCGGGCCAGCCGGCTGACCCGGCTGAGCACCTCGAGCGGTTCGACGTCGAGGTCAGGGCGCTCCCGGCGCCACGCCGCGACCAGCCGGTCGACCTCGTCCTCCATGGGGATCAGTGTAGTGGTTCTGTCGACATGAAGTCTCTTGACATCAAGAGATTAGGTCCGCAACCTTGTGGGCAAGGTCGGCGGCAGGAAGAGATCCACCTTTCGTCAGGGAGTTCGAGACATGCCAGCAGCATCGTGGGACCCGCAGCAGTACCTCCGGCACTCCACCCACAGGACGCGTCCCTTCCACGACCTGCTGGCCCGGATACCGGAGCTCCCCGGCGCGTCCCCGCGCATCGCCGACATCGGCTGCGGCCCGGGCAACGTCACGGCCCTGCTCGCCGACCGCTGGCCCACCGCGCGCGTCACCGGCTTCGACAGCTCCGCCGAGATGCTCCAGGCCGCGCAGGCCCACGCGGGCCCCACCCCCGGGGGCGGCAGCCTGGACTTCCGGGCCGCCGACGCCGCCCACTGGGTGCCCGGCGAGGACTACGACCTGATCGTCTCCAACGCCGCCCTCCAGTGGGTCGAGGGCCACGCGGAACGCTTCCCCGAATGGACCGCGCACCTGGTGCCCGGCGGGGTGCTCGCCTTCCAGGTGCCGGGCAACTTCACCTCCCCCAGCCACGCGCTGCTGGGCGAACTGTGCGACTCCCCGGCCTGGCGCCACCGGCTCGGCGACGGCCACGGCCGCCGCTACGTCCACATCCTCGAACCGGCCGCCTACCTGGAACGCCTCATCGACATCCCGGACATCGACGTGGACGTCGACGTCTGGGAGACCACCTACGTCCAGTTGCTCCAGGGCGAGGACCCGGTCCTGGAATGGACCAAGGGCACCGCCCTGCGCCCCGTGCTCACGGAACTGGCCGACGATCCCGCGGCCGCCGCGGAGTTCCTCGGCCAGTACCGCGATCTGCTGCGCAAGGCCTACCCCACGGGCCCGCACGGCACCGTCTTCCCGTTCCGGCGGATCTTCGCCATCGCGCGAAAGGCCCGGTGACCGCCGTGATAGCCGCGCTCGACCATGTCCAGCTCGCGGCGCCGCCCGGCACCGAGGAGCGGCTGCGCGCCTACTACGCCGGCGTCCTCGGCATGACCGAGGTGCCCAAGCCGCCCGTGCTCGCCGCCCGCGGCGGATGCTGGTTCGCCTCCGGCGCCGCCCAGGTGCACATCGGGGTGGAGGAGGACTTCCGCCCCGCCCGCAAGGCCCACCCGGGCCTGCGCGTCCGGGACATCCGCGCGTACGCGGAGCTGCTGGAGTCCCGGGGGGCGAAGGTCGTCTGGGACGACGACCTGCCGGGCCACCGCCGCTTCTACTCCGAGGACCCGGTCGGCAACCGCCTGGAGTTCCTGGAGCCCGACCCGGCCTGAGCGCGGACTGCCGACCGCGAGGGCGGCGGGCCTACAGCGTGAGGAACGCCGCCCCCAGCAGCGCCGCCCCGGCGATCCCCGCCACCCAGGCGGTACGGGTCCACCGCAGCCCGCCCGCCAGCACCAGTGCCGCCAGCAACAGGGCGCCCCCGAACGGGATCCAGGTGTGCAGCACGCCGGCCGTGCCGACGCGCACCACCGTGTCGGTGCCGGGCTCGACGGCGACCGGCAGCCGTTCGCCGACACGGTGCGTGACCGCCTTGTCGATCGTCACCTTCGCCCGGATGGAGCCGAGGCCGTCCGGCACGAAGGGCCCCGTGCAGGTGTCGGTGGCGCACGCGGAGACGGTCATCGTCCCCCGCTCGCGCCCCTTGGTGAGCATCGCGTGCTGCGCGGTCTTCCACGAGGTCCACACCCCGGCCGCGAGGATCAGCAGGACCAGTGCGCTCAGCACCACGATCCGCGCGACCAGCAGCAGACCCCACGTGCTCTCGGCAGTGCGGCGGGCAAGACTCCGTTTGGCCATGCGGGCGATCCTTGGCCATCGCCTGGCCCTGGGTCAACCTCGCAGGTGGGTCAGCTGTTGTAGGTGCCCTGCGCCCGCTCCAGGCCCTCGCAGATCAACGCCTCCACGGCGTCGGCCGCGCGGTCCACGAACCAGTCCAGCTCCTTGCGCTCCGTGCCGGAGAAGTCCTTGAGCACGAAGTCCGCCACCTGCATCCGGCCCGGCGGGCGCCCGATGCCGCAGCGCACCCGCAGATAGTCGGGGCCGAGCGACTTGGTGATCGACTTCAGCCCGTTGTGCCCGTTGTCGCCGCCGCCCTGCTTCAGCCGCAGCGTCGCGTAGTCGATGTCCAGTTCGTCGTGGACGGCGATGATGTTGCCGAGCGGCACCTTGTAGAAGTCGCGCAGCGCGGTCACCGGCCCGCCCGAGAGGTTCATGTACGTCATCGGCTTGGCCAGGACCACCCGGTGGCCGCTGACGCGCCCCTCGACCACCTGCGAGCGGCTCTTGTGGGTCTTGAAGCGCCCGCCGATCCGGTCGGCGAGCAGATCGGCCACCATGAAGCCGATGTTGTGCCGGTTGCCGGCGTACTCCGGTCCGGGGTTGCCCAGTCCGGCCACCAGCCAGGGCCCCGCGGGGGCGCTTTCCGCTGCGCTCATGCTCATGGCGTCCATTCAACAGGACCGCCGTCCCGCTCCTGGCGGAGCGGGACGGCGGTCGTGAAAAGCGTGCTGCGTGCCGCTGGTTACTCGGCCGCGGCCTCGGCACCCTCGGCGCCCTCGCCCTCCTCGCCCTCACCCTCGGCGGGGGCCTCGGCCTGCGCCGCGACGACCTGGAGGACGACGGTGTCCTCCTCCACGGCCAGGGTGGTGCCCTTGGGGAGCGGGATGTCCTTGGCGAGGATGGAGGTACCGGCCTCCAGGCCCTCGACGGAAACGGTCACGCCGTCGGGGATGTGGGTCGCCTCGGCCTCGACCGGCAGCGCGTTGAGGACGTGCTCCAGCAGGTTGCCGCCGGGGGCGAGCTCGCCCTCGGTGCTGACCACGATCTCGACGGTGACCTTCTCGCCGCGCTTGACCGCGAGCAGGTCGACGTGCTCCAGGAAGCCCTTCAGCGGGTCGCGGGTGACGGCCTTGGGGATGACGAGCTCCTTGCCGTCACCCTCGATGTCCAGGCTGATCAGGACGTTCGGGGTGCGCAGCGCGAGCAGCAGCTCGTGGCCCGGCATGGAGACGTGCTTGGGCTCCTGGCCGTGGCCGTAGATGACACCGGGGACCTGGTTCGCGCGGCGGATCCGGCGGGCGGCGCCCTTGCCGAACTCGTTGCGCAGCTGGGCGGCGATCTTCACCTCGGACATGGGGATCACACTCCTCGTAGTGACGACGGGACTTCTGTCTGGTCGCCCAGCCCACGACGGGCCGTTCCACTTACGAGGAGCGCGTCGATAACGGAGTCCACCGCCGGAAACGGCAGCGGCCTCCCTCGCCGAGCAACTCGGTGAGTCTACCCGGCGGGGAGGCCGCCCCGGAAATCGATCAGCGGGTGATCAGTTCGCGTCCTCGAAGAGGCTCGTCACGGAACCGTCCTCGAAGACCTCGCGGACCGCGTTGGCGAGGGTCGGCGCGATCGACAGCACGGTGATCTTGTCGAGTTCCAGCTCGCCCGGCGTCGGCAGCGTGTCCGTGAAGACGAACTCGCTGACCTTGGAGTTCTTCAGCCGGTCCGCGGCCGGGCCGGAGAGCACACCGTGGGTCGCGGTCACGATGACGTCCTCGGCGCCGTTGGCGAACAGGGCGTCCGCCGCCGCGCAGATGGTGCCACCGGTGTCGATCATGTCGTCCACCAGGACGCAGATGCGGCCGCGCACATCACCGACCACCTCGTGCACGGTGACCTGGTTGGCGACGTCCGGGTCGCGCCGCTTGTGGACGATCGCCAGCGGGGCGCCGAGCCGGTCGCACCAGCGGTCGGCCACCCGCACGCGGCCGGCGTCGGGGGAGACCACGGTGAGCTTGGAGCGGTCGACCTTGGCGCCCACGTAGTCGGCCAGCAGCGGCAGCGCGAACAGGTGGTCCACCGGCCCGTCGAAGAAGCCCTGGATCTGGTCCGTGTGCAGGTCGACGGTGAGGATGCGGTCGGCACCGGCGGTCTTCAGTATGTCCGCGACGAGCCGCGCCGAGATGGGCTCGCGGCCGCGGTGCTTCTTGTCCTGCCGGGCGTAGCCGTAGAAGGGCACGACCACGGTGATGCGCTTGGCGGAGGCCCGCTTCAGCGCGTCGATCATGATGAGTTGCTCCATGATCCACTTGTTGATCGGAGCGGTGTGGCTCTGGATGACGAAGGCGTCCGAGCCGCGCGCCGACTCCTCGAAACGGACGTAGATCTCACCGTTCGCGAAGTCGAAGGCCTTGGTCGGCACAAGGGAAACGCCCAGCTCGCGTGCCACCTCCTCCGCGAGCTCGGGGTGTGCGCGGCCGGAGAAGAGCATCAGCTTCTTCTCACCGGTCGTCTTGATCCCGGTCACTGCACCGTCTCCTTGATGTTCAACGCAGCTTCGCCCACGATCGGCAAGCCGGCGGAATTGTGTGCACCTCACACGGTACGCGCTGCTGGAGGTGGCCGCGCACGTGAGAATGGCCTCTTCCGGCCCGCCCCGGGTCCGGCTAGACGTCCCGCTCGTCCTGCTGGGCGCGTTCGGCGGCGTGCGCCGCGGCGCTGCCCGGGCGCTTCCGGGCCACCCAGCCCTCGATGTTGCGCTGCTGACCGCGCGCGACGGCGAGCGAACCGGCGGGCACGTCCTTGGTGATGACCGAGCCCGCGGCGGTGTACGCGCCGTCCCCGACTGTGACGGGCGCCACGAACATGTTGTCCGAGCCGGTGCGGCAGTGGGAGCCGATGGTGGTGTGGTGCTTGGTCTGTCCGTCGTAGTTCACGAACACGCTGGCCGCGCCGATGTTGGTGTACTCGCCGATGGTCGCGTCGCCGACGTACGACAGATGCGGCACCTTGGTGCCCTCGCCGACCGTGGCGTTCTTCATCTCCACATACGTGCCGGCCTTGGACTTCAGGCCAAGCCGCGTGCCGGGACGCAGGTAGGCGTACGGGCCCACGCTCGCCGCCTCGCCGATCTCGGCGCTGTCGCAGACCGCGTTGACCACGCGGGCACCGGGGCCGACGACGGTGTCGGTCAGGGTGCAGTTGGGGCCCACCTCGGCGCCCGCGGCGAGCCGGGTGGCGCCGTACAGCTGGGTGTTCGGCAGCACGACGGTGTCGGGCTCGAACTCCACCGTGACGTCCACCCACGTGGAGGCCGGGTCCATGATGGTCGCGCCTTCGAGCATCGCCCGTTCCAGCAGGCGGTCGTTGAGCAGCCGGCGGGCTTCGGCGAGCTGCACGCGGTTGTTGATCCCGGCGATCTCGCGGTGGTCGGCGGCCACGCAGGCGCCGACGCGGTGGCCGGTCTCGCGCAGGATGCCGAGGGTGTCGGTCAGGTACTCCTCGCCCTGGGCGTTGTCCGTGGTCACCTTGGCCAGCGTCTGCGCCAGCAGCGCCGCGTCGAACGCGAACACCCCGGAGTTGATCTCGCGGATGGCGCGCTGCTCGTCGTCGGCGTCCTTCTGCTCCACGATCGCCAGCACCGAGCCGTCGCCGCCGCGCACGATGCGGCCGTAGCCCGTCGGGTCGGGGACCTCGGCGGTCAGCACGGTCACGGCGTTGTCGTCGGCGGCGTGCGCGGCGACCAGGGAGCGCAGCGTGTCCGGGGTGAGCAGCGGGGTGTCGCCGGCGGCGATCACCACCGTGCCGCTGAGCTCGGGGAGTTCCGCGAGACCGACGCGGACCGCGTGGCCGGTGCCGTTCTGCTCGTGCTGGATCGCGGTGCGGATCGACGGGTCGATCTCGCCCAGGTGCGCGGTCACCCGGTCCCGGGCGTGGCCCACGACGACGAGCAGGTGCTCGGGGTCCAGGGCGTTCGCGGCGGCGACGACGTGCCCCACCAGGGAGCGGCCACTGATCGCGTGCAGGACTTTGGGGGTTGCCGACTTCATGCGGGTGCCCTCACCCGCGGCAAGGACGATGACGGCAGCCGGGCGGTGGGCGCTCACGGAACGGGCTCCTCGGCGTGGGGTGACAGACACCCGCAGGATACCGGGGCGTAACGGGCGCCCGGCGGGGAAGGCCCGAAAACCGGGGACAACCCGGGAGAGGCGCTCCGCTGCCAGGATTCGAACCCGGACTTAAGGGACCAAAACCCTCAGTGCTGCCGTTACACCACAGCGGATGGCACATGCCGTCGTACCGGACGCCTCCGCGGAGGTGCCCGTTCGGCCTCCCCCACTATGCCGCACCGAGGCCCCCCAATGCGACGACAAAGATCGGCACTTCTCCTTCCCCGATCGTGGGTACATGTGCCAAGAGCCGTATTCCGGTCGACACGCGCGCTCGGTTCGGCCGTCACGTGGAGTTGCCGGAACTACGGCACCGTAGGTTACGGTTGCGTAGCTTCCCGACATCGTGAGGGACCCCCATGACCACACAGACCGACGTGATCACCGAGTCCCCGGAACCCGGGTCCGGCGACGACACCTCGACTCCCCGAGCCACCCTCGGCGCGGACCGGAAAGGGTCCCTCGAGCAGATCACCCTCGGGCTCTTCATCGGCATCCCCTTCCTCGCACTCGTCGCGGCGATCCCGCTCGCGTGGGGCTGGGGCCTGAGCTGGCTCGATCTCGGCCTGATGGTCGGGATGTACTTCCTGGGCTGCCACGGCATCACCATCGGCTTCCACCGGCACTTCACCCACGGCTCGTTCAAGGCCAACCGCCCGCTCAAGATCGCCCTGGCGATCGCGGGCTCCATGGCCGTCGAGGGCCCGGTCGTCCGCTGGGTCGCCGACCACCGCAAGCACCACAAGTTCTCCGACGCCGAGGGCGACCCGCACAGCCCCTGGCGCTACGGGGAGACCCTGCCGGCCCTGCTGAAGGGTCTGTGGTGGGCGCACATGGGCTGGCTCTTCGACGAGGAGCAGACCCCGCAGCAGAAGTACGCCCCGGACCTGGTCAAGGACCCGGCGATCCGGCGCGTGAGCCGCGACTTCTGGCTCTGGACGACCGTCTCGCTGGGGCTGCCCCCGCTCGTCGGCGGTCTGGCCACCATGTCGTGGACCGGCGCCCTCACCGCCTTCTTCTGGGGCTCCCTGGTCCGCGTCGCGCTGCTGCACCACGTCACGTGGTCGATCAACTCGATCTGCCACGCGGTCGGCAAGCGCCCCTTCCGCTCCCGCGACAAGTCCGGCAACGTCTGGTGGCTGGCCGTCCTGTCCTGCGGCGAGTCCTGGCACAACCTGCACCACGCCGACCCGACCAGCGCCCGGCACGGCGTGCTGCGCGGCCAGATCGACTCCAGTGCCCGCATCATCCGCTGGATGGAGCTGCTCGGCTGGGCCACGGACGTGCGCTGGCCGACCGCCGACCGTATCGCGGCCCGCCGTAAGGAAAGTGTCAGCGAAGCGGCATGATTGACGGGTGAGCGACGGCAGCAGTAGCAGCAGAGGAAGCGAGGCGGCCACGTCCTCCCGGCGTACCCGCCGGGTGCGCATGACGGGCAAGGAGCGCCGCGAGCAACTCCTCGACGTGGGCCGCACGCTCTTCGCCGAACGAGGCTTCGAGGCCACCTCCGTCGAGGAGATCGCGCACAAGGCGGGCGTGTCCAAGCCCGTGGTGTACGAGCACTTCGGCGGCAAGGAGGGCCTCTACGCCGTCGTCGTGGACCGCGAGATGCGCCAGCTGCTGGACATGGTCACCGGGGCGCTCACCGGTGGCCATCCGCGCGAACTGCTGGAACAGGCCGCCTTCGCCCTCCTGGACTACATCGAGCAGTTCACCGACGGCTTCCGGATCCTCGTCCGGGACTCCCCGGTCGCGCAGTCCACGGGCACCTTCGCCTCGCTGATCAGCGACATCGCCACCCAGGTGGAGGACATCCTGGGCATGGAGTTCAAGCAGCGGGGCTTCGACCCCAAGCTCGCCCCGATGTACGCGCAGGCGCTGGTCGGCATGGTCGCGCTCACCGGGCAGTGGTGGCTGGACGCCCAGAAGCCGAAGAAGGCCGAGGTCGCCGCGCACCTGGTCAACCTCTCCTGGAACGGGCTGTCCGGCCTGGAGCCCAGGCCCCGGCTGATCGGCCACCGCAAGAACTGAACCACGCAAGCGGTCCCGGCACGCCGAAGGCGCCGCACCCCGGACGGGGGCGGCGCCTTCGCCGTACGGGACGGATCAGCCGGTGTTGCGCAGACCGGCCGCCACACCGTTGACGGTCAGCAGCAGCGCCCGGGCCAGCAGCGGATCGGGCTCCTCGCCGCGGGCGGCGGCCTCCCGCTGCCGGTGCAGCAGCGCCACCTGGAGGTAGGAGATCGGGTCCAGGTAGGCGTCCCGGATGTGGAAGGTCTGCCGCAGCGCCGGCTGCGCGTCCAGCAGCTCCGCCTCACCGGTGATCCGCAGCACCTCGGCGACCGTCAGCTCGTGCTCCGCCGTGATGACGTCGAAGACGTGCTTGAGCTCGTCCGGCACCAGGGTGTCCACGTAGTGCCGGGCGATCCGCAGGTCCGTCTTGGCCAGCGTCATCTCGACGTTGGACAGGAAGTTGCGGAAGAAGTGCCACCGCTCGTACGCCTCGGCGATGTCCGCCTCACGGCCCGCCTCCCGGGCCGCCTTCAGCCCCGAGCCGACGCCGAACCAGCCGGGCACGATCTGCCGCGACTGCGTCCAGCCGAACACCCACGGGATCGCCCGCAGGCCGTCCAGGCCCGCGCCGCTGTCCGGGCGGCGCGACGGCCGGGATCCCAGGTGCAGCTCCGCGAGCTGGTCGACCGGTGTGGAGGCGAAGAAGTACGCCGGCAGGTCCGGGTCCTCCACCAGCCGCCGGTAGGCCGCGTGCGCGGCGTCGGAGACCACGTCCATGGCCGCGTCCCAGCGGGACAGCGCCGCGTCGGACTGCCGAGGCGCCGTGTGCAGGGCCGAGGCCTGCAACGTGGCCGCCACCGTCAGCTCCAGGTTCTCCCGGGCCAGCGACGGGATGAGGTACTTGTCGGAGATGACCTCGCCCTGCTCGGTCACCTTGATCTCGCCCTCCAGCGTGCCCCACGGCTGCGCCAGGATCGCGTCGTGGGTGGGGCCGCCGCCCCGGCCCACCGTGCCGCCGCGGCCGTGGAACAGCCGCAGCCGCACCCCGTGCCGGTGCGCCACGTCGCGCAGCCGCCGCTGCGCGCGGTGGATCTCCCACTGCGAGGTGGTGATGCCGCCGAACTTCGAGCTGTCGCTGTAGCCGAGCATGACCTCCTGCACGTCCCCGCGCAGCGAGACGAGCTTGCGGTACGAGGGGTCGGAGAGCATCTCGTCGAGCAGCCTGTCGGCGACCTTCAGCTCGTCGGTGGTCTCCAGCAGCGGCACGATGCCGATCCTGGCGACGTCCCCGTGCAGGTCGATCAGCCCGGCCTCGCGCGCGAGCACCGCCGCCGCGAACACGTCGTCCGAGCCGAGGCACATCGAGATGATGTACGACTCCACGACCTCGGGCCCGAAGCGCTCGAAGGCCTCGGCGATGGTGTGGAAGACGCCCAGCGTCTTCGCCCCGTCCGCGTCCAGCGGCGCGGGGGTGGGCGCCAGCGGACGGCGCGAGCGCAGCTCCTTGGCGAGCAGCTTGCGCCGGTACTCGCGCGGCATGTCCGCGTACCGCCAGGACTCCTCGCCGAGGCGGTCGAAGAGCTGGCCGAGGGCGTGGTGGTGGGCGTCCGCGTGCTCGCGCACGTCCATCGTGGCCAGCTGCAGGCCGAAGGCCGACAGCGTGCGGATGGTGCGGTCCAGACGGCCGTCGGCGATCAGCTCGCCGCGGTTGGCGCGCAGCGACTCCTGGATCAGGCGCAGGTCGGCCACCAGCTCGGAGGTGCCCAGGTAGTCCTTGCCGGGGACGTGCGGGGTGCCGGTGGCCAGCCGCTCGCGCGTGTTGAGCAGCTTCTGCCGGATGCAGGTGGCCTTGAGCCGGTACGGCTCCTCCGCGTTCAGCCGCCGGTAGCGCGGGCTGATCCCCGGAAGCCGCTTGAGGTCCTCCTCCAGATCGGCCAGCAGCTCCGGGCTGGCCCCGGAGTTGCGGATCGAGTTCGACAGCATCGCCCGCAGGTCGTCCACGAGCTCCAGCGCGTCGGTGATGCCGTGCTCGTGCTGGAGGATCAGCACGTCCCAGGTGACCTGCGGCGTGACGTTCGGGTTGCCGTCGCGGTCGCCGCCGATCCACGTGCCGAAGGTCAGCGGGCGGGTCTCCGGCGGCAGCGGCACCCCCACCCGCTCCAGCTCGGCGGCCAGGTCCTCCAGCACGTCGCCCACGGCGCGGGTGTGCAGCTCGTCCAGGTAGTAGATGGCGTTGCGCGCCTCGTCCGCGGGCTCGGGACGCACCACGCGCAGCTCGTCGGTCTGCCACAGCAGGTCGATGTTCTCCGCCAGCCGCACATCGGTCCTGCGGCGGTCGGTGTCCTGCGGCTTGTCCAGCAGGGCGGCGATGCGGCGCAGCTTGTTGAGCACGCTGCGGCGGGCCGCCTCGGTCGGGTGGGCGGTGAAGACCGGCCGCACATTGAGGTTGCGCACGGACTGGCGCAGGTGGTCGGGATCGGCGTCCTTCAGCAGGTCCGCGGTACGGGCCAGCAGGCTCCCGTCGGTGGCCCGCCGGGTCCGCAGCTCACGGCCGCGGTGCACCTGCTCGGTGACATTGGCGAGATGGAAGTAGGTGGAGAAGGCGCGCACCAGTTTGGCGGCGGTCTGCAGATCCGTGTCGCCGAGAAGGGCGGCGGCGGCCTCGCCGTCGCTGCGGGTCAGCGCCCGCACCTTCTCCACGAGGTCGAGGAGTTCCTGGCCTTCCTGCCGTACGAGCGTCCCGCCGAGGAGGTCCCCCAGGCGGCGGATGTCCGCGCGCAGGGGTGCGCTCTCGGTCGTGTTGTCGGCGCTGCTCACAGGTGCGGCTCCTAGTGCAGTGGTATGGATCGCGGCAAGAAACGCAAGGGCGCCCCGCTTGGCGGGTCGTCCGGGGGGCGGACCGCGCTGTCCGACGCCACCAGGATAGAAGGGCCGTCCGCCCGCGACCGGGGCTGACCGCCAGGCGGACAGCGCCGCGTCTAGGCTGGGCCGTATGAGTACGACGGGGGAGTACGTACCGGACGGAGCTGGAGGACGGAGCCGGGGGGCCGCCGGGCCGTGGTGGTGGGCCCGGCGGCGCGGCATGGTCCTCGACGTGGTGCTGGCCGCCGTGTCCGCGCTGGAGTGCCTCGTCGAGGGCGTGGCCTTCGCGGAGAAGACCGGCGTGTCCCCGGTCGTCGCGGGCGTCTTCGGGCTGCTGGCCGGCTCCCTGCTGGTGCTGCGCCGGCGCTGGCCGGTGGCGGTGGTCCTCGTGTCCATCGCGATCACGCCCGCCCAGATGGGCATCCTGCTCAGCGTCGTCGGCCTCTACACCCTGGCCGCCTCCGACGTGCCCCGGCGCATCATCGCCGTGCTGTCCGGCATGACCATGCTCGGCACGCTGATCGTCACCTTCCTCCAGATGCACGGCGACCTCAGCTCCGGCACCTACCACGCACCGCTCGCCGCGGTCGCCCTCACCTCCGTGCTCGCGGCGCTCGGCGTGACCGCGCCCCCCGTACTGCTCGGGCTCTACGCCGGCGCCCGGCGGCGGCTCGTGGAGTCGCTGCGCGAGCGGGCGGACGGCCTGGAACGGGAGTTGTCGCTGCTGGCGGAGAAGGCGTCCGAGCGGGCCGAACGGGCCCGCATGGAGGAGCGCACCCGCATCGCCCGCGAGATGCACGACGTGGTCGCCCACCGCGTGAGCCTCATGGTCGTCCACGCGGCGGCGCTCCAGGCGATCGCCGTCAAGGACCCCGAGAAGGCCTCGGCCAGCGCGCAGCTCCTCGGCGACATGGGACGCCAGGCGCTCAACGAGCTCCGCGAGATGCTGGGCGTCCTGCGGGCGGGGCCGGCCGTGCCGGCCGGGCCGGCTGTGCCGGCTGTCACCGTGCCCGTGGAGCCCGCCCCCGCGGACTCCCCCACGCCCGCCGGCGAGCCCGACGACTCCGGGCCCTGCCTCGCGGAACTCCACGCCCTCGTCGAGGAGTCGCGGGCGGCCGGCATGCACGTGGAGTACACCGTCGAAGGGGCGCAACGGCGGCTCGCCGCGCGCGTGGAGGCCACGGTCTACCGCGTGGTGCAGGAAGCGCTCACCAACGTCCACAAGCACGCACCGGGCGCCCGCGCCCGCATCCGCCTGGCGTACCGCGAGGCGGAGGTCGCCGTCCTCGTGCAGAACGGGCCGTCGGGCGGGGCACCGCGGTTGGCTCTGCCGAGCGGGGGGAACGGGCTCATCGGCATGCGGGAGCGGGTGGCCGCCCTGGGGGGCGGCTTCGCCGCGGGCACCACCCCGGAAGGGGGCTTTCGCGTCTCGGCCCTCCTCCCGACCTGACGCTTTCGCTGTGCCTGGGTTTTTCCCCGCCCTCCCGCCCGTGTGCCCTGTGAAGTCAGGTACCCCGACGCGAGTTGTGTGGGGGCCGGGTTCGGGGCCTCCGGGGCTGCCATTCTGGACAGCACATTTAGGTGCCTCAGGCACCCGCCTTGAGCACTCCGGGTCATGCACCCAAATATGCTCCACAGTCCAGAACGCCACCCCTCCAACCCCGCCCCCTCCGTTTCGCCATGCGCCTGATCCCCGGTGGGTGGTGTGAGGCGCCACCGTGCTCGGGCACCCGTTGACGCAGCGCCGTCCAAGTGCGCAGCCGTCACCGCCCACAGACACCCCACCGGCCGTCAGTCGCCCCAGCCGGCCCGGGAGGGGGTGTGGCGGGGTGCGCCCGGAAGCGACGAGCGGTGACGGCGTGGTCGATGCCGGACGATGTGGGGGTAACCCGCGAGCGCTGAGGACGTACCCCGGCGCGGCACCGACCCCCAACGACGAACAGAGCGGGGCCCGCACTTACCGCGCCGGGCACACGGGAGGGAGGGCGGGGAAAAAGCCCAGGGCGTCAGACCGTGAGGCGGTGGGGGCGCAGGCCTGCCAGGACGGTGCACAGCGCAGCGTCAATCGTCGGGCCCACGTAATAGTCCCCGGTGTGGTCCACGCAGTACACCCGCCCCAGCGCGTCGATCGCCAGGTGCCCCTGCCCCGTGGACTCCACCCCCAGGGGTGCTACCTCCGTGTCGAGGGCGGAGCCCAGATCGCCCCAGGTGCGGGCGAGGTGGAGGCCCTGGAGGGGGTCGATGACGACTCCGCTCGGGGCGACCTGGGGGCGGCCGGGGGCGGAGACCGCGGGGACGGTGAGGCCGCCGAACTCGGCCCAGGCCTCGACGGCGGCGGGGAAGACGCTGTGCCGGTGGCCGCCGGGGGAGACGTGGGCGCGCAGGGTGTCGGCCCAGACCTCGGCCCGGCGGATGTCCCACTGGCCGGGCTGCCATCCCGCGGCGCGCAGCGCGGCGTCGACGCCGACGGGGAAGCGCGTCGAGGTGGTCCGGGCGTTGAGGGCGTCGCTCACGTTCACTCGGTTTCGCTCCCCGGGTCGAAGGCCTGCACCCCGAAGTGCTCCAGCAGTGGAAGGCAGGAGCGGCACGGCGGTGCGTAGCCGCCGTGCTCGGGGTCGCCGTCCTCGCGTATATGACGGGCCGTCAGTTTCGCGCCCTTGAGTGCCTTGCGGGCGTCGGCGTGGGTGAACGGCTTGCGCGCGGCGCGCTTGCTGCGCCCCGTGTCGGCCTCGGTGAGCCAGCGGGACAGCAGGACGGGTTCCGGGCACCGCCCGGTGAACCGCTCACGCTGTGCGACCGGCAGGGTGTCGAGGGCGTCCTGGACCAGGGGGTGCAGTGCGGGCGGCTGGTCGCCCTTGCTCCCGGTGCAGGTGAGCACCTCGTCCTTGACCGACAGCGCCGCGGCGACCGCCGGCAGGATGCCGTCGCGGCGGTGGCGCAGCACCGGCGGGGGTGGCGCTTCCTCACTTCCCCAGGTCAGCCGCGGGTCCGCGGCTCCTCTCGTCAGCATGTTCCTTTGACCCTCCGATCCGTCCTTCGAGAAGGACGTCCCCCTTATCCGCGTAAGACTGCCAATTCATCGCGCGTTACGGAAGTCGGTTGTGAGGTGAGAGGTTTACTTTGTGCCGGATGTCACGACACTGGGACGAGATGGGTGTCGCAGTCCGATGTGCCACCGCCTCCCGGCCGTCCTGGTGTTGGCCACTGGTTGTACGGATAGTAGCGCCGGGTCGGATGCGGGGGGCGTCATGGCCGCCGATTCGTGATCAAGTACGGTCGGCCGAGGGGGAGTTCGCGAGGTCGCAGCGACGGGCATCCGGTGCGCGGCAGTGACCGGAACCAGCCGAAGCCCCTGTTGCCCCACCCCCTAGGCTGTGCCCAACAACAGATCCAGCATGGGGGCATCCGCAATGACGACAGGTCGGCTCGGGCACCGGGCCGCGCCACCGAACGCGGCCTACGCCGGTCAGATCGTGCACTTTCCCGACCCGGTGCGCCGCGCCCGCCATCCGCAGGGCGTCCGCGTGGACGACCACGGCTTCCCCGACTTCGCGCCCTTCGCCCGTGCCGCCGCCGAGATCGCCGAGCCACCGGACGGCTTCGGCATCGACGAACTGCGGCTCACCGACCACGTGTCGGCCAACGCTGCCCAGCACGCCGCCGGTCACGAGTTGTGGGGCAGCCTGTCGCCGGTCGCCACCCCGCACGGCTGGACGTGGCACCATGTCGCCGGCTCGCGCCGCCTGGAACTGATCCCCGCCGAGGTCAAGTCGCTGCTGCGGCACCACGGCGGCCTCGCCACCACCGCTTCGGCGGACCACGGCAAGCGGGGCACGCGACCGCTCCAGGACACCCGTCCCGCGCACTTCGCCGTGGGCACGGGACGGCGCGACGCGGCGGCCGTCTCCGAGCAGCAGGTGCGCGATGTCGAGGAGGAGCTCGGCTACCGGCTGCCCGGCGCGTACCGCAGCTTCCTCAAGGCCGCCGGCGGCTGCGCCCCGCGCGGCGTCGCCCTGCTGCCCCTGCTGGGACTCCTGGTCGACCAGCCCTTCTTCACGGTGCGCGAGGAGTCGGCGGTCAACGACCTCGTCTACGTCAACAAGTGCCTGCGCGACCACCTCACCAAGGACTACCTCGCGATCGCCTATGTGCAGGGCGGGGTGCTCGCGGTCAAGGCGCGCGGCGCCGACCTCGGCTCGATGTGGCTGTGCCCCTACGACGACGTCCGGGACACCGACGGCGCCTTCGCCTCCACCGAGGAGCGGGTCGCCGCGCTGCTGCTGCCCTGCGGCGAGGACTTCGACGCCTTCCTCGCCGCGCTCGCCGGCGATCCGCCGGAGCTGGACACGGTCGCGAACCTGATGGTGGACGGCGGCTTCGCCCGCGCCGTCCCGGTGGAGGGGTGAGACGGGGATGGTGACGTTCGCGGAGGCGCAGGAGCGCGCCGAGCGGTGGATCAACGCCGGCGTCCCGGCGTACCTCGTCCGCGAGGTGCAGGTGCGCGAGTTCGGCCAGGGCTTCGTGGTCTGGTCCGAGCCGCGCGAAGGGGGGCCCACGGGCGACGACGGCGAGGCCCGCCTCGTCATCGCCAAGGACAGCGGGGAGACCACGCTGTGGCCGGCGCTGCCGGTCGGCGAGATCATCCGGCACTGGGAGGAGGCGTACGGGGGCGCCGTCGTCGCCGACGCCGTGCCGGAGCCGCCGAAACGGCTCGACCTGGGGGCGACCTCCTTCCTGCTCAGCCCGCCGCAGTGGCTCCAGGACGCGGCCGACCGGCTGGGCATCCCGGACCACCGGCAGCCCGCCGCGCCGGAGCCCTCCGACGCCGTCACGGTGGCGGACGCGGGGTCGGCCGGCGGTGCTCCCTCGCCCTTCGACGGGCCGCCGCCGCCCTTCGTCCCCACGCCGACGCCGGCGATGCCGCTGCCGTACGACCGGTCCCCGACACCGCCGCCCTCGACCTGGCGGGACACCAACAACGGCGACGCGGGCCGGGCGGTGCCGCCGCCCGCGACGGTCTACGCGCCGCCGATCACCGACTCCGACGACGCGCACACGCCGCCGCCCAGGAACAGCGCCGAGGCCAGCACCGAGCGGCTGCCCGGGGTGCCGGAGACCGGTACGCCGCTGCCGCCCGGCGGCTACGGCTACCCGGGCGGCGCGGCGGCGACGCCGCCGCCCCCTCCGCCCGTGCCGGGGCCCCCGCCCGCCGACGTGCACCGTGCCGCGACGATGCTGTCGCGCCCCGACGGCCCGCCGCCCCCGCCCGGGGTGCCGGGTGCCGGGGCGCGGCGGCAGGGCGCCGCGGACCTGGCCGGCGCGGAGACCGCCAAGGCCGGACCGCCGCCCCCGCCTCCGCCGCCGCCCGGTCCGGGCGTGCCCGGGACCCCGGGCGCGGGCTACGTGCCGACGCAGCTGGTGCAGGCCCTGCCCGCGAACCAGCCGCCGCCTCCGCCCGTGCCGGGGCCCCCGCCCGCGGACGTGCACCACGCGGCGACGATGCTGTCGCGCCCCGACGGCCCGCCCCCGCCGCCGCCCGCACCCGGGCCCGTGCCGGTGGCCCCGCCGCCGCCCCCGGCCGCGTACGGCTATCCGCAGCCCCCGGCGCCGCCGCAGCCACAGCCGCCGGCGGGCGTGCCCACCATCGGACCGGGCTACATGGCGGTGCTCCGCTACCGCGCGCAGGACGGTTCAGAGCAGCAGCTCATCCGCCGCTCCGCGCCGGGCACCCCGCACCCGGAGTGGCAGGTCCTGCACGAGCTGCGCGCCCTTGGCGTGCCGCCGCAGGCGGTGCTGGAGCTGCACACCGAACTGGAGTCGTGCGACCTGCCCGGCGGTTACTGCGCCCGCATGATCCGGGAGACCTGGCCGCAGGTGCGGATCAGCAGCACGGCGCCGTACGGAAAGGACCGGGCCGGCCGCCGTGCGGGCGTGGAGCACCTGCTGACGCATCTGGGCGAGCTGCACCAGGTGGCGAGCGCGCCGGCGCCCGGCCGCCCGCACCGCGTGCCGATGCCGGAGCCGCACCAGATCCAGCGGGTGCCCGCGATCCCGCTGGACGCGATCGGGCACGAGCTCGCCCAGTCCTTCGGGCCGCAGGGCGTCTTCCGTTTCGACCAGCGCGCGGTCGCCCGGCAGGGCGTGCCGGACATCGTGGCGCAGACCCTGACGTGGTCCGGGCTGCCGGTGGACTTCGGGCCGTTCTTCTGGGCGCAGGCCCAGCCGGGGCGCCCGGTGCCGACGCTGGCCGAGCTGGCCGCCGAGCGCGGTGTGCAGCCGGCGCCGGACGCCGGTTCGTACCTGGTCATGGGCAACGACTTCGGCCGCCAGTTGTGCGTGCAGTACGGCACGGCGCACATCGTCGCGGTCCCGATGGAGGCAGGGCCGGGCGGCGCGGCGGTGGCGCCGCAGTTCGTCAACTCCAGCCTGCCGGAGTTCGTCCGCTGCCTGGCGCTGCTGGGCAAGATGTGGCGCTGGCGGCTGGGGCTGACGCCGGACCAGGCGGGCCGCTGGACGGTGGACTTCCAGGCGCAGATCGCCGCGCTGGACCCGGCGGCCGTGGCGTCGCCCGAGCACTGGTGGTCCGTGCTGATCGAACAGATGTGGGACGGGATGCTGTAGTCGCGTCGGCACTCCGGTCGTACGCGGCCGGAGTGTCGCATGATGTGCAGATAGGGCAAACCCATGAATATGGGGGTATGAGTACGGCATACCCCTACGGCTTCGCCACGGGCCGCGGCCGCGGCTACCGCACCGACCAGGTGGACCGCTTCCTGGAGGAGTTGTCCGAGGATCGCGACGCCGCCTGGGAGCGTGCCGCACGGCTCACCGTCCTCGCCAACGAGATGGACGCCGAGTGCGCCGCCCTGCGCGACGTCGTCGCCGGCCTCGCCCCGCCCACCTTCGAGTCGCTCGGCGGCGGTGCCCAGGAATTGCTGCGCCTGGTGGAGGAGGAGGCCGCCTCCGTGCGCGACCGCGCCGAGGAGGAGGCCCGCACGGCGCACGACGCCGCCGAGGCCGCCCGGCGCACCCTGCTGGACGAGTCCCGTGCCGCCGCGCAGGCCCGCCGTACCCGTGCCGACGTCCAGGCCTCCGCCACCCTCGACGAGGCCCGCTCCAGCGCCTCCGAGCTCGTCGGCACGGCCCGGCGCGAGGCCGCCCACCTGCGCGACGACGCCGCGCGGCGCCTCGACGCGCTGCGCCGGGACACCGAACGCGCCTTCGCCGCACAGGAGAAGGAGCGGCGCGAGCGGCGCGACGCCCAGGAGCACGAACTCGCCGAGCGCGAGGCCGGCCTGGACGCGCGCCTAGCCGAACTCACCCACTACGCCGAGAACATGGTCGAGGAGGCCCGCCGCGCCCTGGCCGCCACCGAGGAGGCCGCCCGCCGCCGTGAGCAGGACGCCGAGGCGGCCGCGGCCGAACTGCTCGCCCAGGCCCGCGTCCGCGAGGAGCGCATCCGGCTGGCCGCCGAGCGCGAACTGCGCCAGCACGAGGTCCGCCGCGACGAGATCCGCGAGCACCTGGCGCACGTCCGCAGCAGCCTGGTCGCCCTCACCGGCGGCGAGGCCCCCGACGCGGATGCCGCCGACGACGCAGGGGAGGCCCCCACCGGGGACGTGCCGCCCCCGGCGACCCCCGAGGACGCCGAGGGGACGCAGGAGCCCTAGTCCCGCGGGACTACGGCTGCGGATCCTCCTCCAGCACCGGGAAGCGGCGCGGGGCCACCAGGAGCACGGCGAGCAGCGCCAGCACCGCGGCCAGCGCCGCACCCGCGTAGACGTGGTTGACCGCGGCGGCGACCGCGCGCCGGACCGGCTCGCTCAGGTGCGCGGCGCCGGTGACCGCGTCGAGGTCGGTCCCGGAGCCGTGCAGGCGCGAGGCGAGGGTCGCGTTGGCGACGGCGCCGAAGACGGCGGCCCCGACGCTCTGCCCCACCTGGCGGCAGAAGAGGATCGACGAGGTCGCGGTGGCGCGCTCGCGCCAGGGCACCGTGGACTGCACGCCGACGATCAGCGGCAGCTGGAACAGGCCGAGGGCCGCGCCCAGCAGCAGCATGACGAGCGTGGGCTGCCAGGCCGGGCCGGCGTACGGGAGCATCACCAGCGCGACGAGCACGACGACGGCCGCCGCCATGCCGAGCGCGGCGGTGTCGCGGAACCCGATGCGCAGATAGACGCGGTTGCTCAGGGCGGCCGACAGCGGCCAGCTGATGGTCATCACCGACAGCACGAAACCGGCCTGGATCGGCCCGAGGCCGAGCACGGTCTGCGCGTACGTCGGCAGGAAGACCGTCGGCGCCACCATCAGCACGCCGAGCATGCCGAGCGCGAGGTTGACCGCGACGATGGCGCGCCGCCGCCAGACCCAGCCGGGGATGATCGGCTCTGCCGCGCGGCGCTCGACCAGATAGGTCGCGACGCCCAGGACGACGCTGCCGCCGAGCAGCCAGGGCCGGAGCGGGCCGCCCTGGACGAGGCCGCTGATGAGCAGGCCTCCGGAGAGGAACAGGCCGAGCGCGCCGGGCCAGTCGACGCGGTGCCGGGTGCGGCGGGCGACCGACTCGCGCAGGTGGCGGGAGATGAGGAAGAGCGCGACCGCCCCGATGGGCAGGTTGATCAGGAAGATCCAGCGCCAGCTGGCGTAGCCCGACAGCAGCCCGCCGCACAGCGGGCCGACGACGGCGGAGACCGCCCACACCGTCGAGATCGCCGCCTGGATGCGGCCGCGCTCCTTGAGCCCGTACAGATCGGCCGCCACGGTCTGCACCGTGCCTTGGATGGCGCCGCCGCCGAGCCCCTGCACGATGCGGAAGGCGATCAGTCCGGCCATGTTCCACGAGCCCGCGCAGAGCAGCGACCCCAGCAGGAAGATCGCGATGCCGACGAGCAGCACCGGCTTGCGGCCGAAGGTGTCGGCGAGCTTGCCGTAGACCGGCAGGGTCACCGTGACCGCGAGCAGGTAGCCGGAGAAGAGCCAGGAGAAGACGGAGAAGCCGCCGAGTTCGCCGACGATCTGCGGGACGGCGGTGGAGATGATCGTCGAGTCCATGGCCGCCAGCGCCATCGCCAGCATCAGCGCGGCCACCACCGGCCCGCGGCGGACCGGCGGCGCGGCCACGGCCGCCGTGGTCGTGGTCTGATCGGTGCCCTGCACGGGAGAACCCCCTGGATCTGTGTACGACACACTTTTTCATGTCCGTACGGGTGCCGCACAGGGGGTTCTCGCAGGCCGGACACCCGGGCTTGAGCCTCCCGCCGCGGGAGGGTGCAGCATCGACCCCGAGCCGGGTCACCCGAAAGATGCAGTCCCCCTAGGGGGCGTACCGAGTTTTCTCCTACCCCCGGTTCGTACCGGCGGAGGACGAGGCACCCCTCCCGGGCTCCCTAGCCTTCTCGGTGGGGCTAACCCCCGGGTCGATACGGAGACCCGCACCATCGTCCGGGCCCCGTCCCCGCAGCCAGTCTGTAGAGGCGATGGCGCACGTCCGCACCAGCCAGGACATCCACCAGGAAAGCAGGACAGACAGTGACAACGGCAGTATCGATTCCCAAGTCCGGGGGCAGCGGAGAACGTACGGCTGTTGCCGCCAGCGCCCGCGGTGTGACCAAGGCGTACGGTTCCGGCGAGACCCGGGTCGTGGCCCTCGACGCGGTCGACGTCGACATCGAGCGCGGTCGCTTCACCGCGATCATGGGGCCGTCCGGCTCCGGCAAGTCGACCCTGATGCACTGCCTCGCCGGCCTCGACACCGTCACCGAGGGGCGGATCCTCGTCGGTGACACCGAGATCACCGGTCTCAAGGACAAGAAGCTCACGCAGTTGCGCCGGGACAAGATCGGCTTCATCTTCCAGGCCTTCAACCTGCTGCCGACCCTCAACGCGGCCGAGAACATCACGCTGCCCATGGACATCGCCGGCCGCAAGGCCGACCCCGAGTGGCTGCAGCGCGTCGTGGAGACCGTCGGCCTGGCCGGCCGCCTCAAGCACCGGCCCGGACAGCTCTCCGGCGGCCAGCAGCAGCGCGTCGCCGTGGCCCGCGCGCTCGCCGCCCGCCCCGAGATCATCTTCGGCGACGAGCCCACCGGCAACCTCGACTCCCGCGCGGGCGCCGAGATCCTCGGCTTCCTGCGCCGCTCGGTCGACGAACTCGGCCAGACCATCGTGATGGTGACCCACGACCCGGTCGCCGCCTCCTACGCCGACCGCGTGCTCTACCTCGCCGACGGCCGGATCGTCGACGAGATGCGCGACCCGACCGCCGACTCCGTCCTGGAGCGCATGAAGGACTTCGACGCCCGCGGGAGGACGTCGTGACCGTCCTCAAGACCTCCCTGCGCAACTTCGTCGCGCACAAGGGCCGCATGGCGCTCTCCGCCATCGCCGTCCTGCTGTCGGTGGGCTTCGTCTGCGGCACGCTCGTCTTCACCGACACGATGACCTCCACTTTCGACAAGCTCTTCGCGGCCACCGCCTCCGACGTCACCGTCACGCCCAAGAGCGCGCCCGGCAACGACGGCATGCAGATGACGGCGAAGGCCGCCACCGTGCCGGCCTCCGTGGCCGAACGGCTCAGGACCGTCGACGGCGTCAAGGAGGCGACCGGCGAGGCCGGCAGCCAGACCCTGACCGTCACCGACAGCTCCAACGACAGCCTCAGTCCCACCTCCGGCGCCCCCACCATCGCCACCAACTGGGACTCCACCGAGGAACGTTCGGTCGACCTCACCTCCGGCAACGCCCCGCGCGGCCCCACCGAGGCCATGGTCGACGCCGACACCGCCGACAAGCACCACCTGAAGATCGGCGACGAGATCCGCGTCATCGCCATACCCGGCGAGTTCCGTGCCCGGATCACCGGCATCGTCACCTTCAAGGTCACCAACCCCGGTGCGGCCGTCTTCTACTTCGACACCGCCACCACCCAGACAAAGATCCTCGGCGCCAAGGACGTCTTCAGCAGCGTCGGCCTGACCGCCGCCCCCGGCGTCAGCGACGACCAGCTCAAGAAGAACGTCGTCGCCGCGCTCGGCACCTCCGGCGGCTACAAGATCCAGACCCAGGCCGAGTGGACCGCCGAGAACAAGAAGGACATCGCCGGCTTCCTCGACGTCATCAAGTACGCGATGCTCGGCTTCGCCGGGATCGCCGTCCTCGTCGGCGTCTTCCTGATCGTCAACACCTTCTCCATGCTGGTCGCCCAGCGCACCCGCGAGATCGGCCTCATGCGGGCCATCGGCGCCAGCCGCCGCCAGGTCAACCGCTCGGTGCTCATCGAGGCGCTGCTGCTCGGCGTCGTCGGCTCCGTCCTCGGCATCGGGGGCGGCGTCGGGCTCGCCGTGCTGCTGATGAAGCTCATGGGCAGCATGGGCATGAACCTCGACACCTCCTCGCTGACCGTCAAGGCCAGCACGCCCGTCGCCGGCCTGGTCCTCGGTGTCGTCGTCACCGTGCTCGCCGCCTACCTGCCCGCCCGCCGGGCCGGCAAGGTCTCCCCGATGGCCGCCCTCCGCGACGCCGGCCTCCCCGCCGACGGGCGGGCCGGCACGGTGCGGGCCGTCATCGGCGTGGTCCTCACACTGGCCGGCGCCGGCGCCCTCGTGGCCGCCTCGCGGGCCACCCAGGCCACCGACGGCTCGGCCCTCCTCGGCCTCGGCGTCCTGCTCACCCTGGTCGGCTTCGTCGTCGTCGGGCCGCTGCTCGCCGGCTTCGTCGTCCGCGTCATCAGCGCCGGCGTCCTGCGGGTCTTCGGCCCCGTCGGCCGCCTCGCCGAGCGCAACGCGCTCCGCAACCCCCGCCGCACCGGCGCCACCGCCGCCGCCCTCATGATCGGACTCGCCCTCGTCGCGGGCCTGTCCGTGGTCGGCTCCTCCATGGTGGCCTCGGCCAGCGACCAGCTCGACAAGTCGGTCGGAGCGGACTTCATCATCGCCTCCGACAGCGGCCAGCCCATCACCCCGCAGATCGAGAAGGCCATCAAGGCCGCGCCCGACCTCGCGCACGTCACGGACTACAAGTCCCTCGACGCGAGGATCACCACCCCCGACGGCGCCGTCTCCGACACCAGCATCTCCGCCGCCGACCCCACCTACGCCCAGGACCTCCAGGTCAAGACCGTCGCCGGCGAACTCTCCGCCGCCTACGGCACCGACGCGATGTCCGTCGGCGAGGACTTCGCCGACAAGCACCACGTCACCCTCGGCGACACCCTCACCGTCCGCTTCACCGCGGGCGAAACCGCGAAGCTGAAGGTCACCGCGATCACGACCAAGGACACCGCCTTCGACGGCGGCGCGATGTACACCAACATCACCACCGCGGCCCACTACATCCCCACCGACCGGATGCCGATCAACGACATCATGTTCGCGGCCGCCAAGGACGGGCAGCAGGACGCCGCGTACGCCGGACTCAAGAAGGCCCTGCACGACTTCCCGCAGGTCCAGGTCCGCAACCAGGCCGACTACAAGCAACTGCTCAAGGACCAGATCGGCCAGCTGCTCAACCTGATCTACGGCCTGCTCGCGCTCGCGATCATCGTCGCGATCCTGGGCGTCGTGAACACGCTCGCCCTGTCCGTCGTCGAACGCACCCGGGAGATCGGCCTCATGCGGGCGATCGGCATGTCCCGCCGGCAACTGCGCCGCATGATCCGCCTGGAGTCCGTCGTCATCGCCCTCTTCGGCGCGATCCTCGGCCTCGGCCTGGGCATGAGCTGGGGCGCAACGGCACAGAAGCTGCTCGCCCTCCAGGGCCTCGGCATCCTCGAGATCCCCTGGCCGACGATCATCACGGTCTTCATCGGCTCCGCCTTCGTCGGCCTCGTCGCGGCACTGGTGCCGGCGTTCCGGGCGGCCCGCATGAACGTCCTGACGGCGATCGCGACCGATTAGCGTGGCGCCACGATGTGGGGGGGCGGGGTTACCCCGCCCCCCCACCCGTGTGCCCGGCACGGTAAGTGCGGGCCCCGCGCTGCGTGCGTTGTGGGGGTCGGCGCCGCTCCGGAGTCCGTCCTCGGGGCTCGCGGTTTCCCCCTGCAATTCGTGTACCGCGGTCACCGCTCGTCCCCTGCGGGCGGACCCCGGCGCACCCCCTCCCGGGGCTGTTGGGGCGGCTTACGGCCGGTGGGAGGTCAGAGGGCACTTGCGGCAACCCCGGACCGCCTTCTCACCCACCCACCGGGGATCAGGCGCGTGACGAGACGGAGGGGGCGGGGTCGTAGGGGTGGCGTTCTGGACTGTGGAGCATATTTGGGTGCATGACCCGGAGTGCTCAAGGCGGGTGCCTGAGGCACCTAAATGTGCTGTCCAGAATGGCAGCCCCGGAGGCCCCGCACCCGGCCCCCAACAACTTGCGTCGGGGTACCTGACTTCATGGGGCACACGGGCGGGCGGGTGGGGAAAGGGGCGCCCCCCGAAGGGAGGCGGCACCGGGTGTCAGCGAAGCGTCGTACGCTGGGACACCCCGGCCCGTTCCCACGCGTCGGGCTGTTCGCGTTGCCCCGCCTGTCTGCCTCTGGGACGGAAAGCCACATGAGCCTCAACGGTCTGCTCGACGTCGTCGTGGACGACCCCGCGCTCGCGGAGGCGGTCCGTGCCGCAGCCGACGGCAACCGCCCGCACGTCGACCTCGTGGGCCCGCCGGCGGCGCGCCCGCTGGCGCTGGCCGCGCTGGCGGCCCGTACGGGCCGCACCGTGCTGGCGGTGACGGCCACCGGCCGCGAGGCCGAGGACCTGACGGCGGCCCTGCGGTCACTGCTGCCCGCCGACTCCGTCGTGGAGTACCCCGCATGGGAGACGCTGCCGCACGAACGGCTGTCGCCGCGCTCGGACACCGTCGGCCGCCGGCTGGCGGTGCTGCGCCGGCTGGCGCACCCCAGCGCGGACGATCCGGCCGCCGGTCCCGTGCGGGTCGTGGTCGCCCCGATCCGTTCGGTGCTGCAGCCGCAGGTCAAGGGCCTGGGCGATCTGGTCCCCGTGGCGCTGCGCAGCGGGCAGACCGCCGATCTGAACGCGATCGTGGACGGCCTCGCGGCCGCCGCGTACGCCCGTGTGGAGCTGGTGGAGAAGCGCGGCGAGTTCGCGGTGCGC
Organism: Streptomyces sp. NPDC046977; assembly: GCF_040644455.1. NCBI lineage: Bacteria > Bacillati > Actinomycetota > Actinomycetes > Kitasatosporales > Streptomycetaceae > Streptomyces > Streptomyces sp. NPDC046977. The sequence goes on from NZ_JBEYWO010000021.1 coordinate 54,660, forward strand.
GGCGGCATCCTGGACGTCTTCCCGCCGACCGAGGAGCATCCGCTCCGGATCGAGTTCTGGGGCGACGACGTCGAGGAGATCCGCTACTTCAAGGTGGCCGACCAGCGGTCGCTGGAGGTCGCCGAGCACGGTCTGTGGGCGCCGCCCTGCCGGGAGCTGCTGCTCACGGACGAGGTGCGGGCCAGGGCGGCGGAGCTCGCCGAGGAGCACCCGCAGTTGCGGGAGCTGCTGGACAAGATCGCCCAGGGCATCGCGGTGGAGGGCATGGAGTCCCTCGCCCCGGTGCTGGTGGACGACATGGAACTGATGCTGGACGTGCTCCCGGCCGGGGCGATGGCGGTGGTCTGCGACCCGGAGCGGGTGCGGGCCCGTGCCGCGGACCTCGTGGCGACCAGCCGGGAGTTCCTGGAGGCCTCGTGGGCGGCGTCCGCGGGCGGCGGCGAGGCGCCGATCGACCTGGGCGCGGCCTCGCTGTGGGGCATCGCCGACGTCCGCGACCGGGCCCGGGAGCTCGGCACCCCGTGGTGGTCGGTGAGCCCCTTCGGCGCCGACGAGGACGCCCTCGACGGTGAGGCCGACACCCTGAAGCTGGGCATGCACGCCCCCGAGGTCTACCGCGGCGACACCGCCCGCGCGCTGGCCGACACCAAGGGCTGGCTCGCCGAGGGCTGGCGCACGGTCTACGTGACCGAGGGCCACGGCCCGGCCGCCCGCATCGTGGAGGTGCTCGGCAACGAGGGCATCGCCGCCCGGCTCGACACCGAGCTGTCCGGGCCGGTGGAGCCCGCCGTGGTCCATGTCGCCTGCGGCTCGATCGAGAGCGGTTTCGTGGATCCCGCGCTGAGGATCGCCGTCCTCACCGAGACCGACCTGTCGGGCCAGCGCTCGTCCACCAAGGACATGGGCCGCATGCCGTCCCGGCGGCGCAAGACCATCGACCCGCTGACCCTGCAGGCGGGCGACTTCATCGTGCACGAGCAGCACGGTGTCGGCCGCTACGTGGAGATGGTGCAGCGCACCGTGCAGGGCGCCACCCGCGAGTACCTGGTGGTGGAGTACGCGCCGGCGAAGAAGGGCCAGCCGGGCGACCGGCTGTTCGTGCCGACCGATCAGCTGGAGCAGATCACCAAGTACGTCGGCGGCGAGGCGCCCTCGCTGCACCGCCTGGGCGGCGCGGACTGGACGAAGACCAAGGCGCGCGCCAAGAAGGCGGTCAAGGAGATCGCCGCCGACCTGATCCGGCTGTACTCGGCGCGCATGGCCGCCCCCGGCCACACCTTCGCGCCGGACACCCCCTGGCAGCGGGAGCTGGAGGACGCGTTCCCGTACGCGGAGACCCCCGACCAGCTCACGACGATCGCCGAGGTCAAGGAGGACATGGAGAAGTCGGTCCCGATGGACCGGCTGATCTGCGGCGACGTCGGCTACGGCAAGACCGAGATCGCGGTGCGGGCGGCCTTCAAGGCCGTCCAGGACGGCAAGCAGGTGGCCGTCCTGGTGCCGACGACGCTGCTGGTGCAGCAGCACTTCGGGACCTTCTCCGAGCGCTACTCGCAGTTCCCGGTCGTGGTGAAGGCGCTGTCCCGGTTCCAGAGCGACAGCGAGGCCAAGGCGGTCCTGGAGGGCCTGCGCGAGGGCTCGGTGGACGTGGTCATCGGCACGCACCGGCTGTTCTCGTCCGAGACGAAGTTCAAGGACCTCGGCCTGGTGATCGTGGACGAGGAGCAGCGCTTCGGCGTGGAGCACAAGGAGCAGCTGAAGAAGCTGCGGGCCAACGTCGACGTGCTGACCATGTCCGCCACCCCCATCCCGCGCACCCTGGAGATGGCGGTCACCGGCATCCGCGAGATGTCCACGATCACCACCCCGCCGGAGGAGCGGCACCCGGTGCTGACCTTCGTCGGGCCGTACGAGGACCGGCAGATCGCCGCGGCGATCCGGCGCGAGCTGCTGCGCGAGGGCCAGGCCTTCTACATCCACAACCGGGTGGAGAGCATCGACAAGGCCGCGGCGCGCCTGCGCGACCTGATCCCCGAGGCGAGGATCGCCACCGCGCACGGGCAGATGGGCGAGTCGCAGCTGGAGCAGGTCGTCGTCGACTTCTGGGAGAAGAAGTTCGACGTGCTGGTCTCCACGACGATCGTCGAGTCCGGCATCGACATCTCCAACGCCAACACCCTGATCGTGGAGCGCGGCGACACCTTCGGCCTGTCCCAGCTGCACCAGTTGCGCGGCCGGGTCGGCCGCAGCCGCGAGCGGGGCTACGCGTACTTCCTGTACCCGCCGGAGAAGCCGCTCACCGAGACCGCGCACGAGCGGCTGGCGACCATCGCCCAGCACACCGAGATGGGCGCGGGCATGTACGTGGCGATGAAGGACCTGGAGATCCGCGGCGCGGGCAACCTGCTCGGCGGCGAGCAGTCCGGCCACATCGCCGGTGTCGGCTTCGACCTGTACATCCGCATGGTCGGCGAGGCCGTCGCCGACTACCGGGCCGCGCTGGAGGAGGGCGGCGGCGAGGCCGAGGAGGCCCCGCTGGAGGTCAAGATCGAGCTGCCGGTCGACGCGCACGTGCCGCACGACTACGCGCCCGGCGAGCGGCTGCGCCTGCAGGCCTACCGCGCGATCGCCTCCGTCAATTCCGACGAGGACATCAAGGCCGTCCGCGAGGAGCTCACCGACCGTTACGGCAAGCTGCCGGAGCCGGTGGAGAATCTGCTGCTGGTCGCCGGGCTGCGGCTGCTGGCCCGCAAGGTCGGTGTCGCCGACATCACGCTGCAGGGTTCCAACGTGCGCTTCTCGCCGGTCGAGTTGCGCGAGTCCCAGGAGCTGCGGCTGAACCGGCTCTACCCGCGCACGGTCGTCAAGGCCGGCACCAAGCAGATCCTCGTCCCCCGCCCGAGCACGGCACGTATCGGCGGCAAGCCGGTCGTCGGGCGTGAACTGCTCACGTGGACGGCGGAGTTGCTGACGGCGGTGCTCGGCAGCTGACGCCACGCGGCCTCGGGGGAAAAATTCACCAACAATTCTTCTCCATGTGTCCCATGTTCGCGCTCGCTGGGTAGCCTGAGCGGCTGATCCGAAACCTGTCGGTCACCGTGACAGAGGTGAACAGCGATTCCCCCCCAGCCGATATCCCCCACCGTGCCCGCCCCCGGCGCCCTGCCCGCCGCCGCGCCGGCCGCCGCGGAACCCGTTGAGGGCGCCCGTAAGCGCGAGCACCGCTACGACATCGACCTGCTCCGCGTGCTGGGCTCGGTCGGTGTCATCCTCTGTCACTCGGCGGCCCGCCTCCTGGACGCCGTCGGCCAGAGCCCTTCCGGCGGCCGCCCGGTGTACTGGACGGCGCTCGTGGCGGACGGGCTCACCCGCTGCGCCGTCCCGCTGTTCTTCGCGATGGCGGGCTGGGTCGTCCTGGTCGGCGCCGCGCCCAGGGACGGCCGCCAGGTCCGTGACCGTCTGGTGCGCATCCTCGTGCCGATGGCCGTGTGGACCGCGGCGTACGTGGTGTGGGACCACATCGACAACCCGGGAGCGCGCCCGATGTGGCGGCTCGGTTACGAGTCGCTCTTCGGCTCGATCAGGCCCGCGTTCCACCTCTGGTACCTGTACGCCTATGTGCCGGTGATCCTGCTGCTGTCGATCGCGGCCCTGGCCAAGGCCGGGAAGCGGCCCTGGGGGCTGGGCGCCGCATTCGTCGCGCTCGCCGTCGCGCCGGGCCTCATCGGCGACATCGGCAAGATGTTCCACCTGCACCTGCCGGGCTTCTCGTGGAAGTTCGGCATGTACCAGGTCGCGTACGCGGTGGGCGGCGCGATCGTTCTCGCCCTTCCCAGTACCGCGGGCCGCGGGCGGCGGCTGGCGTGGCTGGCGTTCGGCGGCTGCGCGTGGGCCGCGGTGGTGGCGTACGAGCACTACGTGCACTTCCCGTCGCCGTACGCGGGTGTGTTCGTGCCCTTCCTGGCGTGCGCCGTCCTGATGGGCCTCAATCGGATCAGCATTCCCGAGCGCTACCGTCCCCTGCTGACGAAACTCGGCGGGGCCGCCTTCGGCGCGTATCTCGTGCACCTGATGTTCCTGCAGGCCATCGCCCCGCACATCGTCTCGGCGCACGCGGGCTGGCTCGGCGCCGCCGGCACGATCACCGCCCTGGCCGTGGCGACGGCTGTGCTGTCCTTCGCCGCCAGCCTGCTGTGGGAGCGGCTGCGGCTGCGCCGCTGGCTGGGATGACGCGAAGGGGGCCCGTGCCGAAGCACGGGCCCCCCGCGGTCACCGGGCGCTCACCGGCCCGGAGTGGTCACTTCTTCCCGGCGCCCCGCAGGACGGTCCTGCGGACCAGCCGCTTCACCCGCCGCACCTGGTGCTTGGCCCGGGTCTGCGGGCTGCTGCCGGGCAGTTCCAGCTCGGCGAGCCGGAGCTCGGGGAAGTAGTACCCGGGCACGGACTCCCGGTGTGCGGCCAGCCACTCGGCTGCCTCGCCCTGCAGGTGGCGGTACGTCTTGGGCTGCATGCAGTAGCCCATCGCCCGCACCATGGGCGACAGCGACGCGGGCGCCTCGCCCACGAGCGCCGGGGTCTGCTTCCGCTCCAGGTCCCGGACCATGTGGTCGATGATCACCAGGGGCATCCGGTTGCTGTTCTCGTACGGCTTGAGGCGCTTCAGGACGAGGGCGGTGCCGACGCGGGCGACGGGGACCTCGTAGTAGGCCGCCGCGGTGACCATCGCGGTGGAGAAGCAGCCGACGACGAGTTCGGGACGGCAGTGCCGGTACAGCGTCTCCGCCAGCAGCGGGCTGTCCAGGACCGTGAGGCGGACGCCCGCCTCCGCGGCCGCCTTGGCGAGCGCCGTCGAATAGGTGGCGGGGGCCGTCGGGTGGGGCTTGAACACCACGGAACGGTGACCCGCGCGCGCGGCGCCGGTCAGCATCCGTACGTGCAGCTGCTCCTCCTCCTCGGCGGTCAGGATGTTCAGCGCCGCGAGGTACTGTCCCAGAAGCACCGCCGTGGGCTTCTCCGCGAGGACCGGTGCCAGGTCCGCGTCGTCCGCGGCGTCGCCCGCGATCTCGTCGAGGACGCGACGGAACGCCTCGTCCGGGACGATCTCCGGTTCGACGCCGAACTCGGACAGCAGCAGGGGCCGCAGCCCGGGTATCAGGTCGAGGTGCAGCAGCCGGCCGATCCGGCGGGCTATGGTCAACGGCAGCTTGTCGCGCGTCGGGCCGTAGCTCATGAGGCCGTCCGCGTAGACGTGCACCGCGCTCTCGGAGAAGATCGCGGTCAGCGCCCGGGCCGGGTTCACCTGGATGGATTCCACGGCGAGATCGATCCGGTCGCGCGGGTCGATGCCCCACGCGAGGCGCAACGCCTTCTGCCACATGGCGGTGTCGTTGGGCCGGGGACCCCAGGCGCTGGGGTGGTGCGGGCTGATGGCCTCGTTCCAGCTGATCACCGAGTCGAAGCGGGCGGCTATGCGTGAGTAGCCGTGCATCTCGTCCAGGCGCAGCGCCGCCTCGGGCACGCCGGCGTTGTTGGAGACCAGCAGGATCCGCCGGGCGTCGGAGCGGGGTCCGAACTGACCGGCGTCGAGGGACGCGGCGAGGGTCGCGGCGCCGTAGAGCGTCGAGACCTGGAAGATCTGTGTCGTGTGAGCCATGGTCAGGCAGCCTTCCGCCCGTCGAGCAGGCGGCCGAGCAGCCTGCTCCGGTTCCTGTCGATCGACGCGAGGGTCTCCTCGAGCACCTTCTCGGGCATGCGGCGCAGCGCGGCGGCCGACTCGCGGCGCAGGCGCTGGGCGGCGGAGGGCTCGTACTCCTTCGCCTTGGCGATGTGGAAGGCGATCATCGCGCAGTAGGTCCGCACCGCCTTGGGCATGAACCGCTCGGACTCCTCGTCCGCCTGCACGTAGCGGAGCAGGGAGTCGTACGCGGGTATGAAGTCCAGCTGGCGGTCGTCCTTGATCTGGGTGAGGGACGTGGCGACTCCGCGCCGATAGAACACCCCGTGCAGCCCGAGGGACGCGTACGACTTGGCCCGCAGGTGCAGCCGCCATATCCACAGCCGGTCCTCGGCCGTGCGCAGCTCCGTGGCGTACCGCATCTCCCCGTTCTCGAAGAGGTTCCGGCGGTAGATGCCGGCCCAGACGAAGGGGTAGTCGACCATGGTCTCCATCTCGGCCGGCGCGATGCCGTCGCGAGGGTCCATCACCGCGTTGCGCAGCCTGGCCGGCGCCCGGCGGATCACCCGCTCCGTGCCGGTGGCCTGCACGTGGTCGGTGCGGGCGAAGTCGCAGTCCAGCTCGATCACGGCGCGGACGAGCTCCTGCAGATGGCCCGGCCCGTACCAGTCGTCGCCGTCGAGGAACGTGAGGTAGTCACCCGTGGCGGCCTCGATGCCGCTGTTCCTCGCCGCCGCAATGCCTACATTCTTCTCGTGGCGTACGACCACGGAATGGGGGAGCTTTTCCGCCCACTTGTCCATGATCTTCGGTGTGGAGTCCGTCGAGCAGTCGTCGATGAGCACGAATTCGAAGTCGGGATCGGCGTTGAAGGCGAGACTTCTCAGTGTGCTCTCGGCAAATGCCTCCACGTTGTGCATAGGTACGACAACGGAAAGTTTCGGCACGCGGGCCTCTCACGTTCGGCGGCAGAATACGAGAAGAGCCCAACCCTCGGCAGGGGGGGTGTCGCCCCGCCTGCACCATGGTGAAGTCGGGACGTACCACAGTTGAACTCTTGGTTACGCGCCCGCCGCGACACGGGTCGCGGCGGGCGTTACGGCGGTGGTCAGGCGAGGATCCCGCGGAGCTCGTCCAGATTGGCGCGGGTGATCTTCCACAGGAATTCCTGCCGGTTGTGGACATCGGCCACGCTCGCGGCGTGGTCGTCGAGCATACCGGCGGCCCGCTCGGCGAGTCGTGACCCGAGGTCGCGGTCGTGCACCGACAGGCCCCAGTCGGGGCGCTCGATGTCCAGGAGGAAGTACGCGAGCTTGGGGTGGGACACGAGGCTGATGATCGGCGTCCCGCAGCCGAAGGGGATCATCCCCGCGTGGCCGCGCATGCCGATCACGAGTTTCGTCCGCCGGTAGATGTCGCGGATCTCGTCATTGGTCATGATGTACAGCGGCTCGACGGGAAGCGTCAGCCCGTGCTCCCGGCGCAGGTCGTGCACGAACCTCTCGTCGGCGGGCATGTGGGCCGCGTACCGGACGTCCGCGCGCTCGCCGAGACGGCGCAGCGCGTCGGCCATCTGCGCGAGGAAGTGTCCGTAGTCGTGGCCGAAGCGCAGTCCGGCACGGTCGAACGCGCAGTTGACCAGCACCGTGTCGGTGCGTTCGGCCGGATCCTGCCAGTCCTTCACGAGGTGACGTGCCACCGTGGTCGGACACGGCTGGTAGCGCACGCGTTCCCGCAGATCGGCGGGGAGCAGTTCGCGGACCCGTTCGACGGACCCGTGATTGCGCAGTCCGAAGAACGCCGAACGCTCCACCAGCGCCCGCAGGCTCTCGGCGAAGCGCTGCCGGCGGTAGTTCTGCCCGTCGAACACGTTGTAGCCCACAGCGAAGATCGCCAGCGGTGCGGTGATCCGCTCCAGGGCCTCGTCGGGGATGTTCCACTGCCAGTGGCTGTTGCCGTTCGGGGAGGTGTCCGGCAGGAAGAGGCCGCCGCCGCCCACGATCACCCCGCGCCGGGCGTTCAACTGCTCCACCGCCGCGTCGTCGACCAGCCGGTGCACCGGCTGCCCGTACCAGCGGTGCGGATCGGTGTCGAAGCACATGCGCACGGCCTCGGGCAGCACCTTGTCGCCGGCGTTCTCGTTGCCGTCGGCGAACAGCGCCACGTGGGCCAGTTGCTCTGCGGGTGCGAAGGTGTCCGTGCTCTCCGGCGCGGCGCCGGGGAGGGTCCGCACGTACCAGCTGCGGCAGCCGATGTCGGTCGGGTCAGCGTCGAGGCCTTCCCGCGCGTAGGCGTGCGCGGCGTCCTCCTGCCCGCGCAGCCACGCCAGGCGGGCGAGCTGGGCGAACGCGCGCGGAGCGGCGTCGGGCGACGCCGAGGCCAGCAGCAGGTGGGTCTCGGCCTCGTCGTAGCGGGAGACCGCCATCAGGCAGACACCCAGCGTCTCGTGGCAGCGCGGCGCGTCCGGACGGTCCCCCACGACGGGACCGAGCAGGGCGACGGCCTCGTCGTAGCGGCCCTGCTGGCGGTACACGTCGGCGACGGAACGGGCCAGGTCCAGGCTGACGCGGGTTTCGAGCAGCGGCACGGCGCAGTGCACGAGCAGCTCGGGGTGCTTGCCACCCGGCAGGGCGCAGTAGGCCGAGCGGAAGGCCTCGTCGTCCATGTCGAAACGGCGCCGGGCCTCGGCGGCGGGAGAGCCGTCGGGTACGTCGGAGCCGTCCGCGAAACGCAGGACCGTGACGGTGTCCGGCACGGTGATGTCGTCGTACAGCCGCTGGGCGAGGAAGTCGTAGCGCGATCCGACCGGGACGAGGACGTCGGCGAGCGCGGGGCGCAGATCGGCGTCCTCCGCGGCGGACTCGGCGAGCCGGTCCGCGACCGACTCCTCGACGTCCGCGTTCTGGATCACCAGGAGCCCGTCCCGCAGGACCGCCCGGTCCTGCGCGGACCGCGAACCGGGACCGGGCTGCGGGCTCGCTGCCACCCCCGTCCGTATGCGCAGCAGCTCACCGATGTCACCCAGGACGACCATGTCCGGGCCGAGGGCGACCACGGTGTCGTACTCGCGCAGCCGGAAGACGTCCATGCGGCTCTTCGCGACGCGTGGCAGTACCCGCGGATGCAGCCGGCGCACCGCGTCGAAGGCGCTGTCGGGCAGCCCGGGGTGCAGGACGACGAGGTCCTCGCACACGTCCGGATTGGTCAGGGCCAGGCTGCGCACCAGCAGGGAGAGGCCGGGCAGCCGGTCGCTGTCGGTGTGCACGGCGAAGGCGATCCGGCGCTTGCCGGTCACCGTGCGCCTGTCGTCGGCGGATCGGGTCATCGCAGGGCGATCCTCATCTTGCTGTCGTCCACATTCGTCGCGTGGGCCGTGACCCACTCCTTCTCCTTCGGCCGCAGCTGGCCGGGCAGCCCGAGGCCGATGAGATCCAGGCGCGGACTGACGTCGAGGAAGTCCAGCAGCCGGATCGTCGTGAACGCGGTGGTGGTCTCACCGCCCCAGCCGGACTCGCCCAGCAGCGCGGGGTCGCCGAGGGGCCGGCGCAAGGAGACGTCCCCGAAGTGCTCCTGCGCCCCCGGGACGAGGCGCTGCCTGCTCGCCCGGCGCCAGTCGCCCGGTGAGTCGCCGTACACCAACCGGATGCCCGTGCGGTCCTGCCAGGCCGGGGCGTCCCACGGTGCGTCGCCCCGCAGGGTGACGGCGTGCAGGTCGGTCCGGCTGCCGGTGCCTTCGGCCCGCAGTCGCAGGCCGTCGCAACGGACGACCAGGTCATAGCCGTCGATGCCGGCCCCCAGGCCGCTCGCGGCCACCTCCTTGGCACCCGCGACCACGCACACGGTCCGCCCCGCGACCAGCCGGCGCAGCCCGGTGACGTCCAAGGGCTGCGCGCCGGCGAGCAGCGGGTCGGAGACCCTGCCCCGCTCGGTGAGGCGTCGATGCGTGGCGTACAGCTCCGCCAGACGCCGCACCGAGGGGTCGTCCGCACCGTGCGAGGCGATGCGGGACCGTGTGTACGCCGCGAGGTCCGACTGCGCCTCCGGTACGGGGCGGGACTCCCGCAGCGCGGCGGCGTCCTCACCGGGGAGCAGGCCGGCCGCCTCGTCCAGACAGGCCCGCTGCTCCCTCAGGGTCCGCACGCGTCTGGTGACGTCGGGGGCTGCTCCGGGATTGGTCTGCAGGCCGAGGTGCGACTCGTACGCGGTGATCGCCTCGTCGCCGCGGCCCAGGCCGTCCAGGGCGCGGCCGAGCAGCAGCCAGGCTCCCTTGGAGCGCCGCCGCAGCGTGGTGGCCGACTCCCCGAGATCCAGGGCGAGCCGCAGCGCGTGGGGGGTGCCGACCTCGAGGGCGCGGGATCCGGTCCGCAGCAGCGCGTCGAAGGCCTCATCGGTGGGAGCGCCGTCGGTGACCTGGGCGCTGTGCGCCGTGACCAGAGTGCCGACGGCGGCGGCGAGCCGGGCCTGCTGCCGGCTCTGCGGCTCTCCGTGTTCGGCGAGGTACTGCGCGCACGACCGCACGCTCCGGCCGAGCAATTCGGACCTGGCGGCGTCCTTGTGCCTCGACTTGAACAACCCCGCCAACGCGTTGGTCATGTGATTTCACCGTTCTGTGATCGAGCGCCGACTGTGCCCCACCACTCCATTGTGCGAGCAACATCCAGGTGAACCTTTGGCCAAGATTCCCTCGCCAGTCGGCGCTCACCCCGTCCGGGGGCGCGCGGCGCTCTCATCGGCCGACCTGGCCCAGCCAGCTGAGCGTCCGCCGCAGCTCCACCGAGAGCGGGTGGCGTGGGCCGTGCACGCGGTCGGAGTCGTAGAGCAGCCGGGACAGCACGTCGTGGGCGCCGATCCGGTCGCCCATCGACAGCAGCAGGTGGCCGATGCGCCGCCGCACCTCCAGCGGCAGCTCCGGGTCGGTCGCGCGGTACTGCTCGAAGGAGGGCAGCAGCGCGCGGTACTCGGCCAGCGCCGCGGGGGCCTCGCCGAGCTGCTCCAGGCACTGCGCCGCCTCGTAGCGGTACTGGAGCGACTGCCGCCCCGAGGGACCCGACTCCGCGGCGAGCTCGTCCGCGAGCCGGCGCAACTCCGGCAGCGCGCGGCGGTACTGGCCGTCCTCCATCAGCGTGGCCGCGTACTGCTTGCGCAGCATGCGTACGACGGGGGAGTGCGCGCCGTGCTTCTCGGCCGCGGCGGGCAGCACGCCGCCCAGGATGTCGACGGCCTGCGTGATGCGGCCCGCGTCCAGCAGCCGTTTGACCTCGTCGACCGCCTCGGCGATGCCGTGCGCGCCGGTCGCCGGGGCCGCCGCGGGCACGGGCGGCACCGCGGAGGGCTGCGGCGGCACCGCCGCCCGGTCCGGCCAGGGCGCGTGCGGGCGCAGGAAGGGGCGGGTGGGGTCCATCGGGCCGGGGCTGTGGTGGGCGGAGCCGGGTACCGGCAGCAGCGGCGCGAGCTGGCGGTAGGTCTCCTGCGCGTCCGCCGGGCGGTGCTGGGGGTCCTTGGCGAGCAGCCGCAGCACCAGCGCCTCCAGCGGCTCGGGCACCTCCGGGCGGACCTGGCGCAGCGGGACCGGCTGTTCGTACAGATGGCGGTGGAGCACGCCGAGGGCGGTGGACCCGGCGAAGGGCACCGTGCCGCTGAGGAGTTCGTGCAGCAGCACTCCGAGCGCGTACAGGTCGGTGCGCGGCCCCACGGCGCCGCTCATCGCCTGTTCCGGGGCCATGTAGGCGGGGGTGCCGATGGGCGTGCCGGTGTGGGTGAGACGTGTCGTGTCGGTGTCCAGGACGGAGGCGACGCCCAGGTCCAGGACGACGACCGAGCCGTCCGGGCGCACCATCACATTGCGCGGTTTGAGGTCGCGGTGCACGATCGGCACCGCGTGCACGGCCGACAGCACCGCGCACAACTGCGCGGCGACGGCGACCGCCCACGGCCAGGGGTACGGGTCGTGCTCGGCGAGGTGGTCGGCGAGGTCGGCGCCCTCCACGTACTGCATGACGAAGTAGAGCTCGTCGGTGTCGCTGCCGGCGTCGTGGACGGTGACCAGACCGGGGTGGTCGACCTGGGCGGTGACCCGGCACTCGCGCAGGAACCGCCGGCGCAGCTCCTCGGCGTCGGCCGCGCCCGCGACCTTGTCGGGGCGCAGCAGCTTGACCGCGACCCGCCGGTCCAGCCGGCGGTCGTACGCGGTCCACACCTGGCCCATGCCGCCCTGGCCGAGGACCGTGGCCAGCTCGTAACGGCCGGCGACGATCCGTCCGTTCACCCCTGGTCCTCCTGCTTGCGCAGCAGGTCACTGAGTTCGTCCAGTTCGGCGCGCACCTGGTTGAGGCGCGGCGGGTGCGGCGCGACCGGCGGCTGCTGCGCCGGCGGGGGCGTGGGGACGGAGCTGTACGGGTTGTAGCCGCCGGGCCCCGGCTGCTGCGGGGGGTAGGGGACCGTCGCCGCGTACGGCGGGTACCCGGGCAGCGCCTGCTTGCGGTGCAGGGCCATGTCGGCCACGAGGTAGTGGACGCCGACCAGCGGGACCATGCAGATGACGACGATCAGCGCCGCGTCCGTCCAGTGGTTCGACTCCGGCAGCGTGCCGATGGTGGCGAAGGCCGCGACGGTCACCGCCGTACCGGTCCAGAACAGCACCCAGTCCAGTGCCCTGCGGCGCTGCACCGCGAGGTGCAGCAGCGGCAGGCAGGACAGGAAACCGCAGCTCAGCGCCGTCAGCACGAGGAAAGTGGCACGCAGCGCCACTGCGGTGCCCCCGGACTGCGCGGCAGGGGGCGGCGGGACCGGGCCGGGGCCGTTCAACACTGCTCCTGGATTCCTGGACATGCGTACGGGACAGCTGCGGGTGGCATCGCGAGCGTATCGGCAGCAGCGGGCACTCGTTCACCCGATCCCCCAACTATTCGGGCCGTACGGTGCCGTCCGTCAAGCCGTCGTACAGACCCTGCACCAGTTGCTCCCCCAACTGCCCGGCCAGGCGCAGCGTCTCCTCGAAGACGGCCAGCGTCCGGAAGCGCTCCCCGTAGCGCCGCTGGTCGGCCGGTGGCAGCCGGGGGACCTGGAGCCTGCGCACGTCGAGCCGGGTCGCGGTGGACGCGTAACTGCTGGCCTGGCGGTTGTTGGCGGTGCCGCGCAGGAAGCCGGCGAGGAACCACGGGTCCACGGCGGCGGGGTCGGGGCGCAGCAGGTGCAGGTTGCGGCCGAGGGCGGCGCCCGCGGTGGCGGCGTCGACGACCCGCGCGGCCGCGCCGCGGCCCAGGACCGGGACGACCACGTCGCCCTCCTCGACCAGCACCGGCACGTCCTCCCGCGGGCCCTCGGGCAGGGTGCCGGTCGGGCCGGTGCCCGCCAGGACGTCGTGCTCGGTGAGCACGGCGGGGCCCCCGCCGGGGCCGGAGCTGCCCTGGCCGCCCGCGCGCAGCACCAGGGCGCCGGCCCGGGCCAGTTCGCCGACCGTGGTCAGCGGCCACCGGGCGGGCGGCGCGGACCGGGCGGGTTCCGGGGCGAGTTCGCAGGTGCGGCGCAAGGTGGCCGTCAGCAGGTCCCGTACATCGGTGAGTTCGGACGCGCCGGCACCGGCGGCCGGGGGCGGGAGATGGCGCGCGGGGGCCAGGTCCACGTCGTCGTCGAGGAGGTCGATGACCGGCAGGGCGCGGCTGACGCCCGGCCGGTCGGCGCCCGGGCCGGCCGCCCCGTGCCGGTCGAAGGCGGTCCACGCGTCCAGCACGGTGGCGCGCACCGTCTGCCAGGGCACCTTCTCGCCGCCGGGTGCCGCCCCGCCCTGTGCCTGCGCGGTGTCGACCAGCAGCAGGTGCGGCGACGGCGGGGCGCCGTCCCGCGGCCTGCGCAGGACCCACAGGTGCAGCGGGATGCCGTACGGGGGCGCGGCGCCCGCGGGCAGCGCGATCACGGCGCGCAGCGCGCCGCGCCGCAGCAGGTCGGCACGGACCCGGCGCCCGGAGCGGCGGGACGCGGCGGCCGGCGGCATCAGGAGCACCACGGTGCCGCCGTCGCGCACGCGGGCCAGGCAGTGCTGCACCCAGGCGAGTTCGGACTCGGTGCGGGCCGGGAAGCCGTACTCCCAGCGGGGGTCGTAGGCCAGGTCCTCGTGGCCCCAGTTGCGCTCGTTGAAGGGCGGGTGGCACAGCACGGCGTCGGCGGCGAGGCCCGGGAAGGCGTCCTCGCGGAGGCTGTCCCCGGCGGCCACCTCGACCTCGGCCGCGGGGTCGGCGTGCAGGGCCAGCCGCAGCGCGGCGAGCGCGGCGAGGTCGGGGTCGGCCTCCTGCCCGCGCACCTCGTGGGGCGCCTCCGCGGCGCGCAGCAGCGTGCCGGTGCCGCAGGCGGGGTCCAGCACGCTGCGGGCGGGTCCGGCGAGCGCCGCCATCAGTTCGGCGGGGGCGGCCGGGGTGAGTGTGTACTGCCGCGGGTTGGCGTCCAGGTGGCGGCCGAGCAGGAACTCGTAGGCCTGGCGCGGGCCCAGTTCGGCGGCGAGGCCGGCCGCGCCGCGCAGCAGGGCCGGGTCCACCGGCGCCCCCAGGGGGAAGCGCCCGCCGAAGCGCCGCTCCAGCAGCTCCCGTGCGGCGCGGGCGAGCGCGTCGGGCTCCGGGTGCCGCCATGCACCGGGGTCGTCACGGACGAGCAGCAGGACGGCACCCGCCTGCCGCAGGGCGGTCGCGGCGCCCGCGGGGTGGGCCTCGGCGCGCTGCCAGACGCGTTCACGCAGCGGGACCTCGGCGAGTTTGCCCTGGTCGCGCAGCCACTGCTCGACCTCGGCGAGGGCGAAGGCCGGGCTGGTGTCGGTGCCGCCCACCGGTTTGGGGAAGTCGGCGTGCCGGCGGCGCCAGTTGCTCACGGCGGCGCGTCCCACACCGGCCAGTCGCGCGATGCCGGCGGCGGTAACTTCTGCTGCGTTCTCCGGCACCTGGCTGGATCCCCTCCCACGCGGGTCTCGATGGTGGCCCCGAGCATACCGATGAACGCTCGTTCCGACCCTTCACAGCGTGAAGTCACGTGAATCGAGAATCCATGTTGACTCGGTTCACAGGACATGCTGTGATTGACCCATCGGTTCACGGAGTGCCCGCAACTGCGACCGCCGCCGTACGAGCGGTCAGGGGGGGCGCGGGCACTCCGTGAACTCGATCCCGATCTGCGCGAACGACAACGCCGGCGGCACCGCCGGCGCGACGCTCACCGCCCAGGACGCCTCCTTCGGCGCCGGCGGCTGTGGCGACCGGAAGAAGACGGGCCGACCACGCCCGCGCGACTCACCCAGGGGAGACCCACATGACCACCGTCCGCGTTGCCCTCACCGCGCTCGGCTGCTCCACCGCCGCCCTCGCCCTCGCCGCCTGCGGCCCGCTCGGCGTCGGCAAGGCCGAGCCCGCGTCGACAGCCCTGGCCGACCGGCCCGCCGCCGAGATCGGGACCAAGGCCCTGGCCGCCATGAAGTCCGCCTCCGCGATGACCGTCGACCTCGACGGCATCACCGACGGGCAGCCGATGAAGTACCACATGACCATGACCCGCACCGGCGACTGCCAGGGCAACCTCACGATGGAGGGCGGCAACGTCCGCCTGCTGAAGTCCGGCGCCTTCCTCTACATGAAGGGCGACGACGCCTTCTGGTCGTCCCAGGGCTCGGACGGCAAGGCCGCCCAGAGCGTCATCGGGAAGCGCTGGATGAAGACGAGCGCCTCCGGCCCGGACTCCAAGGAGTTCCTCCAGGCCTGCGACCTGAAGGCGTTCCTCACCGAACTCGACAAGGAGGAGGACGGCGACGACGACGGAACCAAGGGCAAGCCCACCACCGTCGACGGCATCCCCGCCCTGCCGATCACCGGCAAGGACGGTGCCGAGACGATCACCGCCTACGTGGCCACCCAGGGCAAGCCCTACATCCTCAAGGTCGTCACCAAGGGCGGCAAGGAGCCCGGCACCGTGCGCTTCACCGACTTCGACAAGGCGGCGGCCGTCGAGGTGCCCGCCGCCAAGGACGTCGTCGACATCGACAAGATGGGCAACTGACCGGCCGCCGCCGGGAATTGCGTCAGTGCGTCACCGGAAAGGCCGAGGCGAACCGGGGACCGTCCGACCGGTGCTGCACGGGGAAGGTCACCTTGAGACCCTGTTCCTGGCCGGTCACCGAGAGGCGGGTGGCGTATTGGAGGCCGAGAAATGCCTTCTTCGAATTGCCCGCGGACACGTAGGGCCGGGGCAGATTCAGCATGAGCTTGCCCGGCTTGCCGCCCCGATTTCCGTCGAAGAAGAGCACGCGGCGGTCGGTCAGCGCGATGTACAGGGGGCGGGGGGTGACCGTGGCCATCACCGTGCCGGCGCTGAGCACACCGACCACTGCGGCGGTGAGGACCTGCTTGCGGACCGAGACCGTGCCGACAGCGGCCAGCGAGGTCAGCTCCACCTGCTCGCCCTGGAGGAGCAAGGGGGCGAGGGCTTCGAGCAGTTGGCGATTGCGGCGGGCGTTGAGTGCCATGGCTGACTTCCTGGCGAGGGGGACGGGCTGTGTGCGGCGAGTGCCGGACGGAGATTATGCGGTTTTCGTGGACGGAAGCCGATGGTCCGGTATGGAGACAATCAAATTCACGTCAAGTCGGGTGGGGTGCGGCCGATTTCCCGGTCGGTCGATTCCCGCAAGGTTCGCTTAGGATCCGCGTATGTCGCTTGTTTCTTCCCTGCCTCCCCCGGATTTCGAGGAGGCGTCCGCCCATCCCGAAGTCGCGTGGCTCCGCCAGGCAGCCGCCGCTGCCGACATGGAGGCGCTGCGCGGGTATGTCCACGGGCTGCCCGAGGGGACCGGCCGCGCCTACGCCGTCCGCACCGTGGCCGAAGTGCCGGGCGTCGAGCACGTCCTGCGCACGATGGTCGCGGCGGCTCCGGAGGACGTCTTCGCCCTCACCGTCCTCGGTGCCCGTGAAGTCCAACTCGGCTGGGAGATCCGGACCGCCAAGCGGGCGCAGAGCGTGAGCAGGGAGCAGTTCGCGGCGTTTCACGCACACCTGCGGACGGCGGAACAACTGCTGATCCGGGCCACCGCCCTCGACCCGTCCTGCGGCACGGCCTGGGCGGAGCGGCTCAACACGGCCAGAGGACTCCAGCTCGGGCAGAACGAGGCACGCCGCCGCTACGAACGGCTGGCGAGGTACCACCCGCACCACTTCACGGGCCAGGCACGGCTCCTCCAGCAGCTGTGCCCCAAGTGGAGCGGGAGCTGGGAGGCCGCCCACGCGTTCGCCCGGGAGTGCATGCAGGGCGCCCCCGAAGCGACGCTGAACGCGGGGCTGGTGGCCGAGGCACACCTCGAGCACTGGAGCGCTCTGGACTCCGACCGCGACCGGGCCGAGTACCTGCGCCGGCCGCACGTCCACCCCGAACTCATCGAGGCCGCCGAGCGGTCCGTGTCCCATCCGCGGTTCCGGCGCGACCACGGGTGGGTCGTCGTCCAGGGCTCCTTCGCGGCCCTGTTCTCACTGATCGGCGACACCGCCCGGGCCGCCGCCCACTTCCGCGCGCTGGGCAACCTGGCATCCGAGTTCCCGTGGAGCTACCTCGGTGAGCCCGCCGACGTCTACGTCCGACACCGCAACGCGGTTCTCGCCAGAGGATGACCCGCCCATGCCGAACAGAGACCTGAGATGAACCAGCAGGCCGCCGTCCACCACACCGAGGTCGACGGCATACCCACCCTCTTCACCTACGCCGCCGGGCCGATGCGCGCGGGGCTGGTCTTCCGTGTCGGTGCCGCCGACGAGACGCTCGGGCGGGCGGGCCTGACGCACCTGACCGAGCATCTGGCCCTGCACCGCCAGGGCCTGGCCGACTACCACTTCAACGGGGCGACCAAGGCGGCGTTCACCCACTTCCACGCGGAAGGCGCCGAGCACGAGATCGTCGCCCACCTCACCGGTGTCTGCGCCTCCCTCGTCGACCTGCCCATGGACCGGCTGGAGACGGAGAAGGAGATCCTGCGGACCGAGGAGTCGCGCCGCGAACCCGGCCAGCTCCCGCTGTGGCGTTACGGAGCGCAGGGGTACGGCCTGGTCAGCTACCCCGAGTGGGGTGTGCGGAACGCGAGTGCCCAGGACGTGTGGCAGTGGGCGCGGACCTGGTTCACCCGGGGCAACGCCACGCTGTGGATCGCCGGCGAGCGGCTGCCCGCCGGACTGTCGCTCGAACTGCCCGGCGGGGACCGCAGGCCGATGCCGGCGGTGACCTCCGCACTGCCCGTCGCTCCGGCCTACTTCTCCGACGGGACCGGCGGGGTCCTGATGGACGCCGTGGTCACCGACACCACCGCCGCCCGGCTGTACGCGGCCGTCCTCGAGCGCGAACTGTCCCGCGCCCTGCGGCAGGAGGGCGGCTACTCGTACACCACGGCGGCCGACCACACCTCGCGCCGCGACGGGTTCGCCCTGGTGACCGCCTTCGCGGACGCCCTGCCCGCCAAGCAGGACGCGGTCCTCGGCGGATTCGTCGACGTCCTCGCGGGACTGCGGGCGGGCCGGATAGCCCAGGCCGACCTCGACGCGGTGCGCGGCCGCGCCGACGCGGCCCTGACCGCACACGACGCGGTGGTGCGCCGGCTGCCCGGCATGGCCGAGGAACTGCTCGCCGGACACCTCCCGCGCACGTCGGAGGAACTGCGTTCCGAACTGTGGGCGACCGCGCCCGCACATCTGCACGCGGTGGCCCTGGAGGCCGAGGGAACCGCCCTCATGCAGGTGCCCGCGCGGCACTCGGCGGACTGGGCCGGGTACACGGCGGCGCCGGTCAGGTCGCCGTACGCGGTCACCGGGCGGCGTTTCACCCAGAACCGCAAGGACGCCCCGGAGTTGGTCGTGGGCGACGACGGCGTCAGCCTGACGGAACGCCCTGCCGCCGGGACCGCCGGGACAGAACGTGCGGTGACCGTGCTCTACCGTTCCTGCGCCGCCATGCTGAGCTGGCCGGACGGCGGCCGCCGGCTCATCGGCACCGACGGCATCACGGTCGAGGTGGAACCGGGCCCGTACGGCATCGACGCGCACACCGTCGCCGTCATCGACGCCGCGGTGCCACCGGCGGCGGTGGTGCAGATGCCGCCCCGGCAGCCGCCACCGCGACGGGAGGCGGCCGGGACCGGCGACTCCGCTCCTGCCGTCACGCCGGCGGGTGCCGCCCGCACCCGGCGCACCGGGCTCCAGTCGGTGGCGATGGTCCTCTTCGGGCTGCTGGGCGGCTTCTTCGCCTTTGTGGCCCTCGCGTACACGGTCTTCGGCGCCGACGACCCGGAGACCGGCACCGGCGAGTGGATCACTGTCGCGGTGTTCCTGTGGGCCGTCAGCGCACTGCTGCTCTGGCCCGTCCTGCGGATCCGTCGGCGCACCACGCGACGGATATGATGCCGGCCGCCCCGCCCACGGAGGCCCGCGCACCCGCCGACGGCGGACGGAGCGCGGCCCGGCGGGGCGGCCGGTGACTCCGCATGTCATCGAGCAGTCAACAACGAATGGGGTGGGGATGTCCGGTCACCGGATGTCGAAGAAGCGTCGTTACATCGCCTGGGCGGTGGCGGGTGTCGCCGTGCTGGCGGGCGCCGGAGTCGCGGCGGAGGCCTCGATGGCGACCACCGTGTCCCGACCCGCGCCCAAGGTGTATACGGGCCGGGCGTTCGACACCTGCACCGCGCCCTCCTCGGCGGCGATGAAGGCGTGGAAGTCCGCCAACTTCTACGGCGCCGCCGCCGTCTACGTGGGCGGCAAGAACCGCGGCTGCGCGCAGCCGAACCTGACCGCGTCCTGGGTCAAGGCCGTGAGCGCGTCCGGCTGGAAGCTGATCCCGCTGTACGTCGGCGCGCAGCCGCCGTGCCAGACCAGCCGCAACCCGGAGAAGCTGACCGCCGCCACGGCCGCCTCGCTCGGCGCCACCGACGGCGCGGACGCCGTGGCGAAGGCCTCGGCGCTCGGCATGAAGACCGGCAGCACCCTCTACCTGGACATGGAGTCCTACGACATCACGAACACCGCCTGCAACACCGCGGTGCTCACGTACATCCGCGCCTGGGACAAGACCGTCCACGCCAAGAACTACTGGGCCGGCTTCTACGGCTTCAAGAGCAGCAGCGCCGCCGCCGTGGCAGGTGCCAAGGACCGCACCGAGCTCCCCGACGCCCTCTGGTACGCCCTGTGGGACCAGGTGAAGACGACGACCGCCGACTGGCCGTTCTCCAAGACGCTGTGGACCGGGCACCGCCGCGGCCACCAGTACATGGTCAACAGCAAGGAGACCCGCGGCGGTTGGACCCTCACGGTGGACCGCAGCGACTGGGACGCCCCGGTCGCCGTCACCGGCTGACCGCCGGGGGCGCGGACCGCGGACCGGAAGGCCCCCTGCCGGTCCGCGCCCCCCACCCCCTACAGTGCCAAGGTGGTCACAACCAGGGCGGGTTCAACGGCGGTAACGGCAGCGGCGCTGCTCGCGGTGCTCCTCGGCGCCGCCGGCTGCACGGGCGACGACATCGCGGGACAGGGCAGCGACGCGCCGGCGCCCGCGGGCTCGGCACTCAAGGCGGTCGGCGACCTGACGGTCAAGGGCCGCGCACCCAAGACCGGCTACGCACGCGACCAGTTCGGCAGCTCCTGGGTGGACACCGACCACAACGGCTGCGACACCCGCGACGACATACTGCAGCGCGACCTGACCGGCGAGTCCTTCCGGTCCGACAACGGCGGCGACTGCATCGTCACGTCCGGCCGCCTCGACGACCCGTACACCGGCAAGGGGATCAGCTTCACCCGCGGCCGCAGCACGGTCGACATCGACCATGTCGTGGCGCTCAGCGACGCCTGGCAGAAGGGTGCCAAGTACTGGGACCGCGACAAGCGGATACAGGTCGCCAACGACCCGCTCAACCTGCTCGCCGTCGACGGCCCCGCCAACCGCGGCAAGGGCGACGGCGACGCGGCGACCTGGCTGCCGCCCAACAAGGCGTTCCGCTGCCCCTACGTCGCCCGCCAGGTGGCGGTGAAGAAGAAGTACGGCCTGTGGGTCACCGCCGCCGAGAAGGACGCGATGACCGAGGTCCTGCGCAGCTGCCCGGACGAGCCGCTGCCCGGCTCCGGCAAGCCCGACGTGCCCGCCGCGGCCCCCTCCGGCAAGGACGGCGGCAACGGCGGCAACGGCGATGACCAGCCCGGTTCGGGCGCCACCACGTACCCGAACTGCGCCGCGGCCCGGAAGGCGGGCGCCGCCCCGCTCCACCGCGGCGACCCCGGCTACTCGGGCGCCCTGGACCGCGACGGCGACGGAGTCGCCTGCGACACCTGACCGGCACCGGCATCGTTTGTGCAGAGTGCTGGATATTGCGGGCCCCCGCTCAATATCCTCGATCACTGCATCTGCCAGATCGTGCACCGTCGCCCGATCCCTTGCCGGGAGGCAAAATGCTCCGCCGCAGGACTGCGCTCTCCGCCCTCGCCACCGCCGCCGTGCTGTTCTCCGCGCCACTCCTGACCTCCTGCGGAACACCGCACGCCGGTGCCGCGGCCGTCGTCGGCGGCCGGCAGATCACCGTGAACACGGTGCAGGCGAGGGTCGCGGCAGTACGCGCCGCCCAGGAGAAGTCGCCGCAGGCCGACCAGCTCATCGAGGCCAGCAGCGACCTCCAGCGCAACACCGTGCACAGCCTCGTCCAGGCCCGCGTCATCGAGCGCGCCGCCAAGGACGCCGGGGTCTCCGTCACCCCGCGCGAGGTGCAGCAGGCCCGCCGCGCCGCCGAGATGCAGGCCGGCGGCAAGCAGCAACTGGAGGCGCAGGTCCTCCAGACGTACGCGATGATCCCCGCCGACATCGACGAGAGCATCCGCACCGACCTGCTCATGCAGAAGGTCGCCGCCCACTACGGCGCGAACGTGCAGAGCCCCGAGGGCCAGACCACCCTGCTCACGGTGCTGCGCCGCACGGCCGACCGGCTCGACATCGACGTGAACCCGCGCTACGGCAAGTGGAACGCGCAGAAGCTCACCCTCGACACCACCAAGGACCCGTGGCTGTCCGAGGTGAGCGCCCCCGAGGCCGGTGCCTGAGCCGCACCCGGGCGAGGTAGTTTCGACGGGTGGACCACTCCGATGACTCCGCCCGCCCGGGCCGCCTGGTACTGCTGACCACCACCCACCGTGTCGCCCCCGGCCTGCTGTCCTGGCCGGCGTGGGAGCTGCTGCGCGGTGCCGACCGGGTCGTCTGCCCCGACCCCGGGCACCCGCAGCTGCCCTACCTGCGCGAGGCCGGCGTCGCGGTGGAGCACGCCGCCCCCACCGGCCGCGACCTGGTGGACCTCACCGGGGGCGGCCGCACGGTGGTCTACCTCACCGGCGGCGACGGCGACGCGGCCGTCACCGACGAACTGGCCCGGCTCGGTGGCTCGGGCCGGGTGGACATGCCCGACCTGGAACTGCTGCCCGGCTCGTACGACCTGCCCGGCGCCCGGCTGCTCGACCTGGTCCAGGTGATGGACCGGATCCGCCGCGAATGCCCCTGGAGCAGCGTGCAGACCAGCCAGGAGCTGGTGAAGTACGGCATCGAGGAGATCTACGAACTCGTCGAGGCGGCCGAGGAGGGCGACCGGGACGCGCTGCGCGAGGAACTCGGCGACGTGCTGCTCCAGGTGGTCTTCCACGCCCGCATCGCCCAGGACGACCCCGAGGAGCCGTTCTCCATCGACGACGTCGCCGCGACCATCGTCGACAAACTCGTCCACCGCCACCCGCACGTCTTCGGCGACGACACCGCCGAGACGCCGGAGGAGGTCCAGGCCCACTGGCTGCGGATGAAGGAGCAGGAGAAGCAGCGCACCTCCGTCACGGAGGGTGTCCCGCTCGGCCAGCCCGCCCTGGCCCTGGCGGCCAAGCTCGGCGCTCGCGCGGAACGGGCGGGCCTGGACGTGCCGGTGCCGGACGCGGACGCGGCGGACACGGGCACCGGTGATCGGCTGTTGGCGTTGGCGCTGGCCGCGCAGGGGGCGGGGATCGACCCCGAGTCGGCCTTGCGGGCTGCCGCCCGCCGGTACCGTGACGCGATCCTCGCGGCGGAGCGCGCCCGTACCGCCTAGGTTTTTTCTTGGGTTTTTCCCCGCCCTCCCGCCCGAGTGCCCGGCGCGGTAAGTGCGGGCCCCGCGCTGCGTGCGTTGTGGGGGTCGGCGCCGCTCCGGAGTCCTCCCCCAACCTTCGGCCGGGGGGACCCCCACGGCGCTCGCGGGTTACCCCAGCAATTTGTGTGCTGCGGTCGCCGCTCGTCGCCTGCGGGCGGACCCCGGCGCACCCCCTCCCGGGGTCGTTGGGGCGACTGACGGCCGGTGGGGTGTCTGTGGGCGGTGACGGCTGCGCACTTGGCCGGCGCTGCGCCTACGGGTGCCCGAGCACGGTGCCGTCTCTGACCACCCACCGGGGATCAGGCGCGGGACGAGACGGAGGGGGCGGGGGAGGTGGGGGCACCTCCCAGCGGTAGCTGGGGGAGGGTGGCGTTCTGGACTGTGGAGCATATTTGGGTGCACAACCCGGAGTGCGCAGCCGAGGGTGCCTGAGGCACCTAAATGTGCTGTCCAGAATGGCAGCCCCGGAGGGCCCGCACCCGGCCCCCCAACAACTGGCGTCGGGGCGCCCGGACCTTGCCGGGCACACGGGCGGGAGGGCGGGGAGTGAAACCGGGCGAATAGGGTAAATGGGTGGCATGCGAGCACTGGAGCAGATCCAGCTGGCCGTGCCGCACGACTACCTCGTCGGTATCGCCCCGCTGGTCGTGGGCATCTTCCTCGTCGGCCTGCTGATCGGGGCCGTCTCGATCGGCCTCTACCACCGGTCCAAGGAGCCTCCTCCCGAGCAGCGGCCGCAGCCCCGTGGCGGGGCGTGGCACACGCGCCAGGAGTACGGCCGCGAGACCCCGGCCGACCACGGCCCCGGTCACCAGGACGGTGAGCGGCACCCCCTGACCGAGTGGCGCGACTACGACGAGTGGCCGCAGGACGGCATCCGTCACCTTCCGCACTCCCTCAAGGGCTTCGGCAACTGGGGCTCCCACGGGGTCGCCGACCCGCCGGAGGGCGTGCCGGTCCCCAAGGCCCACGCCGCGAGCCGGAACCGGGCGCCCGGGCCGGACCGGGGCGCGGGGCCAGCCAACGGCGACGGCAGGGACCAGCGGGGCAGAGAGCCCTGATCCGGCGGCCCCGGCCGTAGTCTCGCGGTCATGCGTATAGACGTCCCGCACGCGTGGCCGCACGACGAGGCAGGGGCCCTCGCCCTTCAGGACCGGCTCCGGCCGCTGGCCGACCACCGCGGGCCCGGCCCGCAGCGGCCGCGGTACGTCGCGGGGCTGGATGTCGCGTACGGCGGGGGCCACGGTGCCGCGGACGACATCGTGGCCGCCGCCGTCGTCGTGGTCGACGCGGCCACGCTCGCCCCCGTCGACCGGGCCACCGCGACGGCCCGGGCGGGCTTCCCCTACGTGCCCGGGCTCTTCGCGTTCCGGGAGCTTCCCGTGCTGATCGAGGCCCTGCGGGGCCTGACCGTCACGCCCGACCTGCTGCTCTGCGACGGGCAGGGGCTGGCGCACCCGCGTCGCTTCGGTCTGGCCTGCCATCTGGGGGTGGTCACCGGGCTGCCGGCCGCCGGGGTGGCGAAGACCCCGTTCGTCGGCACGTACGACGCGGCGGCGCTCGGGGAGGAACGCGGGGCGTCGGCGCCGCTGGTCGACGCGGGCGAGACGGTGGGCCGGGCGCTGCGCACCCGGAGCGGGGTCCGGCCGGTGTACGTGTCGACCGGCCACGGCATCGACCTGGACACCGCGTGCCGCCATGTCCTGGCGCTCTCCCCCTCCTACCGCCTGCCGGAGACGACCCGGCTGGCCGACCGGCTCAGCCGGGAGCGGCTAACGTCATGGGGTGCATGACAGCGTGACCCCTGAGCCCCCCGAGCTGTTCACCTGGCAGTTCGCCACCGATCCGTACCCCGCGTACGCCTGGCTGCGCGAGCACGCGCCGGTGCACCGCACCACGCTGCCCAGCGGTGTGGACGCCTGGCTGGTGACCCGGTACGCGGACGCGCGGCAGGCGCTGGCCGACCCGCGGCTCAGCAAGAACCCGGTCCACCACTCCGAACGCGCCCACGCCAAGGGGAAGGTGGGCATCCCGGGCGAGCGCAGCGCCGACCTGATGACGCACCTGCTCAACATCGACCCGCCGGACCACACCCGGCTGCGCCGGCTGGTCTCCAAGGCCTTCACCCCGCGCCGGGTCGCCGAGTTCGCCCCGCGGGTGCAGGAGCTGACCGACCGGCTCATCGACGGTTTCGCGGCGAAGGGGGAGGCCGATCTCATCCATGAGTTCGCCTTTCCGCTGCCGATCTACGCGATCTGCGACCTGCTCGGCGTCCCCGCCGAGGACCAGGACGACTTCCGCGACTGGGCCGGGATGATGATCCGGCACGGCGGGGGTCCCCGCGGCGGGGTCGGCCGGTCGGTGAAGAAAATGCGCGGATATTTGCTGGAGCTGATCCACCGCAAGCGGGCGGACCTCGGCGACGACCTGATCTCCGGTCTGATCCGGGCCAGTGACCACGGCGAGCACCTCACGGAGAACGAGGCCGCCGCGATGGCGTTCATCCTGCTCTTCGCGGGGTTCGAGACGACCGTCAACCTCATCGGCAACGGGATGTACACGCTGCTGCGCAACCCCGGTCCGCGCCGTCAGCTGCAGGACGCGCTGGTCGGCGGCGACAACGGGCTGCTCGGCACGGCCGTCGAGGAACTCCTGCGCTACGACGGGCCGGTGGAGCTGGCGACCTGGCGTTTCGCGACCGAACCGCTGACTGTCGGCGGCCGGGACATCGCGACCGGGGACCCCGTCCTGGTGGTGCTCGCCGCCGCCGACCGCGACCCCGCGCGCTTCAACGAGCCGGACACACTGGATCTTTCACGCAGGGACAACCAGCACCTCGGCTACGGCCACGGCATCCACTACTGTCTGGGTGCGCCCCTGGCCCGGCTGGAGGCGCAGTCCGCGCTCGCCACGCTGCTGACCCGGCTGCCCGACCTGCGGCTCGCCGCGGATCCCGCGGAACTGCGCTGGCGCGGCGGGCTCATCATGCGCGGTCTGCGCGCATTGCCCGTCTCCTTCACACCGGAACGTGACTGACTGAGCGTCACGACGTGATCTTCACGTGATCCGCGAGACATCGACTTGTGATGCATGGGCCAAGGCCACTACGGTCAGGCGCCATCGCGATATTCGAATGTGAAAGGCGATAGCGCATGCTGAAGTCCGGGAACGGCCGACACCGCAAGCCGCGTCAGGCCCCGACCGCCATGGTTGCGGTCGCGGCGACCGGGGCGGGCCTCACGCTCCCCCTCTTCGCAGCGAGCGGCGCGAGCGCCGCGGACGCCGGCACCAGCTGGAACGCGGTGGCCGCGTGCGAGAGCGGCGGCCTGTGGAGCTCGAACACCGGCAACGGGTTCTACGGCGGCCTGCAGATCACCGAGGAGACCTGGCAGCAGTACGGCGGCACGGTCTATGCCGAGCGCCCCGACCTCGCCAGCCGCAATGAGCAGATAACCGTCGCGGAGAAGATCCTCTCCGTACTCGGCCCCGACGCCTGGTCCGGCTGCGCCGACCAGGGCGGCCTGGGCGAGGTGCTGCAGGACCTCCTCGGCGGCAACTCCGACGGCAAGGGCAACAACGGCAACAGCAACGGCGACGAGAACGGCAGCGACTCCGGGACGGACACCGGCTCGGACCACGAGGACGCCGGCACCGACGGCTCCTCCGACGGCACGGGCACCGGAACCGGCACGGACTCCGGCACGGACGCGACCGCCGGGTCCTCCGACAGCGGCGACGACTCGACCGCCGTCCCCGGCTCCACCGCCACGCCCGACCCGGAGACCTCCACCGGCACGGCCGCCAAGACCCCGGGCAAGCACCGCAAGCCCGAGGCCGACACCACCCCGCGGCTGTCCGGCCGCACGACGGGCACCGGCAGCGGCAGCCACGGCGTGACCTCGGTGCCGCCGCAGATCGTCGAGGGCGACGCCGCCTGGGGCGCCATCTCCCGCGACACCACGCGCGGCGCGGACGAGCGCTCGGACCGCGGCTCGGACCGCGGCGCGGCGAAGGACACCTCCACCAAGGACACCGGCGACGGCCGATACGTGGTGCAGGAGGGCGACTCGCTGTGCGGGATCGCCATGGAGCAGGGCCTGCCGGGCGGCTGGCGCGGGCTGTACGCCGCCAACAAGGACGTCATCGGCGACAACCCGGACCGGATCGTGGCCGGCGAGACCCTGGAGCTCGGCCGCCGCTGACCCGGTGCCGCCGCGGGCGCCCGGCAGGGGCGCCCGTGCGCGGCGGTCCGTGTCCGCGTGTCCGTGCCGGTCGGCGGGCGTCCGTCCCCGATCGTTCTTCTCGGTGCCCCCTTCCGTTCGCGGTCCGGTGCGGACTTCCCCGGAGCGTGCCCGGACGGGGCTTTTCGGGTCGGTTAGGCTCATGCCCGAAACGAAGAGACATCAGAAGGAGACTCACGTGCCGTCGATCGACGTCGTCGTAGCCCGGGAAATCCTCGACTCGCGAGGCAACCCCACCGTGGAGGTCGAGGTCGGCCTCGACGACGGCAGCACGGGCCGTGCAGCCGTGCCCTCCGGAGCGTCCACCGGAGCGTTCGAGGCCCTTGAGCTCCGTGACGGTGACAAGAGCCGTTACCTGGGCAAGGGTGTGGAGAAGGCGGTGCTCGCCGTCATCGAGCAGATCGGCCCGGAGCTGGTCGGCTACGACGCCACCGAGCAGCGGCTGATCGACCAGGCGATGTTCGACCTGGACGCCACCCCGGACAAGTCCTCCCTCGGCGCCAACGCCATCCTCGGTGTCTCGCTGGCCGTGGCCCACGCCGCGTCCGAGGCCTCCGACCTCCCGCTCTTCCGCTACCTCGGCGGCCCGAACGCCCACGTGCTGCCGGTCCCGATGATGAACATCCTGAACGGCGGCTCGCACGCCGACTCCAACGTGGACATCCAGGAGTTCATGATCGCCCCGATCGGCGCGGAGTCCTTCTCCGAGGCCCTGCGCTGGGGTGCCGAGGTCTACCACACCCTCAAGGGCGTCCTGAAGGAGCGCGGCCTGTCCACCGGCCTCGGCGACGAGGGCGGCTTCGCCCCGAACCTGCCGAGCAACCGCGACGCCCTCGACCTGATCGTCGAGGCCATCAAGAAGGCCGGCTACCAGCCGGGCCAGGACATCGCGCTGGCGCTCGACGTGGCCGCCTCCGAGTTCTACAAGGACGGCAGCTACTCCTTCGAGGGCAAGTCCCTGTCGGCGGCCGAGATGACCGCGTACTACGCCGAGCTGGTCGCGGCGTACCCGCTGATCTCCATCGAGGACCCGCTGAACGAGGAGGACTGGGACGGCTGGAAGACCATCACCGACCAGCTCGGTGACAAGGTCCAGCTCGTCGGCGACGACCTGTTCGTCACCAACCCCGAGCGCCTCCAGCGCGGCATCGACAACAACACCGCCAACGCCCTGCTGGTCAAGGTCAACCAGATCGGCTCGCTGACCGAGACCCTGGACGCGGTCGAGCTGGCGCAGCGCAACGGCTACAAGTGCATGATGTCGCACCGCTCCGGCGAGACCGAGGACGTCACCATCGCCGACCTCGCCGTCGCCACCAACTGCGGCCAGATCAAGACCGGCGCCCCCGCCCGCAGCGAGCGCGTCGCCAAGTACAACCAGCTCCTGCGCATCGAGGAGATCCTCGACGACGCGGCCGTGTACGCCGGCCGCTCGGCGTTCCCGCGCTTCAAGGGCTGACGCCTCACCGCTGCCGCCCGTCGCGCCCGCGGCGGGCGGCAGCGGTTCCCGGGCACCGGTCCACTGGTCCACCGGTCCCCCGAGGCAATGACGAACGCGAACCCCCCCACCGGAGGTGCACGTGCCGGATCGCTTCTCCACCGCGACGCGCATCCGTGCCCTCGGGGCACAGGCGCAGGCCCGCGTCTACCGCGCGACCGGACGCCCGCGGCGGCCCGTACTGCCGCGCGGCCGCAACCGGCTGACCGGCCGGGCCGCGCTGCTCGCCCTCGTGGTGTGCGCGTTGGTGGTCGCCCTCGCCTACCCCACGCGCCAGTACGTCGCCCAGCGCTCGCAGATCGCCGACCAGCGCAAGCAGGCCGAACAGGCCCGCAAGCGGGTCGAGGAACTGCGCGAGGAGAAGGCGCGCTGGCAGGACCCCGAGTACGTCAAGACGCAGGCCCGCACCCGGCTCCACTACGTCCTGCCCGGCGAGACGGCGTATACGGTGGTCACTCCCTCCGGGGCCGCCGCACGGGGTGACGAGGCCGCCGGCCCGCGCCGCGGCGACAGCGACAACGCCGCCCGCCGCCCCTGGTACGCCAACCTGTGGGACGGCGTCGACCACGCCGACGCCGCCGCCCCCGCACACCGCTGAAAGAGACACACCCAGGCATGGAAACGCCCCCGCCCTCCACCGAGCACGCCCCGCCGACGGAGCGCGATGTCGCCGCCGTCCGCGAGCAGTTGGGCCGCGTCCCGCGCGGTCTGCGGGCCGTCGCGCACCGCTGCCCCTGCGGCAATCCGGACGTCGTCGAGACGGCGCCGCGGCTGGAGGACGGCACGCCGTTCCCGACGCTGTACTACCTGACCTGCCCGCGCGCCGCGTCCGCGATCGGCACCCTGGAGGCCGAGGGGGTCATGAAGGACATGACCGCCCGTCTCGCCGAGGACGACGAGCTCGCCGCCGGCTACCGGGCCGCGCACGAGGACTACCTCGCCCGCCGCGACGCGATCGAGGTGCTGGAGGGCTTCCCCAGCGCGGGCGGCATGCCGGACCGGGTCAAGTGCCTGCACGTGCTGGTCGGCCACTCCCTGGCCGCCGGTCCCGGGGTCAACCCGCTCGGCGACGAGGCCCTCGCGCTGCTGCCGGAGTGGTGGCGCAAGGGCCCGTGCGCCGACCCCTGCGCCGCGAAGGGGGACGACAAGTGACCCGCGTCGCCGCCGTCGACTGCGGCACCAACTCGATCCGCCTGCTGGTGGCCGACGCGGACCCCGCGACCGGCGCCATCAAGGACCTGGACCGCCGGATGACCATCGTCCGGCTCGGACAGGGCGTCGACCGCACCGGCCGGCTCGCCCCCGAGGCACTGGAGCGCACCTTCGCGGCCTGCCGCGCGTACGCCGGCGTCATCCGCGAACTGGGCGCCGACGCGATCCGCTTCGTGGCCACCTCCGCCTCCCGCGACGCCTCCAACCGCGAGGACTTCGTGCGCGGTGTGGTGGACATCCTCGGTGTGGAGCCCGAGGTGATCAGCGGCGACCAGGAGGCCGAGTTCTCCTTCACCGGCGCCACCCGTGAACTGGCCGGCCGCGCCGATCTGGAGCGCCCCTTCCTCGTCACCGACATCGGCGGCGGCTCCACGGAGTTCGTCGTCGGCGACACCGAGGTCACCGCGGCCCGCTCGGTCGACGTCGGCTGCGTGCGGATGACCGAGCGGCACCTGGTGGACGACGGCGTCGTGACCGACCCGCCGACGCCCGAGGCGATCGCCGCCATGACGCGGGACATCGACGCCGCGCTGGACCTGGCGGAGAGCACCGTGCCGCTGCGCGAGGCGCGCACGCTCGTCGGGCTCGCCGGTTCGGTGACCTCCGTCGCCGCGATCGCGCTGGGCCTCGCGGAGTACGACCCGGCCGCGATCCACCACGCCCGCATCCCGGTGGAGCAGGTCCGCGAGGTCACCGCCCGGCTGCTGGCGGCCACGCACGCCGAGCGCGCGGCGATCCCGGTGCTGCATCCGGGGCGGGTCGACGTGATCGGCGCGGGGGCGCTCGTGCTGCTGCGGATCATGGAGCGGACGGGTGCCGCGGAGGTCGTGGTGAGCGAGCACGACATCCTCGACGGGATCGCCTGGAGCATCGCCTGAGCAGGGCGCTTGTCAGGTGAGCGGGCCCCCGCGGCGGGCCCGACACGCCTGCGGAAGAAGGTTCGTGAATTTCTTCACATGAAAGTTCCCGCCGGACGGCCCAACTGCCCGGGGTGAGGCCCCCCGGGGACCCCCAAAGCCCTTGACGGGCTTGTGTTTCACCCATGTTGCGGGGGCGTGGTGCGGGCCCCCCGGATGCCGATCGTCGCTGGTGGGGCCGGGCGCTCAACGCCTGTGACCGGCACCGGGTTCCCCCCGGTGGCTGTGGTCCTGATCACGAAGCGGCGCAGTGTAGCAGAGGGCACCGGAAACCTTGTGAAGGGGCTCACGAGGTACCCCCCGGGCCGTGGTGAATACTCGAAGCATGAGCACCACGGAGCGTCCCAGGATCCTCGTAGTAGGCGGTGGGTACGTCGGCCTGTACGCGGCCCGGCGCATCCTCAAGAAGATGCGCTACGCGGAGGCGACCGTCACGGTCGTCGACCCGCGTTCGTACATGACGTACCAGCCCTTCCTGCCGGAGGCCGCGGCCGGCAGCATCTCCCCCCGCCATGTCGTGGTGCCGCTGCGCCGCGTTCTCCCCCAGGCGGAGGTTCTGACCGGCCGGGTCACCACCATCGACCAGGACCGCAAGGTCGCGGTCGTCGAACCGCTCGTGGGCGAGTCCTACGAACTGCCCTTCGACTACCTGGTCGTCGCGCTCGGCGCCGTCTCCCGCACCTTCCCGATCCCCGGCCTGGCCGAGAACGGCATCGGCATGAAGGGCGTCGAGGAGGCCATCGGCCTGCGCAACCACGTGCTGGAGCAGCTCGACAAGGCCGCCTCCACGACGGACGAGGACGTCCGCCGCAGGGCCCTCACGTTCGTCTTCGTCGGCGGCGGCTTCGCCGGTGCCGAGACGATCGGCGAGGTCGAGGACATGGCCCGCGACGCGGCCAAGTACTACGCGAACGTCAAGCGCGAGGACATGCGCTTCATCCTGGTCGACGCCGCCGACAAGATCCTCCCCGAGGTCGGCCCGGAGCTGGGCACGTGGGGTCTGGAGCACCTGCGCGAGCGCGGCATCGAGGTCTACCTGAGCACGTCGATGAAGTCCTGTGTCGACAAGCACGTGGTGCTCGCCAACGGCCTGGAGGTCGACGCCTCCACCATCGTGTGGACCGCCGGCGTCAAGCCCAACCCGGTCCTGGCCAAGTACGGCCTGCCGCTCGGCCCGCGCGGCCACGTCGACACCGCCCCGACCCTCCAGGTCCAGGG
Source organism: Streptomyces sp. NPDC046977 (assembly GCF_040644455.1). Classification (NCBI taxonomy): domain Bacteria; kingdom Bacillati; phylum Actinomycetota; class Actinomycetes; order Kitasatosporales; family Streptomycetaceae; genus Streptomyces; species Streptomyces sp. NPDC046977. Next base: position 86,563 of record NZ_JBEYWO010000021.1, read on the forward strand.
CACCGACTACATCTGGTCCGCCGGCGACAACGCCCAGGTCCCCGACCTGGCCTCCGGCCCCGGTGCCTGGTGCCCGCCCAACGCCCAGCACGCGCTGCGCCAGGCCAAGGTCCTCGGCGACAACGTGGTCTCCGGCATGCGGGGCTTCCCGCAGCAGGAGTACAAGCACGCCAACAAGGGCGCCGTCGCCGGCCTCGGCCTGCACAAGGGTGTCGCCCTGGTCCGCTTCGGCAAGATGAAGCTGAAGTTCAAGGGCCGCCTGGCCTGGTACATGCACCGTGGCTACCACGGCATGGCGGTGCCGACGTTCAACCGCAAGATCCGGGTCCTCGCGGACTGGACGCTGGCGGTCTTCCTCAAGCGCGAGGTCGTCTCGCTGGGCGCCATCGAGAACCCCCGCGAGGAGTTCTACGAGGCCGCCAAGCCCGTGCCGGCGCCCGTGGTCCCGGCCGAGGCCTCCCCGGCCAAGGCGAAGGCCTAGCCGCCGGCGGGCCGCAGGGCCCGTTCACCCGTTGCAGCCGAAGGGCGTCCGCCATCCGTGGGGCGGGCGCCCTTCGGCATGCCCGTGTCCTGGCCGTGCGGACACCAAACATGAGATGGGTAGGAGAGGAACAACGGTCCCGGGAATGTGGTTGTAGTCACCATTGGTTTTTTGCTGCGCAGTGGACCCGTCTTCATGGAGGCACGGAGGTACGCGCCATGGCCGATACGGCCGGACGACTGACCGCTCTCGCCAAGCAGGCGCTCGGCGTTCCCTTCCCCTTGCGCATCCGCGCGTGGGACGGCAGCGAGACCGGGCCCCCGGACGCGCCGGCCCTGGTCGTGAGGCACCGCAGGGCGCTGCGCCGGATGCTGTTCAAGCCCGGCGAGCTGGGACTGGTGCGCGCGTGGGTGGCCGGTGAACTGGACGTGGACGGCGACCTGTACGACGCGCTGCACCGGCTGTCCGGCGTCGTCTGGAACCGCCCGCCCGAGGAGGACGAGCCGGCCCACCGCCGGCTGCTGGCCCGGCTCCGGGACCCGGCGACCGCGCTGATCGCCCGCGAGGTGCTCTCGCTCGCGGGCCCGGGACTGCCGCCGCCCCCGCCGCCGGAGGAGGTCCGCAGGCGCGGCGGCGTCCTGCACAGCCCGGTCCGCGACCGGCAGGCCATCAGCCACCACTACGACGTCGGCAACGACTTCTACGAGCTCGTGCTCGGCCCGTCCATGGTCTACTCCTGCGCCTACTGGGAGCGGCCCGACGCGACCCTGGAGGACGCCCAGGAGGCCAAGCTCGACCTCATCTGCCGCAAGCTGGACCTCAAGGCCGGACAGCGGCTGCTGGACGTCGGCTGCGGCTGGGGCTCGATGGTCATGCACGCCACCGAGCGGTACGGGGTGCACGCCACCGGCGTCACCCTCTCCACCGAGCAGGCCGCCTACGCCCGCAAGCGGGTCGCCGAGGCGGGGCTCACCGACCGCGTCGAGATCCGCGTGCAGGACTACCGGGCGGTCGACGACGGCCCGTACGACGCCATTTCGTCGATCGGCATGGCCGAGCACGTGGGCCGCGAGCGCTACCTCCAGTACGCGGGCGTGCTGTACGGGCTGCTGCGGCCCGGCGGCCGGCTGCTCAACCACCAGATCGCCCGCCGCCCGTGGGAGAACGAGGACGCCTACCACGTCGACGAGTTCATCGACCGGTACGTCTTCCCCGACGGGGAACTGGCCCCCGTCGGCGCCACCGTCTCCCGGCTGGAGGAGGCGGGGCTGGAGGTCCGCGACGTGGAGGCGATCCGGGAGCACTACGCCCTGACGCTGCGCGAGTGGGTCGGCAACCTGGAGGCGCACTGGGGCGAGGCCGTGCGCCTCGCGGGCGCCGGGCGGGCCCGGGTGTGGCGGCTGTACATGGCGGCCTCCGCGCTGGCCTTTGAGCACAACCGCATCGGGGTCAACCAGATCCTCGCGGTGCGCGCCCGGGAGTCGGGCGGCTCCGGGATGCCGCCGACCCGCTCCGCCTGGCTGGGCTCCGCGGGGACGGCGTGACACGGCGGGGCGGGGGCCGCCGCGGCCCCCGCCCCGCTCTTCCGTCCCGGCCGGCCCGTCACTCGGCCTTGATGGACTCCAGCATGTTCAGCCGGGCCGCCCGCCGGGCCGGCCACAGCGCCGCCAGCATGCCCACCACGGCGGCCATCGCGAGGAAGACCCCGATCCGGTCCCAGGGCAGCACCAGCGCGTAGCTCGGCAGGTTCGGCCTGATCAGTCCGCCGACCGCCCAGGCGAGGAAGACTCCCAGGCCCAGGCCGAGCACCGCGCCGAAGAGCGAGATCACCAGGGACTCCAGCCGGATCATCCGCTTGACCGCGGTACGGTCCAGGCCGATCGCCCGCAGCATGCCGATCTCGTGCTTGCGCTCGAAGACCGACATCGCCAGCGTGTTGATCACACCCAGCACGGCGACCAGCACCGCCATCGCGAGCAGCCCGTAGAGGATGTTCAGCATCAGGTCGATCGTGGCGCTGAGCTCCCGGGAGATGTCGGCCTTGTCCTGCACCTTGAGGACCGGGTTCTCGCCGAGCGCCTTCACCAGCGCGTCCTGGTGGGCCTCGGAGGGGCCGCCGGCCATCTTCACCAGCACCCGCATGTCCTCGGCCTCCGGGGTGTGCGGGGTCACCGTGGCGTTGTCCATGATCACGCCGTTGATGAGGTCACCGCCCACGAAGACGCCGCCGATCGTCAACCGCCCCTTGGTGCCGTCGTCGTAGCGCACGGGCAGGCTCTGCCCGGCGTGCCAGCCGCGCCGCTTCACGGTGTCGGAGTCCACGACCACGGAGTCGCCGTGCGCCGCGGCCAGGGAGCCGTGGGTGAAGTCCAGGGCGAGCAGCCGCTCGATCTGCGGCGTGTCGACACCGGTGACCCACTCGTCCTCGCCGTCCAGTTCGGTGTGCGCGTCGCGCACGGCGCTGGAGTCGCTGACGCCCTCGGTGCCCGCGATCTGCTTCGCCACCTCGGGGGAGAGGTTCTGGCCGGTGGCCATGGTGATCTGGTAGTCGGCCCTCAGATGGGCGGCCGCCAGCTCGTCCACCGTGGTCTTCACCGAGATGGCCACCACCGTGAGGGCGGTGATCAGGGTCAGCCCGATCATCAGGGCGGAAGCGGTGGCGGCGGTGCGCCGGGGGTTGCGCACCGAGTTCTGCCGCGCGAGCTTGCCCGTGACACCGAAGGGCCGCAGCAGCGGCGCGGCCGCCGCGACCACCGGCCGGGACAGCAGCGGGGTGAGCACGAACACCCCGATCAGCAGCAGTCCCGCGCCGCCGCCGAGCACCATGTTGCCGTCGTTCTTCATGCCCGAGCCGGCCAGCACCAGGACGACACCGGCCGCCGACAGCAGCGCGCCGAACGTGTTGCGCAGCAGCAGGCCCTTGACGGTGGCCGGGGCGTGCACGCTGCTCATCGCCGCGACCGGGGGGATCTTGGCGGCGCGGCGGGCCGGCAGCCACGCGGCGAGCATGGTGATGCCGACACCGACCGCGAGCGCCGCGCCCGCGGTGCCCGGCTGCACCGACAGCGGGCCGGCGGGCAGTTCCGCCCCGGCCGAGCCGAGCACCGCCCGCATGACGGCCGCGATGCCGATGCCCAGCAGGAACCCGGTCACCCCGGCCACCGCGCCCACTACGAGGGCCTCGACCAGCACCGACCGCGTCACCTGCCGGCGGCTGGCGCCGACCGCGCGCAGCAGCGCCAGCTCCTTGGTGCGCTGGGCGACGAGCATCGTGAAGGTGTTGGCGATGATGAAGATGCCGACGAAGAGCGCGATGCCGGCGAAGCTGAGCAGCGTGGTGTTGAAGTTGCTGAGGTCGGCCGCGATCTGCCGTGCCTCGTCGTCCGCCAGTTGCTGCCCGGTGGTCGCCGTGGCGTCCTTGGCGTACCGCGGCAGCAGCTTCTCGATCGCGGACCTCAGCGTGGCCTGCGCGGTGCCGGGCGCCGCCTTGACGTCGATCTCCTCGAACGTGCCCGGCGTGCCGAAGAGCTTCTGGGCCGTGGCGGTGTCGAAGAGCACCAGGCTGCCGCCCGCCGCGACGTTGCCGTCGTCGGTGGTGAAGACGCCGGTCACCTTCTGCCGCATCACGGGGCCGTCGATGGACATCCGGACGGTGTCACCGACGCCGTAGCCCGTCCGCTCGGCCGTCCTGGCGTCCAGGGCGACCTCGGAGGAGTGGGACGGGGCGCGCCCCTCGCGTATCGGATAGCGGTTCGCCCCGGCGTAGTTGCCGCCGCGGGTGGACCAGCCGTCGCCGACCAGCCGGCCCTCCTTGTCGGCGAGAGCGGTGAAGCCGGTCACGGTCGCGGTCGTGGACTCGGCGCCGGGCAGGCCGGCGATCTCGTCCACCAGCCGCTGGGGGAGCCGGTGGTCGGGGTCCCCGTAGGTGACGGCGACCGACACGTCGGCGTAGCTCCTGGAGGACGCCTTGCGGAGGGCGTCGCCGATGGAGTCGGTGAAGACCAGGGTGCCGGAGACGAAGGACACGCCGAGCATCACGGCGAGCACGGTCATCAGCAGTCTGGCCTTGTGCGCGAGGACGTTGCGCAGGGCGGTACGGAACATGGCAGGCGTGGTCTCTCGGTGGTCTCGGTGGCGTCGGACGGTCAGCTCGTACGGCCCTTGGCGTCGAAGCGCTTCATGCGCTCCAGCACCGAGTCCGCGGTCGGGCCGTGCAGCTCGTCGACGATGCGGCCGTCGGCCAGGAAGACGACGCGGTCGGCGTAGGAGGCGGCGACCGGGTCGTGGGTGACCATGACGACCGTCTGGCCCAGCTCCCGCACGGAGTTGCGGAGGAAGCCCAGGATCTCCGCGCCGGAACGGGAGTCGAGGTTGCCGGTCGGCTCGTCCGCGAAGATGATCGCGGGCCGGCTCGCCAGCGCCCGCGCGACCGCGACGCGCTGCTGCTGACCACCGGACAGCTGCGACGGCCGGTGTTTGAGGCGGTCGCCGAGGCCCACGGTCTCCACGACCCGGCCCAGCCACTGCTGGTCGGCCTTGCGGCCGGCGATGTCCATCGGCAGCGTGATGTTCTCGGCCGCGGTGAGCGTGGGCAGCAGGTTGAACGCCTGGAAGATGAAGCCGATCTTGTCGCGGCGCAACGTGGTGAGCTGCTTGTCCTTCAGCGAGGCCAGCTCGGTGTCGCCGATCCGCGCCGAGCCCGACGAGACCGTGTCCAGACCCGCCATGCAGTGCATCAGCGTGGACTTGCCCGAGCCCGAGGGGCCCATGATCGCGGTGAACTCACCGCTGCGGAACTCCACGGAGACCGCGTCGAGCGCGACCACACGGGTCTCGCCCTCGCCGTACACCTTGCTCAGGTCGGTGGCCCGCGCGGCCGTGGCCATGGCGGTCGGGGGTGCGGTGGTGGTGGTCACGGCAGGCTGCTCCTGTCGGGAAACGCTGGGGGAGGTGGTGCGGACTCCGTCCATCGTCCCGGCGCGAACGTCCGCGGTAATCCGTCCCTGACCTGGTTCCTGGGGCAGTCGCAAGAGGTATCCGGGGACCCCCGGGTCATACCAGGGGATGACACCCACCCCGATGCGCCCGTCCTGCGGCGGAACTATTTCGCGTCATATGCAGGGGACGCCGAACACGCCGGGTACCGCCCCGGGCCTGTGGTTTCGCTGCGTCCGAGGTCATCTGATGATCCGTCAGGGAGCAATAGAATCAGACAACATGACGAATCCCGGGCCGCTTCCCACCCACCTTCCCGGATAGGCTCGTGCTGCGCTCTGGCGCCGCCCCGCCCGGATGGTGGAATGCAGACACGGCGAGCTTAAACCTCGCTGCCCCTTGCGGGCGTACCGGTTCGAGTCCGGTTCCGGGCACCACCACTCCCCGCGGCGCCGACCTGCGGCCTGTGTCGCGGACGCGCTCCCCGCACGGTCGAGTTGGGCGATATCGACCCGTACCGGGTGCAAGCCCCCATGTCGGCCTTCGGTGACGGGGCGCGCCGGCAACCACGTGGTGCGCGCGTCGCGCGGCGCTGCCGCCGGACGTGGGTGTGACGCCCGGTGCGGGCTTCTGCCGTTCCGAGGAGCAGCCCCCGCCGCGGTGGTGCGCGGCGGGGGCCTGCCCATGGCCATGAGGCCGGCGGGTTCCGTGGCGCCGCCCTCTGCCGTGGCCATCGTGAGCCGCCCGCGCCGGGTGTGCACGCGGAGAGCGGCCGTTCGGGTGACAGGGACGTCAGACAGCTCCGCGCATGCGCCGTTTTGCACGCTTCTCTACGCTTTTGGGTAGGGGGCGAGCCAGGAGGTGGACCCGATGGCGACAGTGCTTTTCATCGTGAGCGGAGCGACGTACTGGGTGCTCAAGGACGGCACCCGGCATGCGACCGGTTACTGGGCCGAGGAGTTCGCGGTGCCGTACAAGAAGGTCACGGAAGCCGGTCACAGTGTGGTCGTGGCGACGCCGGGCGGTGTCGTCCCGAGCGTCGACATGATGAGCCTGCGCCCCTCCATGGCGGGTGGCGAGGACGGTGCCCTGGAGCTGGAGGAGATCATCCGTTCCGCGGAGGTGATGCGGCGGCCGCTGGCGCTGTCGGACGTCCGGCTGGAGGACTACGACGCGGTGTACCTGCCGGGCGGCCACGGCCCGATGGCGGACCTGGCGTGGGACGCCGACGTCGGCCGGCTGCTGACGGCGCAACTCGCCTCCGGCAAGCCGCTGTTCATTGTGTGCCACGCCCCCGCCTCGCTGCTGGCCACCCGTATCCACGGCACATCGCCCTTCAAGGGCTACCGGGTCACCGGCTTCACCAACGAGGAGGAGGAAGCCGTCGGGCTCGCCCCCCGGGCGACGTGGCTGCTGGAGACGGCCCTCAAGGAGCAGGTCGGTGTCGAGTACAGCCGGGGCCCGGTCTGGGAGCCGTACATGGTCGAGGACCGCAATCTGGTGACCGGCCAGAACCCCCACTCCGCCGGGGTGCTGGCCGACCGGCTGCTGGAGGTCCTCAAGTGAGTTGAATTCGCGGCGAAGCCGTCCCGGAGGGCCGGTCACCCCCCGGCCGCCGCATGGGAACGGCCCCTGCGCGATCGTCGCGCAGGGGCCGTCCCCCTCGCCGTCCCACCTCGGGCGTCAGGGCCTGGCGGGTGTCATCAGGTAGTACGGGTAGTAGATCGGCATGCAGGCGTCCTGCGCGCCGTTCTGCACGTCCGCGCTCTCGGGCACGGAACCCGCGCTCGGCAAGGTCTTGGCGTAGTCGGTGCCTTCCTTCCAGTCGGCGCCGACGACCAGGCTGATGCCCGGGACCGACGAGGAGGCCTTCACGGCGGCGGCAGGGATGCCGAGGGCCCCGGCCACGGCCAGGGCGTCGGCCTTGCCCTGCTGCCCGTCCTTCGCGGGGTAGCTCACCACCGTGGCGGTGCTCGGTTGTTGCTGCTGCCCGGGACGCGCCTGGGCGAAGCCCTTCGCCTTGAGGGCGTTCGCGATCCCGGTGGCCCGCTGCGACACGGCCACCCCGTCCGTTCCCGCCGTTCCGTTCAGCACGGTGACCGGGATGGTGGCCGCGGGGGTGGCCGCCGGCCCGGACCGCTGCGGCTTGGGCGTGTTCCCGGCCTTGCCTCCGTGCGAGTCGAGCGCGATGTCGTTACGGATCATGGTGAAGAGCCGCTCCGCGTCACCCGGTGCCGGCAACAGGTGGTTGGAGTTCTGCGGATCCGGGATGCGGGGCATCGTCGTCGTGGTGATCCGGTCGACGGGGATGTCCTTGAGCTCCATGGCCATGCCGTAGAGCTTGTCGACCGAGCCGATCTCGGCGGAGACCTTCAGCGCCTTGGTCGCCGTTTCCGCGAGCCCCGTGAGCCTTCCGGGATTGCCGAACAGGTTCTGGCTCTTCATCTGGCGCATCATGGAGTTCATGTACATGTGCTGGGCCGACGCCCGGCCGAGATCACTGCCGAAGGCGTCACGGGTGCGGAGCCATTGCAGCGCCTGCTTGCCCTTGATGACGTGATGGCCGGCCGTGGTCAGCTTGAGACCGGAACCGCCCCGCGGGATCCGCCTCGTCGGGCGGTCCCACACCGGCTTCTCGACGCACACGTCGACTCCGCCGATCTGCGTGGTGAGGTCCACGACGCCGCTGAAGTCCACCATCATCCAGTGGTCGATGTAGATGTGCGTGAGGTTCTGCCACGTGGCGAGCGTGCAGCCCGGTCCGCCGCGCGCCAGGCTCGCGTTGATGATGGTGTTGACCGGCTCGTAGACACGGCCGGAGTCGGGGTCGACGCAGCGCGGAATGTCCACCCTGGTGTCGCGGGGAATGCTCATCACCGAGGCGCTCCGACGGTCCGCGGAGACATGCAGGAGCATCTGCACATCGGCCAGCGGCGGATCGTTCTTGCCCTCTCGATGGCCGCCGAGGTCGATGTTCTCCTCGCTGCTGCGGCTGTCCGACCCCAGGAGCAGGATATTGAGCGGCGCCCGGCCCTGGGAATCGGTCTTCGACCTGGCCACCTTGCTGTCGCCGCTGCTGCGCTCGCCCTTGCGGATGTTGCCGTTCAGGTGCTGGTAGTAGCCCCAGCCGGCGCCGGCGGTGCCGAGCACCAGCAGGGAGAGGCCGATGGCCACTCCTTTGGCGATCCGTCGTCCCCGGCTGCGAGGGCGACGGCCGGCCGGGCGGCGGGAGTCGCCGCCGTCGCGCGGCGAGGGCACCCGGGCCGGTGATGCGCCCGTCCCGGCGTGCCGGCCGCCCTCGCCGTCCTCGCCGTTCTTCCCGCCGTCCCCGTCGTCCTCGTAGAGACTGTCGTCCCAGCCGAGGTCCCGTGCCGCGGCCGCCCCCCGCCGGCCGCGGTTTCTCCGGCGCTCGTCACCAGGCGTGAACTTCCCCCCGGCGGCGCTCATTTGACGCACACATTGTCACTGGCGTGCGCCTGCTGGACACCCTCGGGGGCCTTGGTCGGAGCCGTGAGCGGGACACCCGGGCTCTTGAAGTCCTCGCCGAGGGTCAATGTCATGGTGGCCTTGGGTTCGGCATCGGTCGCGCCGGGCTTCAGCGCCGAGGCGGGCAGGCCCATCATCGCCGCGAGGGCGCGTGCCTGGTCCGCCTGGTTGGGCGCGTAGACCAGCGTCGTCCGCTCCTGCTTGCCGGAGGGCGCGTTGCCGCCATTGGTGGAACGGCTGACACCCTTCTCGTTCTGCAGCCACTCGAGGGTTGCCTGGGCCGCGCCCTGCGGGCCGCCACCGTTGTGGACGAGGACCCGGACGTCCGCGGCCTGGGCCTTGGTCCCCTGGAGCTTGGCGTCCACCGCGGCGGGCTTCTTCTTGACGGCGTCCGTGAGCGATATGTCGTTCTTGATCATGGACATCAGTTGCGGGGCCTTGGTCTCGTCCAGCACCACCGTCTTGTGGAACTTTCCCTCCGCCGGATTGTCGAGCACCGGCAGTGTGGCGAAGGTGATGTGCCGGGGATCGACCGCGCTCAGGTCCTTGGCGAGATCGGAGATCTTCTTCACGCTGTCGATCCCGGTGTCCACGGTCAACGCCTTGGTGGCCGCCTCGGCCAGCTTGAAGAGCTTGGTCGGATCGGTGAGGGTGTCGCTGGACTTCAGCTCCCGGATCATCGAGCCGAGGAACTGCTGCTGGAGCTTGATGCGGTCGAGGTCGCTCCCGAACTGCAGGGAGTGGCGGGTCCGGACGAACTGCAGGGCCTGTTCGCCCTCGACCCGGGCGGGGCCCTTCGGGAGGTTGAGCTTGGAGTCCGTGTCGTGGATCGGCTTCGCCAGGCAGACCGGAACGCCGCCGACCGCGGTGGACAGGGTCTTCACCGCCTCGAAGTTGACCATGAGGAAGTGGTTGATCGGGATGCCGGTGAGCTGCGTGATGGTCCGCATGGTGCAGCCGGGGTCGCGGCCCTCCTGGCCGAGGCTCTCGTTGAAGCGGGGGCTGAACGTGGCTTTCGGCGTCCCGGGGACGGTCTTGGTGGACCCGTCCTTCTGCTTGGTCGGGCAGTCCGGTATGGCGGTGATCATGTCGCGGGGGATGCTCACCGCGGTGGCGTTCGACCTGTCCTTCGCCACGTGGAAGAGGATGGTCGTGTCGGCGTGACCGACGCTGTTGGCGTCCCCGTACTTGCCCTTGAGGCCGACTCGGCTGTCGCTGCCGATCACCAGGATGTTGACCGCCGCATTGTGCGTGGTGGTGTTCGTGCTGCCCGCATTGCCGACATCGACCGCGGTGATGTTGCTGTTCAGGTGCTGGTAATAGAGGTAACCGCCCAAACTGCCCGCGACGAGCACGAACCCGAGCGCACCAGCGGTCCACACGAGGGCTTTCTTCCCTTTGCCGGCCTTCTTCCCGCGGGAAGTCCTGCCGCGCCGCCGGCTGCTGCCCGTTGCGGGGGTGCTCGTCGCGGCTGAGCGCTGCCGCGGCGGGACCGCCTGTTGCTGCTCCCTGCGCTCGCGTCGGCCGCCTTGTGCGGGGACGGCGGGCGGCGGGGCGGTTTCAGGGTCCAACCGCAGCTGATAGGTGCCGGTTGCGGGATCGAGAACCCATTGGTCCGCCGGGTCTGTGTTCCTACGGCCTTGCGTGTCCACGGTCGCTCGGGTCCTCCGTCGGGTTCACGCCGAGCCCGCCCCGCGGCGCTCCGTCGTCAGCCGTGCGAGATGGTGCGGCCGACGCGATGCGGTCGTCCCGGGTCAGGAGTCGGTACGGATCGCTCACATTAGCTGCATAGTTGAGCGTCCTGAGTCTCCAGTGGCAAATTTTCGTGCCCGTGCGGGCGGTCACATTCACCATTTTTACGATTGGTTGACATCGGGGCATCACCCGCGGAGCCACCGTGCGGGACAGGGAGAACCGCGGTGCGGCCCGCGCAATGGGTCACGGGCCCGCGGCGAGCCCTTCCGTTCACCCGCGCACGCGGGCGCCGATCCGCCCGGCCAGCCCGGACGGTCGCGGTGTTCCGCGACGGGCGGCGTACCGGCTCAGCCCGAGGTGCCGCCGCCGGCCCAGCCGCGTGTGACCACGGTGACCGCGGCCGCCGCCCGCTCGGCCTCCGGCCCGTCCCCGCGCAGTGCGGGCGCGAACTCGACGTGCAGGAACGGCACGTGCTCCTCGTCGGCCGCCTGCCCCTGCATGTTCTCCGTGCCTTCCAGCGGGCAGTGGCGGCTCCAGGCCCGGCAGACGTGGAAGTCGCGATCGGCCAGGGCGTCCGCGAGCCGGCGGGCCTCCGGCCGGCCGAGTGGGGCGCCCGCCGTCGAGGCGATGACGTCGTAGCCGGGCGCGGAGGAACGGGCGAAGCCGTGGACCTGGATCGCGGGCAGCTTGTGCCGGGCGAGCTCGGCGCAGACGGCGTGGAAGACCGTGTCCCTGCGATGGGCGACATCCGCCGCGTCGCCCTGCCCCGAGGCGCGGTGGGCGCCCGCGACGACGAGGACGCCACCCGGTGCGCCGCGCAGGACGCGGACGCCCAGTTCCTCGGTGCCTCGGTCCGCGACGGGGTGCGGGACCTGCACGGACCAGCGGGGGCGGGAGTCGAGGTCCAGGTAGACCCGCCCCCAGCCGCGCGGTGTCACGGCGGACTCCGTGCGGTCGGCCACCACGGCGTAGTGATGTCCGGAGACCCGGTCCCGGACGGTGGTGACGGTGAAGTCGAACTGGGAGAGCTGCTTCTCCGCATCGGTCCGGCGCCCGTCCAGCAGGAGGCCCACGGCCCCGGCGATGCCCGTACGGTCCTCCTTGGTGGGCGGCCGGTAGCCGTCGTCGGGGCCGAACCGGCTGGTGTAGTCGGCGACCTGCTGGAGCAGGTCCACACCCTCGGTGTGGCGACCGGTTCGTCCGGCGTTCGCGTTCCCGTCGGACGACGACAGGAGGACGATGCCGAGGACGGCTGCGAGACTCGCGACGGTCAGCACGATTGTCGCGATCGTTATGCTCGGGGAGCGATTGGCTCTCATGGTTGTATGAAGATATCCCGGTGAAGAAACGCAGCACCTTGCCAGCCCTGCTGGCTTCCGCCGCCCTCGCCGCCTCCCTCACGGGATGCGGCCCTCTCGGCGACGACGCCGCCGCGAAGGGCGACGGGCGCACGTTCACCGTTGCCGCGGCCGGGGACATCCTGCTGCATCCGCAGCTCATCGACCAGGGCCACAAGGACGCCCTGAAGACCGGCAAGGGGGTGGACGGTCTGGACTTCGGGCCCCTGATGGCGGGCGTCAAGCCGGTGATCAGCAAGGCGGACCTGGCGATCTGCCACCTCGAGCCGGTGATCGGCGAGCCCAAGGGCCCCTTCGAGAGCTACCCCAACTTCGTCGTGCCGCCGCAGATCGCCACGACGATCAAGGATCTCGGGTACGACACCTGCTCCACCGCTTCCAACCACTCCCTCGACCACGGGTACGAGGGCGTCAAGAACACCCTGGACACGCTGGACGCCGCGGGCGTCAAGCACACCGGCTCCTTCCGCACGGAGCAGGACTCCCTCACGCCGCTGATCATGGACGTCAAGGGCGTCAAGGTGGCGCAGATCTCCTTCGCGTACGGCTTCAACGACCACGAGATACCCAAGGGCAAGCCGTGGGTGGTCAACCTGACCGACCTCGGCCGGATCAAGGCCGCCGAGGCGCGGGCCCGCAAGGCGGGTGCCGAGGTCGTCATCCTGTCGATCCACTGGGGGCGTGAGAACCAGCCGAACCCGACGACCCCGCAGCTCACGTTCGCCCGGGACATCGCCCGGAAGACCGGGATCAACCTGGTCGTCGGCCATCACGCGCACGTCGTGCAGCCGATGGAGAAGGTCGACGGCACCTGGATCGCCTACGGACTGGGCAACCAGGTCGCGCGGCACGACACACCGACGGGGCTCACCGAGGAGGGCGTGATCGGCTGGTTCACGTTCACCGAGAGGGGCGGCAAGTGGGAGGTCACGCCGCGCTTCGAGCCGACCGTGGTGGAGATCCCGCCGGACCCCGAGGCCACCGACAACGGGGCGCCGGTCGCGGTCGGCGACGACGACGTCAAGGACTACCGGCTGCTCGACGTGGCGCGCGCGCTCCGCAGCGGTGACCTGCCCGACCAGGAGCGGGCGCGACTGCGGCTCGCCTTCGAGCGCACCGAGGGCACCATGCTGAACCGAGGAGCGGGCAAGGACGGCCTGAAGCCCCTGACACCCCTGCCCTGACAGTCCGGTCCCGCGCACGTCCGCCGCCTCGCGGCGGTCGTCGCGTGTGGCCCACGTCACGCACTGCCCGCACAACTGTGCGCCCGGCTCACTGGTCAGTACTCCGGATGCGTGACCCACCCTCCGCAGATCCGGCGCGTACGTAGGCCGCGCACCGGCTCCACGTGCCCACTCATCACCCTGCAAGAGCCCGAGAGGACCGTTCCTTGGCGTCTTCGCCCCCGGCGCGGCGGCACCGATCCCGCCGCCGCGCCGACATGTCGCTGCTCGGAGGCATTCGTCCTCCGATCGCGGTCCTCACCGTGCTGCTGCTGTTGCTGGCCGCACTCACCGCTCTCGTCCTGGGCCGGATCGACAACGCCGGTGTGCCCAAGGCCGTGCAGATCTCGCAGCAGCACTTCGCCGAGGACGGCGCGACCGCGCTGCGCGCTTCCGTCGACGAGTCCGTCACCGACCTCTCGCGCTCGGCCACGCTCTTCAGCGCGGGGGAACCGGTGTCGGCCGACACGGTGCTCGACGAACTCGGCAACACGTACCAGAAGTGGCTGGGAACCGCGGTCATCGAGATCCGCTCCGGAAAGCTGCTCGCGGCGCGCGGCGAGACCGTGCCGCTGCCCGTGCTCGACCGCTCCTCCCTCGGCGACGAGGGGGGACTGGACCCGCGGATGATCCGGCTGCAGAACGGCGAGATCCGTCTGCTGTCCTTCGCGCTTCTGTCGTGGCCCGGCAAGCCGCAGGAACTTCTCGTGGCCTCCAACGCACTGAAGTTCCCCGGCATCAGCCTCGGCCACTTCCGCTCCATCGCCGTCGTCGACCACGACGGCGCGATCCTCAGCAGCGACGGCATCCCCGAGCCGGAGCAGGTGCTGACGGAGCGGGACCGCGTGGAGGTCGACGCGGCCCGCAAGCAGCTGAAGGGTTTCGCCAAGCGCGCCGCCCGCCTGGCCGAGCAGGACCCGCGCAGCAGCAAGGAGCCCGGCTCCGGCGGATACCGGGGCGTCAGCGGCAGCCTGGTCGGCGGGGGCCTCAGTGCGCGCCCCGTCGCCGGGTACGCCACGCTGACCGGCCCCGAGCCCGGTGAGGCCACCACGGCGTCGGGCCTGGGACTGACGGTCGTCGCCATGGTGACGGTCGACGTGGACCCCACCCTCGCCATATCGCCGGTCTTCGGCCTGGTGGCGGGCGGCCTGCTGCTCGCGATCGGCGGCCTTGCCATCGCCGTCCTCCTCGGTACCGTCCAGCGCCCCTTGATCCGCCTGTTCCTGGAGTCCCGGCGGCTCTCCCGCGGGGACATGACGCGTCCCGTCGCCGTCCCCGGCCACGGTGAGACCCGGCGCATCGGTGCCGCACTGGAGCGGCTGCGGCGCCAGTTGCTCGGCGAGCCGGCCGGGCCCGTCGATTCCGCGCAGCGGCCCCGGGGACTGCGGCGCATCGGCAGCCGGGCGCTGCTGGCCGTCTGCGCCGTCCTGCTGCTCGTGTGGTCCGCGCCGCTGCTGCTCCTGCTCAACCGGGCCGACGACACGGCCGTCGTCCCGCAGCAGCTCGTCAACGACCAGCGCGAACGCACCAACACGCTCTCCGACCGGGTACGCCGGGCGCTCAACGAGGGCGACGCGGACCTGGAGTCCGTGGCGGGCCTGATCGGCGACCGCACCGAGCCCGCCGGCATGACCAAGGTGCTCCAGAGCACCATCAACCAGCACCTGCGCTACCGCTCGCTGTACGTGGTCGACGCCGCCGGCAAGGTGGTGGCCCAGGCCGGTGAGGCACCGCGTGAGGCCGGTCCCAAGCCGGCTGCCGCCGACCCCATCCGGCTGCTCGGCCAGGGCGGGAAGGAACCCGTCGTGGTGGGCACCGCGGACCTCCCGGGCCGGCACGGCGCGGCGCTGATCGGCGAGTTCCGCATCGACTTCCTCAACTCCCTGCTCAAGCGGCCGGGCCTCGGCGTGGTGCGCCTCGTGGACGACAAGGGCCGCGTGATCGCCGGCAACACGGGTTACCGCGCCTTTCAGCAGCTGCCCGACGAGCGGCTGAAGGACCTGGTGTCCGCCAGCGGGCAGAGGGTCGGCAAGTCCGCCCACGCCAGCGGTGTCCTCTACCGGCACGACGGCGTGCAGATCGCGGCCGCGGCCCCGTTCGCGGGCGGCGGACCGGCCAAGCCGCTCGGCTGGAGCGTGGTGAGCTGGCAGCCCGCCGACCGCCTCGCGATCCCGCAGTACGACCGGCAGAACCGGACCGTGCTCGCCGGGCTGCTGGGCGCGGCCGCGGCGGCCGCCTGCCTGGGCTGGATGTACATCGTGGTCGTCCGCCCGCTGCGCCACCTCGCCGACCAGGCGGAGGCCCTGGCCGACGGTGACCGCAAGACCGTGCTCTTCCCACGGCACCACGACGAGGTCGGCGCGGTCACCCGCTCGCTGGAACTCATCCGCCAGCAACTGCAGGACCGGCGCCGGCAGAACCCGCCGCGCACGCCGGGTGCGGCGAACCCCGTCATGTCCGAGCCCGCCCGGGGGCCGTCGGGTCCGCAGGATCCCCACGGTCCGCAGGAACAGCAGTACGTAAGGAACTGATCACTGGTGCTCTTCCTCTACACCGTGCTGCTGGTGTGCTGCGCGATCCTGCTCGTGGCGGGCATCGTGGAACAGCGGCGGCACTTCACCAACCTGAACAACATCCCGACCCGGGTGCTCGTCAACGGCATCCGCGGCAAGTCGTCGATCACCCGGCTGTGCGCCGGCGCGCTGCGCGGTGGGGACCTCGTCACCGTCGCCAAGACGACCGGCACCGCCGCCCGTTTCATCCACCCCGACGCGACCGAGGAGCCGGTCTACCGCAAGTTCGGCATCGCCAACGTCGTCGAGCAGATCGGCATCGTGCGCCGGGCGGCCGCCTACAACCCGGATGCCCTGGTCATCGAGTGCATGGCGGTGATGCCCGCCCTGCAGGAGATCAACCAGTCCAAGCTGATCCGGTCCACCATCGGCGTGCTGTGCAACGTGCGTGAGGACCACCTGGCGGAGATGGGTCCGACCCTCGACGACGTGGCACGTTCGCTGTGCCGGTCCATGCCGTACGGGGGCATCTGTGTCACCGCCGAGAAGGAACGTTTCGCCATCCTCCAGGAGGAGGCTGACGCCCGGGACTGCAAGCTGATCTACGCCGACCCCGAGATGGTCACGGACGAGGAGCTGCGCGGCTTCAGCTGGTTCACCTTCAAGGAGAACGTCGCCATCGCGCTCACGGTCGCCGAACTGCTCGGAGTCGATCGCGAGACCGCCCTGCGGGGCATGTACGACGCCCCGCCGGACCCGGGCGTGCTGTCCGTCGAGCGCCACCTCACCCCCGACGGCAAGAAGCTGCGCTTCGCCAACGTCTTCGCCGCCAACGACCCCGAGTCGACGCTGATGAACATCAACCAGCTCCTCGACCTCGGCGCGATCCACCGCCCGCTGAACGTGGTGATCAACTGCCGTCCCGACCGGGTCGAGCGCAACGGTCAGATGGGCGAGATCATCCCCGAGCTCGACCCCGAGCACGTCTTCGTGATCGGCCATCCGGCCAAGTCCGCCATCGACGCCATTCCCGCGGAGTACCGCTCCCGCGCCGTCGACCTCGGCGGCGACCGCCGCGACCCGGCGGAGTTCATGGCGCGGATGCTCGAACTGCTCGGACCCGACTCCTCACTGGTCGCCATCGGCAACATCCACGGCCAGGGAGAGATCTTCCTGGAGCACCTCGCGGAACTGCCGACCGACGAGACCCCGGACACGACGGAGACCGCCGCCCCGACCCACCCCGGGCAGCTGCCGGCGGCAACGCCCGGCACCGCGGACACGGCACAGATGTACGCCCCGCACCTCGACCCCTACCAGGGGTACTCGCCGGCGTACGAGGCCCGCTACGGGCCGCAGCAACTCGTCGCGCAGATCCCCGTACAGCGCGACGTCACCAACCGGCGCCCCGAAGCCTGGCCGACGGCCGACGGCAACGACGCCGCACCGGCGCCCGAGACGCGCCACGGTGCCGCGGCCGTCGCGGACGACGCCCCGGATCCCGCCCCACGCGCCGTCCGTCCCCCGGCCCGGGGGATGTTCGAGCCCCGTGTTCCTCCCGCCCCACCGGCCGACGACAACCCGCAGTGGCACAGCCCAGGAGAGCCCCGTTGATTCCGTCCGTCCTCACCCCCGAGATCGCCGCGATCGGCATCGGCCTGGGCCTGATGTTCTCGCTCATGTGCTACCTGACCACCAACCTGTCGCCCGGCGGCATGATCACGCCGGGCTGGATCGCGCTCACCCTGATCGAGGACCTGCAGCGCGCCGCGCTCGTCGTCGGGGTGACCGTGCTGACCTACCTCACCACGCTGCTGCTCCAGCGTTTTGTGATCCTGTACGGGAAGAGGCTGTTCGCGGCTGTCGTCCTCACCGGTGTGCTGATCCAGGCGACCGTGATCATCGTGCTGCAGATGGAGTTCCCGCTGCTGTACGCGAACCAGACGCTCGGCTTCATCGTTCCGGGCCTGATCGGCTACCAGCTGGTGCGCCAGCCCAAGGGCGCGACGCTGCTGTCCACCGGTTCGGTGACGCTGGCCACCTATGTGGTCCTCACCGCCGGCATCCTGCTCGGCGCGCTCCCCACCGCCTGATCCCCTCGCACGCACGCACACCTGGAGTTCCATCATGCCGAAGCGCAAAGGCCGCGCCGTCCTCCACGGGGTGACGGTGCTGGCGCTGCTCGCGGGCAGCGCCTATTTCACCTATGAGCTGCGCCAGGACGAGCAGGCGAAGGTTCCGAAGGTGCTGGCCGTCACCGACGGCGTGCAGGTGGCCGGCAAGCAGTCCACGGGTCAGCAGACGTGGGAGCGGCTGAACGACCCGGCGCGCTCCGTCCTGCGCGACGCGAGCGGAGCGGTCATCGCCACCTTCACCGACGGCGCCCGCACCGCCACGCTCAAGGGGGCCTCGCGGACCTTCAGCGAACCCGCCAACACCACGTCCCGCGTCGTCACCGACGACTGGGTGCGCCTGATGCCGGAGCCGTGGACCAAGGGCGCCGAGAAGGAGCAGTGGTTCAAGGACTGGTTCAAGGAGTTCTACGGGAGCAAGGAGGACGACATCTTCGCGTTCGCCTTCCAGTACGTGGAGGGCGCGCCGGTCAAGAAGGACTCCGAGGGACTCCAGTACGCCGGTGACGCCTTCTTCGGTCCGTTCAAGGAAGACGGCGTGGACCGCCTTGAGCAGAACGACTTCTACGACTACCTCGGCCAGTCGTACACGTTCCGCGACGGCACCACGATGCCCGCGCACCCGGAGCGCCTGCGGTCGCTGGACTGCTCCGGCTTCATGCGCATGGTGTGGGGCTACCGCGGCCGGTACCCGCTGATGGCCACCAACACGCTCGGGGACGGGCTGCCCCGCAGTGCCAACGGCATGGCCCGTTCCAAGGTCGGTGTCGACATCATCAAGATCCAGGGCCCCGCGCCCTGGTACGTCCGGCCGGACAACATCGACGTCCTCCAGCCGGGCGACCTGCTGTTCTTCAAGATGGACCACCGCACCGGCGACCACATCGACCACGTCGCCCTCTACCTCGGCCTGGACACCGACGGCCACCGGGTCTTCGTCTCGAGCCGGAAAGAGGTCAACGGGCCGACCATGGGCGACAAGGGCGGCGCGTCCCGCATCGACGGCAATGGCTTCTACGCCCAGTTGCTGCGGAGCGCCAAGCGTCTTTGACGGCCACGTCGGACGGCCGCGGTACCGCGGCCGTCCGCATCGCATCACGTTCGGACACACGAAGCCCGGGGGGGCATTCACATGACCATGCGTACCCGCGCGCTCCTGAAGAGCGCGCTCATTCCCGTGCTCGTGCTGGCCGCCGGCGTGCCGGTCACGGCGACGGCGACGGCACAGACCACGGCGGCCGCCGCCGTCCCTGCCGGGATCGGCCCGTGGGCCGCCCCGAAGGAACTGCCCGGCGTCACCAAGGTGATCGACCTGAAGTCGGCCCGCAACGGCACCCTCGTGGGGCTGTTCACGCAGAACGGCGGGACGGTGCTGGCGGTCAGGGCCGCGGGCGGTACCACCTGGCGATCGGCCGCGGCCGCGCCCGGCGCGGTCCTGCGGCGTACGGACGACGGTGCCGTCGCCCTCCTGTGGTGGACGGCGGCCGCGGACGGCGTGCACAGCGCACTGCGGATGTCCCGGCTGGCTCCCGACGCCACCGCCTTCGCCGCCACCGAGGACGTCGCGACGGGTACGCCGGCGACCCGTGGATTCGAGCAGTCCTCCACTCCCCTCACGATCGCCGCCGGCGCGGCGGGCCGCCAGGTCGTGGCCTGGATGGACACCGAGCGCAGGCTGACCGTCGTGGAGCGGTCCGCCGCGCGCGGGGCCTGGTCCGCTCCGGTGACCCTCGACCGGCTCCCGGACCCGATCGTCCGCCCGGACAACACCTACGACTACGTACTCCGGGACCTGCGCCTGGCCGTGGCCGCCGACGGTTCCCAGGCCCTGATCTGGGGCGGCGACAGCTCCTACCGGGGCGACGGCGTCGACGACGACCCGACGGCGTACCAGTGGTACTACAGGTTCCTGGAGAAGCCTGCCGGTGCCGCCTCCTGGACCGCGCCGCGCGCCCTGCCGCAGCTGGGCGCGCAGCCCCGGCACGTCACGCTGGCCGCCCATCCGCAGGGCGGATTCCACCTGCTCTCCCACGGCGGCTACGCGCGCAAGCCCGCCGGAGCCAAGGACTGGGGCCAGGCCCAGCCCATCGGGATCGGCGCGGACTCCTCGACCCCCGCGGAGCTGCTGACGGCCCCGAACGGCGATGTCACCGCCGTCGGCGGTCCGTACGTCGCCACCCGTCTCGCGTCCCGCTCCACGTGGGGCGCCCCGCAGCGGCTGACCCCCTATGCCGAGCCCGACTCGGTCAGCGCCACGCAGACCGCGAACGGCCAGGTCGTCGTCACCTACACGCAGCGGCGATTCGAATCGAGCCGCACGGTCCGCCGCGACTTCGTCACGCAGACCCTGGCGGGCGGCGCCGCGTCGAAGCCCGTCACCCTCAACACCCAGCAGAACGGGACAACCAGCGCGGGCCGGGTCGCGACCGACGACCACGGCCTGCCGGCGGCGGTCTGGACGCAGTCGGCCGACGACGGCTCCAAGCGCTCGGCGTTCACCGCGACCACGGCGACCAGGGCGTTGCCGAAGTGGCACGACTACGCCGACACCACCCGTTCCGACATCGTGGGCCTCAGCGCCAGCGGCATGATGAACCAGTTCACCCAGGACGCGACCAACCCGGTCCGCACCTACCAGACGGGTGGCTGGGCGGACAGCACCAGGGCCGTCCCCTTCGGCGACTTCGACGGCGACCGCTGCAACGACCTCGTCGTACGGATGCCCGGCGGTGAGGCCCGCCTCTACACGCTCGTGTGCGGTGGACTGCCCGCGCCCGACTCGGCGTACCGGCGTCTGGCGCAGAACTGGAGCGGCTACGACACGCTGCTCTCCAGCGGCGACCAGACCGGCGACGGCCGCCCGGACCTGCTGGCCCGCGACGCTGCCACCGGCGACCTGTACCTCTACGCGCACAACGGCACCGACGGGTTCCTGGCGCGCAAGCGGATCCGCTCGGACTGGAGGGCCTACAAGCGCGTCATCGGGGCCGGCGACCTGACCGGCGACGGCATCGGCGACGTGCTCGCCCTCGACAAGTCCGGCAACCTCTACCGCTACACCGGGGTCCGCGGAGGCACCCTCAAGGACCGCGTCCTGCTGTTCAAGGCCTGGGGCGGCACCTACAAGGACGTCATCGGCGCCGGGGACTTCAACGGCGACGGCCGCAACGACCTTGTGTCCCGCGACACTTCGAACAAGCTGTGGCTCAACGCGGGTACGGGGACCGGCACCTTCAAGAACCGGGTCCAGGCCGGGGACGCGACGTACTGGAAGAGCTGGGCCTCCCTCGCCTGACCGGGCGACCGCGCATCACGAACCGGCGGGGGCGTCGCGACGACGCCCCCGCCGGTTCGCGCGTTTTCACTGCGCGCAGCCGGTTCGGCCGCGGCTCCGGATCCGCCTCAAAAGCCCTTGAGGAGCAGGGCGGTGCGCGCCGTCCGACTGACGTCGCTTTGCGACCTGTACGGACAAGTGCGACGTGCGTCTTTACCGTTACCTGAAGGTTCCGTTGCGCACTGGACATGTTCCCTTGGTCAATCTTCCCCCCGGGACTCCTATGGTCGCGGTCAAGTAATGGGCAAGAACTACAACGGAGGACGTTGTGTCCCTGGATGCTCGTAGGGCCCGGCGGTTCGCCGCTCCCGCAGTCGCGGCCATAGCCGCCGCGGTCGTGACGATGGTGGTCAACCCGACGCTGGGCGCTTCCGCCACGGCGCCGCAGGCGAAGGCCAAGACCCCGACCGCCAAGAACGTCATCTTCATCAACGGCGACGGCATGGGCCCGGCCCTGCGCCAGGCCGCCCGCCTGCACTTCACGGGCCTGAACGGCCAGCTCGCCATGGACAAGCTCCCCGTCTCGGGCCAGCTGACCACCGAGCCGGACGACCCGAAGGCCGTCATCACCGACTCGGCCGCCGCGGCGACCGCGTGGGCCACGGGTGAGAAGACCTACAACGGCGCGATCAGCGTCGACGTGGACGGCAACCCGCTGGCCACCCTCGGCCAGCAGGCCAAGGCGGCCGGCAAGGCCACCGGCCTGGTCACCACCGCGCAGGTCACCGACGCCTCGCCGGCGGCGTTCTTCTCGAACACCGCCAACCGTTCGGCGCAGGACGAGATCGCGCGCCAGTACATCGAGGTCAGCAAGCCCGACGTCATCCTGGGCGGTGGCGAGGACTGGTGGCTGCCCGCGAGCAACGCCGGCGCGTTCAAGGACAAGCCCGCCGAGGACACGTCCGAGGCGAGCAAGGGCACCAAGGGCGACCTCATCAAGAAGGCCCAGAAGGCCGGTTACTCCTACGTCAGCAGCGCGGACCAGCTCAGCCGCGCCAAGGGCGGCAAGCTGCTCGGCCTCTTCGCCAACGAGGAGATGTTCCAGCAGCGTCCCGAGGGCCAGGGCGACGTGTACAGCCCGGTCGTCGGTCTGTCCACGATGACCAGCAAGGCCCTGAGCACGCTGGACAAGAACAAGAAGGGCTTCTTCCTCATGGTCGAGGAGGAGGGCACCGACGAGTTCGCGCACTCCAACAACGCCACCCGCACCCTGCAGTCCATGCAGGAGCTGGAGAAGGCCGTGGCCGTGGCCCGTGCGTACGTCGCCACCCA
Source organism: Streptomyces sp. NPDC046977 (assembly GCF_040644455.1). Classification (NCBI taxonomy): domain Bacteria; kingdom Bacillati; phylum Actinomycetota; class Actinomycetes; order Kitasatosporales; family Streptomycetaceae; genus Streptomyces; species Streptomyces sp. NPDC046977. Next base: position 108,992 of record NZ_JBEYWO010000021.1, read on the forward strand.
CTCCGACACCCTGCTGGTCGTCACCGGCGACCACGAGACCGGCGGCCTGGCCGTCGAGGAGGCCGACGCCGCCGACGAGTCCGGCGACGCCATCTCCGCCGAGGACGGTCCGTTCAGCATCCGCGGCAGCGAGAAGACCTTCTACATGGACTGGACCACCTCCGGTCACACCGGTGTGGACGTGCCCGTGACCGCGGCCGGCCCGCTGTCCGACCGCTTCACCGGCAAGCACGCCAACACCTACGTCTACGACGTGCTGCGCCAGGCCCTGACGCGCCGCTGAGCGACGCGCACCCGGGCGGCTGACGCGCTGACGCGCTGACGCGCTGACGCGCCCCCACCGGAGCCCCGGGGCGATCACGCCCCGGGGCTCCGCTGTCGTCGCGGCGCGCGGTTCACCCGTCCGGCCCGTCCCCCAGAGCGGCATCGGGGTGAAGAACGGAAGAAGATCCTCCTTGAGGACTAGACCGCCCGCTTTGCCATGCCATTACTCTGGGTGCGAAGCCGTATCGCACGGCATGGAGGAGTGACAGATGAGGAGCAGCAACCCGGTCTTCTCCCGGCGGGGGTTCTCCCGCGGGGAGGGTTACGCGGGCTTCGGCGGTGCGCAGCCGCAGACGCAGCCGCAGGGCAGCCCGTACGCGGGCGGGAACCCGTACGCCGGGACCAACCCGTACGACACGGCGACCTACCAGGCCCCGCCCGCCGCCCCGGTGCAGACCGGGCGGATGACGATGGACGACGTCGTCTCCAAGACGGCGATCACCCTGGGCACGGTCGTGGTCGGCGCGCTGCTGGCGTGGTTCGTCCTGCCGGTCAGCCCGGGCAGCTGGACCCTCGCGGGCGGCGCCGGCCTGGTGGCCTTCGTCCTCTATGTGATCCAGATGTTCAAGCGCCGTCCGGTCCCGGGCCTCATCCTGGGCTACGCGGCGTTCGAGGGCATCGCGCTCGGCATCATCAGCGAGATGTACAACACGGTCTGGAGCGGCGCCCCCGTGCAGGCGGTGCTGGGCACCATGGCGGTCTTCGCCGGCATGCTCGTGGCGTACCGCACCCGGCTCATCCGGGTCACCCGGCGTTACTACCGCATCGGTATGGGGATCGCCGTCGGCTTCCTCATCCTGATCGTCATCAACCTGATCGCCGCCGCGATCGGCGGCGGTGACGGGCTGGGCCTGCGCAGCGGCGGCCTCGGCATCGCGGTCGGCGTCATCGGCGTGCTGCTCGGCGCCTTCTTCCTCTCGCTCAACTTCAAGGAGATCGAGGACGGCGTGCGCTACGGCGCCCCGGCCAACGAGGCGTGGTGGGCGGCCTTCGGCCTGACCCTCTCCCTCATCTGGATCTACCTGGAGCTGCTGCGCCTCATCGCCATCCTGCGCGGCGACGACTGACGCGAACGACGCCCGTCCGGCCGGGCGGGCATTCAACGGGCCCCGGAGGCAATGCCTTTCGGGGCCCGTTCGCATGCGCGGGGAGGCCGCTAGCCGAGCCTCCGGGCGGCGCGCCTCAGGTCGTACTCGTGGACGATCGCCTTGGCGTGCCCGTAGGACAGCTCGTGCTCGCTGCGGAGCCAGCTGACTTTCTCGTCGAAGCGGAGGAAGGCGGGGCCCTCGTCGACCGTGCGAAGCCATTCGCCGATCTCGCGGCCGGTGCAGTGGGGGATGTGGGAGAGCAGGTTCCGGTGGGTCTCTTCAGAGAAGGTCTGGGACATCGGCGCCTCCGGTATGCGTTCCGGTCACCCCACCGTGCCTGAGGCTTCTCCCGATGGCAACAGTGCGACGCGTCGGTTCTGTGTACGTACCGGTAGGCTCCCGGCCGTGCTGGACTGTACGACGCTTCGTGAGACCGCCGGGGCCCTGGCCGGACGTTACCGCTCCCTGCCGCAGAGCAGACTGCGCGGCGAGGTGGCGGCCGCGGGACTCGCGCTGGCCCGGGAACTGGCCGTGCGGGCGCAGCGGATCGAGTTCCCCGGGCGGGAACCGCTGCTGATGCCGGACGACGGCGTCTTCGCCGTCGGCGACCAGATCGCGGTGGCCGCCCACGAACTGGCCGCGGCGCTGGAGCCGCACCCTGACCTGGCCGCGGTACGCGACGAGGCCGTGTCCCTGATCCGGGACACGGCCTCGCGCTGCGGCCTGTAGCGGCTTGTCCCGGTCAGAGGGAGGCGACCACCCGGTCGGCCAGGACGTACACCGACTCCTCGCCGAAGGTGAAGGTGAGCGCGTAGCCGCCGGCCACCGCGGAGCCGCCCAGCAGGACCGGGGACTCGCCGCGGTCCAGGGCGTCGCAGAGCCGGTCCGCGGTCTCGCGGTCGCCCGGGGTCATGCAGAGCGTGGTGCCGTCGGCGAAGACGTACACGTCCAGCGTGCCGAGCGGGCCGGGGCGTACGTCGGCCAGCGGCATCCGCAGGTCGGCGAGTTCGCCGAGGCGCTCGGCGGTCTGCTCCTGGTTGGCCACGACCGGGGCCGGGACGGCGAAGTCCGGGTCGGAGGGGTGCCGGAAGGGCACCGGGCCGACGGGGCCGGGCTCCAGCCCGGTCAGGTCCGCCTGGCGGGGCAGGAACGGGCCGTACGGCAGGACCTCGTAGTCCGAGCCCGCGGTGCCCGGGGCGGCGCCGGTGCCGCCGAAGATCTGGACGTCGAGCTGGGCGTCGGCGACGGCGTCGCCCGCCTCGCCGGCGCCGTAGGCCAGGGGTGCCTCCTGGGCTGCCCAGAAGGCCCGCGCCTCGGCGAGCTCCCGCTCGCGCTCGTCGGCGAGGGCGTCCGCGACAGCGGTGCGTATGGCCTCGACGCCGGGGGTCTCCGCGGCCGCGCGCGCGGCCGGCACGGCGGCATGTGCGGCCGTGGCCGCCGCCAGGTCCGCGCGCAGGGCGGCGACGTCACGACGAACGCCGCGCGTGGCGAACAGCGCGGCGGAGCCGGCGGCCACGGCGGTTGCCGCACCCGTCAGCAGGACGAGGAACATGGCGCTCACTGGCGTACTCCCGACTGTGCTTTCCCGAGCCTGGCCCCCTGTACACACCACTGTGCACTCAAATCCATGGCCTTTGCAGTGCGGAACGTCACGATATGGGCAGGTCCAAAGTCTTGAGCCGGTCGAGTGATGCACTCCTGACCTGGGCAAACGACCGCCCCCGGGGCAAGGTCACATCCCGGGGGCGGTTCGATTGCGACTTAGGACACGCACACAGGCATTACGACAGGCGTTCGATGACCATGGCCATGCCCTGGCCGCCGCCGACGCACATCGTCTCCAGGCCGAACTGCTTGTCGTGCCACTGCAGCGAGTTGATCAGCGTCGTGGTGATGCGGGCGCCGGTCATGCCGAAGGGGTGGCCGACCGCGATCGCGCCGCCGTTGACGTTCAGGCGGTCGATGTCGACGCCCAGGTCCCGGTAGGACGGGATGACCTGCGCGGCGAAGGCCTCGTTCATCTCGACCAGGTCGATGTCGCCGATGGTCATCCCGGCCCGCTTGAGCGCCTGGCGGGAGGCCTCGACCGGGCCGTGGCCCATGATCTCCGGGGACAGGGCGGACACACCGGTGGACACCACGCGGGCGAGCGGGGTGATGCCGAGCTCGCGGGCCTTGGTGTCGCTCATGACGACCAGCGCGGCCGCGCCGTCGTTCAGCGGGCAGCAGTTGCCGGCGGTGACGGTGCCGTCGGGCCGGAAGACCGGCTTCAGGCCCTGCACGCCCTCCAGGGTGACGCCGGCGCGCGGGCCGTCGTCCTTGGAGACCACGGTGCCGTCGGGCAGCGTCACGGGCGTGATCTCGCGCTCCCAGAAGCCCTTCTTGATGGCCTCCTCGGCCAGGTTCTGCGAGCGCACGCCGAACTCGTCCTGCTCGGCGCGGGTGATGCCCTTCAGCGCGGCCAGGTTCTCCGCGGTCTGGCCCATCGCGATGTACGCGTCCGGGACCAGGCCGTCCTCACGCGGGTCGTGCCACTCGCCGCCGCCCTGCTCGGCGCGGGCCGCGGTACGTGCCTCGGCCTCCGCGAAGTGCGGGTTGTGGGTGCCGGGCATGCCGTCGGAGCTGCCCTTGACGAAGCGGGACACCGTCTCGACACCCGCCGAGATGAAGACGTCGCCCTCGCCCGCCTTGATGGCGTGCAGCGCCATCCGGGTCGTCTGCAGCGAGGAGGAGCAGTAGCGGGTCACGGTGCAGCCCGGCAGGTGGTCCATGCCCATCTGCACGGCCACGATCCGGCCCAGGTTGTGGCCCTGCTCGCCGCCGGGCAGACCGCAGCCGAGCATCAGGTCGTCGATGTCCCGCGGGTCGAGCTGCGGGACCTTGGCCAGCGCCGCCTGGATGATGGTGGCGGTGAGGTCGTCGGGGCGGAGGTCCTTCATGGACCCCTTCACGGCCCGGCCGATGGGGGAGCGGGCGGCAGAGACGATCACGGCTTCGGGCATCGCGACTCCTCGTCGAGGCGGCGTCGGAACGGCTGTACTCCTGGGGAAGTTACCTGTACGTAGAGCACCCAGTCACGTCTTGTGCGCTGTGACCCGGGCCTCTTTCTGAGCGCCCGCTTAGCCCGCGGCGCGCATGCGATGCTGTCGGGGTGAACTCCGAGGACCTGGTACGGCTGCGGCAGGCGCGGGACGCGATGGACCGGGACTACGCCGACCCCCTGGACGTCCCCGCACTGGCCCGCGGGGCCCTGATGTCGACCGGCCACTTCGCCCGCAGCTTCCGGGCCGCGTTCGGCGAGACGCCGTACAGCTACCTCATGACCCGCCGGATCGAGCGCGCCAAGGCGCTGCTGCGCCGCGGGGACCTGTCGGTCACCGAGGTCTGCTTCGCCGTCGGCTGCACCTCGCTGGGCTCCTTCAGCTCCCGCTTCACGGAACTCGTCGGCGAGACCCCGAGCGCCTACCGCGCCCGCGACCACGCGCAGGGCGCGCCGATCCCGGCGTGCGTGGCCAAGATGTTCACCCGCCCCGTCAGGAACCCGGCGGCGGGCAGCGCCTCGGCGTGAGACAGGCCCTAGCGTGAGGGCCATGGACATCTCGCTCTCACAGTGCTTCATCGCCGTCGACGACCACGACAAGGCACTCGCCTTCTACCGCGACGTCCTGGGCCTGGAGGTCCGCAACGACGTCGGCTTCGAGGGCATGCGCTGGGTCACCGTCGGCTCCCCGGCGCAGCCGGACGTCTCCATCGTCCTGGAGTCGCCGCTCGCCAATCCCAACGCCTCGCCCGCCGACAAGCAGGCCATGTCCGAGCTGATGGCCAAGGGCATGCTCCGCGGCGTCATCTTCACCACCCCCGACTGCGACGCGACCTTCGAACGCATCAGCGCCGCGGGCGCCGAGGTCCTCCAGGAGCCCATGGACCAGCCCTACGGCGTCCGCGACTGCGCCTTCCGCGACCCCTCGGGCAACCTTCTGCGCTTCAACCAGCCCCGCTGAGGCGCCCCGGGAGGCGCCCGCGCGGGGCGGGCGTCAGTTCTGGGCGGCCTCGGCCGCCGCCGCGGCGGCTTCGGCCGCCTCGGCGGCGAGCGTGGGATCGGTGGTGTCGGGCAGCCGGCGGCGACGGCGGCGCTTGATGAGGGCCCAGCGGCCGCGGGGCCCGGAGACGCTGCCGGAGGCGGCGGCGACCTCGGTGCCGGCCTCGCCGGCCGCCTCGGCGGCAGCCTGGGCGACGGGCATGAAGCCCTCGCCGCGGCGGGCGTCGGGACGCTCGTCCTCCTCGGGCCACAGCCCGAGCGCCGCGCAGAGGGTCGGCAGCATCGCCATGGCGGCTGTCGCGTACCCCTCCGCCGACGGGTGGTAGTTGTCCGGGCCGAACATCTCGCGCGGCCGCGACTCGAACTCGGGGCCCAGCAGGTCGCCCAGCGACACCGTACGGCCGCCGACACCGACCACCGCGATGGTCTGCGCGGCGGCGAGCTGCCGGCTCAGGCGCCGGGCGATCCAGCGCAGCGGCTGGTAGACCGGCTCGACCGAGCCGAGGTCGGGACAGGTGCCCACGATCACCTCGACGCCCGCCTCGCGCAGCCGCCCCACCGCGTCGGACAGCATCCGCACCGAGACCGCCAGCGGCATCCGCCGCGTCACGTCGTTCGCGCCGATCATCACCACGCACAGGTCGGGCGGCGGGCCCGCGTCCTGCGCCAGCAGCAGATCGACCTGGCGGGCCAGGTCGTCGGACTTCGCACCGGGGTTGGCCACATTGACCAGCCGCACCGGCCGTTCCGCCACCGCGGCCAGCCCGGACGCCAGCAGCGCCCCGATCGTCTGGCTCGCCCGGTGGACACCCTGGCCCGCCGCCGTCGAATCACCCGTGAGGGCGAGCACGATGGGCCGTTCGCCGCTGCTCAGCGCGAAGGCGGCGCCGTAGTGGCCGCCCGCCCGCGGGGGGATGGCGTCCGAGCCGCCGACGACGCGACGGGCGAGCGCGGCCTCGGTCAGCACCAGGCCGACCGCCGCTCCGCCCAGGAGCCCGATCCCGCCTCCTCCGTACGCGGCGGCCGTCGCGATCCGCCGCGCCACCCTTGCCCTGGACAAGGTCCACCTCCCGTGCCGCGCACGGGCCCCCGTCGGCCCGCAATGCTTACAACACCTTGTTGCCCCGTCCGATGCCCGGCGCAACCGTTCTTCAGGTGAGGCGCTGCTGCGCGACGAACCAGGCCAGCTGGGTGCGGTTGGCGGTGCCCGTGGACTCCATCAGCGACCGGATCCTGCGCTGCAGCGTGCGCAGGGATATGCCGAGCTGCGAGGCGATCGCCTTGTCGGGCAGCCCCGACATCAGCAGCGAGAGCAGCTGCTCGTCCAGCTCGGGGGAGCCGGGGAACTCCGGGTCCTCCTCCGCGTCGCCCACCACCGGCATCCGCAGCGGCGTGCCGCGCAGCCAGCGGTCCTCGAACAGCTCCAGCAGGGCGTCCACCAGTACCGACGGGTGCAGCAGCAGCAGCCCGGCGGACGAGACCACCGACCGGTCGCGGCCCCCGGACAGCGGCAGCAGCGCTCGTTCCGCGTCGACGATCATCAGCTTCATGGGCACGGTCGGCGCGGCCCGCGCCAGCTCGCCGGGCTCGACAAAGCCGGGCATGTCGGCCGCGCCCGGGTAGACCAGCGCGGTCGTCTCGTACAGCGAGCGGTACTCGACCCCGGAGGCCAGCCGCTCCTTCTGCACGAAGTTGCCCTCGGAGGAGACGTACGGCGGCCGCACGAAGGTCAGCACCTCCTTGCGCGCCTCGCGCTGGAGCTGTTCGATGATGTGCTGCTGCTCGGCCTCGCCGTGGACGACCTCGGCGATGCCCCCGGGCATCACCGGTTCGGCCGGTCGCGAAGGACGGGCGGCGGCGAGCGCGGTGAGCCGCTCGCGCACGGCGGCGAGGCCGGACTCCACCGCGGCCAGACCGCTGAGCGCGGCGGCGTAGTCGGCGGTGTCCGGGCCGGCCCCGGTGCGGTTCGGGTGCCGCTCGGTCATGGCTCACCCCCCGGTTGTACTGGCCCGGTGTCGTAGGTGCGACGTGTCGTGATCGCGCCACGGTGCGACTCTACCTCCGGACCTTCCGGGGCGTACGTAACACCCGTGTGAAGCGTGCGGCGACCGGCTCCCGGGGGAGCGGCCGCCACGCCCGAAAACCGCTTACCCTGGCCTCACAATCTCGGAGAACCCGGAGACAATGGTGCAGTTCCACGACTCGATGATCAGCCTCGTCGGCAACACCCCGCTCGTGAGGCTCAACAGCGTGACCGCAGGGATCCAGGCCACCGTCCTGGCCAAGGTCGAGTACTTCAACCCCGGCGGCTCGGTGAAGGACCGGATCGCGCTGCGCATGATCGAGGCCGCGGAGAAGAGCGGCGAGCTCAAGCCGGGCGGCACGATCGTGGAGCCGACCTCCGGCAACACGGGCGTGGGACTGGCGATCGTGGCCCAGCAGAAGGGCTACAAGTGCGTCTTCGTCTGCCCCGACAAGGTGTCCACCGACAAGATCAACGTGCTGCGCGCCTACGGCGCCGAGGTCGTGGTCTGCCCCACCGCCGTGGACCCCGGGCACCCCGACTCGTACTACAACGTCTCCGACCGCCTGGTCCGTGAGATCCCGAACGCCTGGAAGCCGGACCAGTACAGCAACCCCAACAACCCGGCCTCCCACTACCACTCCACCGGCCCCGAGCTGTGGGAGCAGACCGAGGGCCGGATCACGCACTTCGTGGCGGGCGTCGGCACCGGCGGCACCATCTCCGGCACCGGCCGCTACCTCAAGGACGCCTCCGACGGCGCGGTCAAGGTCGTCGGCGCCGACCCCGAGGGCTCCGTCTACAGCGGCGGCAGCGGCCGCCCGTACCTGATCGAGGGCGTCGGCGAGGACTTCTGGCCCACCGCCTACGACCGCACCGTCGCCGACGAGATCGTGGCCGTCTCCGACAAGGACGCCTTCCAGATGACCCGGCGCCTGGCCAAGGAGGAGGGCCTGCTGGTCGGCGGCTCCTGCGGCATGGCGGTCGTCGCGGCGCTGCGGGTCGCCGAGCGCCTCGGCCCGGACGACGTGGTCGTCGTGCTGCTGCCGGACTCCGGCCGCGGCTACCTGTCGAAGATCTTCAACGACGAGTGGATGGCCGACTACGGCTTCCTGGAGGAGGGCAGCGGCCAGGCCCGCGTCGCCGACGTCCTGGACCGCAAGGACGGCGGCCTGCCGCACCTGGTGCACATGCACCCCGAGGAGACCGTCGGCCAGGCCATCGAGGTGCTGCGCGAGTACGGCGTCTCGCAGATGCCGATCGTCAAGCCGGGCGCCGGCCACCCCGACGTCATGGCCGCCGAGGTCATCGGCTCCGTCGTGGAGCGCGAGCTGCTGGACGCGCTGTTCACCGGGCGCGCCACCCTCGAGGACCCGCTGGAGCGGCACATGTGCGCGCCGCTGCCGCAGGTCGGCTCGGGCGAGCCGGTCGCCGACCTGATGGCCGTCCTCGGCACCGCCGACGCGGCCGTCGTCCTGGTCGAGGGCAAGCCCACGGGCGTCGTGAGCAGGCAGGACCTGCTGGCGTTCCTCGCCGGGACCGCCAAGTAGCCGCATGGCGGGGGCCTTGCGCGGGAGCGGCGAGGGTTTTGCAGAAGTGGTACATCCGCGTCACGTCCGCGCAGCACGGTCTTAACACGGCTCCGGCACATTGGTGGATGTCGGCAGGACGGACGGGCAGCCCCCGGACGGCCCGCCGGCAGCGTGGATGTGGCACCTCGGACCTCCGGAGCGGCTCCCGGATTTCCCCTGGTGACCCCAGGACGTGCATGGCCAGGCCCTGACCCGGCCCACGTCCCTCGCGGGGACCGCCGTCGTCCCGCCCCCCGGGCGACCGGGGGTGCGGCGGTCCCCGCGCAAGGCGTCCAGGAGCGGCCCGCGTCACGACGCGGGCCGCTCTTCTGGTAAAGAGTCCGCGTGATCAACGCACACGTGTTCGCCGCCGTCGAGGAATCCGTCCGCGCCGTCGCCGACGAGGAGGCGCTCTCCCGCTTCGGGAGACTCGCCGCGGGCGACATCAGCGAGAAGAAGGGGCCGCGGGACCTGGTCACGGTCGCCGACCGCCGGGTCGAGGAACGCCTCACGCGGATCCTCACCGACCTGCTCCCCGGCTCCGCGGTGATCGGCGAGGAGGCCGTGCACGGCGACCCCGGGCTGCTCGACGCCTGGCTGGGCGAGGCCCCGGTCTGGATCGTCGACCCGGTCGACGGCACCTCCAACTTCGTCCGCGGCGACGCCTCCTTCGTCACCCAGGTCGCGCTCGCCGCCCGCGGCGAGCTGCTGGCGTGCTGGGTCTACCGGCCGGTGGACGGTGTCCTGGCCACCGCGCGGCGCGGCGAGGGCGCGCGGTCCGGCGGGCGCCCGCTGCGGCTGCCGGCCGCCCCGGACGCACCGGACGAGGTGCTGCTGGTCGCCGGGGCCCGCCCGGCGAACCTCACCCCCGGCCAGCACCGCGCCCTGTACGACCTCGGCCCCGGGCACGGCATCAAGCCCTGCGCGAGCGGTTCGGCCGGCTGCGACTACCTCGACGTGGCCCTGGGCCGGCTCGACGCGGCCACGTACGCCTACGACAACCCCTGGGACCACTCCCCGGGCGTGCTCCTCGTCACCGAGGCGGGCGGCACGGTGCTGTCCGCGGACGGGCTGCCCTTCCGTATGGCGGGCGGGCCGCAGCAGTTCGCGGCGGCCCGCGACAAGGCGGCGGCGGAGCGGGTCGTGGCGTTGTTCGCGCGCTGACGCTCCTCGGGGTCAGTCCTCCCAGGCGTCCGGGTTCCTGCGGCGGGCGCGCCGGTCCTGCTCGCGTTCGGCGAACAGGAACCCCATCGACTGGGCGACGTTCACGCCCACGATCCCGGCCCAGGCGATGAGCAGCCCGGGCAGGTGCTCGCTCGCGCCGATCGCGGAGAGCGGGATGGCCATGATGAGGGAGAAGCCGGCGAAGCCGTAGCGCGCGCCGAAGCGGCTGCGGCCCTCGTCGCCGCGCGGCCCGACCTGGCGGCCGGCGCGGGCGAACGCCGTCTGGTGCTCGGCGAGTTCACGGCGCACGCGCCGTTCGACCTGGGCGTCGATGCGCTGGTCGATCTTCTCCAGGAAGGAGTCGACGAGCGCCGACTCGTACTCCTCGCCGAGGTCCTTGCGCGCCTGAAGGGTGGCGGCGAATTCCTTCTTCAGCTCTGGGTCGCGGGCGTCCATGACGCCACCGTACGGACGGCGGGGCGCCGGGGCACTGGGGGAAACCCCCGAACTCTCTCAGGGGCGCTCCCCCCTCCCCAGTAGGGTCGTGCCGTGACCGCATCCAGGCCCCTGCTGACCGCGCTGTACGGCGACCACGGCGACCGCCCCGACGCACTCGTCGTCGCGGGGTCCGCCACCTCCCGCGAAGGGCTGCTGGCCGCGGCCGGGGCCGTGGCACGGCGGATCGCGGGGGCCCCCGCGGTGGCCGTGCACGCGACCGCGACCCTGGAGACGGTCGTCGCGGTCGTCGGCGGACTGCTCGCGGGAGTGCCGGTGGTGCCGGTGCCGCCCGACGCGGGCCCGGCCGAGCGCGGGCACATCCTCGCGGACTCCGGGGCGGTCGAGGCGCCCCCGGTCGACCTCGCGGAGAGCGCGGCCTTCGAGGGCCCCGAGCCGGGACCGGACACCACCGCCCTCCTGCTCTACACCTCCGGCACCACCGGCGCCCCCAAGGGCGTCCTCGTGCCGCGCCGCGCGATCGCCGCCGACCTGGACGCCCTCGCCGGGGCGTGGGAGTGGACCGCGCAGGACACCCTCGTCCACGGCCTGCCGCTGTTCCACGTGCACGGCCTGGTGCTCGGCGTGCTCGGCGCGCTGCGCACCGGCAGCCGCCTGGTCCACACCGGGCGCCCGACCCCGCAGGCGTACGCGGAGGCGGGCGGCAGCCTGTACTTCGGCGTCCCCACCGTCTGGGGCCGCGTGGCCGCCGAGCCGGAGGCGGCCAAGGCGCTCGCCGGCGCCCGGCTGCTGGTCTCCGGCAGCGCGCCGCTGCCCGCGCCGGTCTTCCGGGACCTGGAGGCGCTGACCGGGCAGCGGCCCGTCGAGCGCTACGGCATGACGGAGACCCTGATCACGGTGAGCACCCGCGCCTCCGGCGAGCGGCGGCCCGGGTCAGTCGGCCTCCCCCTGCCCGGCATCCGCACCCGGATCGCGGCCCAGCCCGGCGAGGAGATCGGGGAACTGCAACTGACCGGTCCGACGCTCTTCGACGGCTACCTCGGCCGCCCCGAGGCCACCACCGCCTCCTACACCGAGGACGGCTGGTTCCGCACCGGCGACATCGCGGCGGTCGACCCCGACGGCATGCACCGCATCGTCGGCCGGGCCTCCACCGACCTGATCAAGTCCGGCGGCTACCGCATCGGCGCGGGCGAGGTCGAGAACGCGCTGCTGGACCACCCCGCGGTGCGGGAGGCGGCGGTCGTCGGCGCGCCGCACGCGGACCTCGGCCAGGAGATCGTCGCGTACGTCGTCGCCGAAGGGGTGACCGAGCGGGAGCTGATCGACTTCGTCGCCGGGCACCTGTCGGTGCACAAGCGCCCCCGCAAGGTGCGCTTCCTGGCCGAACTGCCGCGCAACGCGATGGGCAAGCCCCAGAAGAAGCTGCTGCCGCCCGCGTAGGTGCGCGGGCCGCACGGCATGGCACGCTTGCCGGAGGAGCGGCAACGGACGGGGAGAGACCAGATGTCGACGGACAACGACACCGCGTCGGCGCGTCTGATGAAGCTGTTCGAGGCCCACCGCCTCACACCCACCCAGCGCCGCATCGCCCATTGCCTGGTGCGGCGCGCGGTCGACGCGCCCTTCCTGTCCAGTGTCGAGGTCGCCGAACTCGCCGGCGTCAGCCAGCCCTCCGTGACCCGCTTCGCCGTCGCCCTCGGCTTCGACGGCTACCCCGCGCTCCGCCGCCACCTGCGGGAGGTCGTCCCCGCCGCGGTGCCCGAGGGCCGGCCGGCGGGCGACACGTACAACGAGTACCAGGAGGCCGTCCAGGCCGAGATCGAGAACCTGCGGCATCTCGCGGCCCTCCTCGCCGACCCGGCGCCCGTCGCCCGGGCCGGCGCGCTGCTGGCCGGATCGCGGCCGCTGCTCGTGCTCGGCCTGCGCGCCGCCGCCGCCCAGGCCCGCGGCTTCGCCTACTTCGCGGGCAAGGTCCACCCCGACGTGCGCCTGCTCGACGAGGGCGGCAGCATGCTCGCCGACCGCGTCGACGCGGCGGTGCTGGCCGGCGCGAGCGCGCTGCTGTGCTTCGCCCTGCCGCGGCACCCGCGCGAGGTCGTCGAGGCGCTGGCGTACGCCCGCGGGGCGGGGCTCACCGTCGTGACCGTGGCCGACAGCGCCTTCGCGCCGGTCGCGGCGCACTCCGACATCCTGCTCCCGGCGGCGGTCGGCACCGGCCTCGCCTTCGACACCGCGTGCGCCCCGATGCTGCTGGGGCGGATGCTGCTGGAGGCCATGTGCGACGGGCTGCCCGACGCCCAGGCGCGGTTGGAGGAGTTCGACGCGAAGGCGGCGGCCGCGGGCCTGTTCGTGGAATGACGGCGGGCCGGAAAAGGCTCCCGTTCTCCTCACGGAATCTTGAAGTTCGCCGAGTAACCTCCCCCCTCGACATGTGACGGAACGCGAGGGAGGGGCAGGACGTGGTACGCGGAACGTATGTGCTGGCAAGGGTCGCGGTCCTGGTACGGACGGAAGCACGCTGGCTGTGGTGGCTCGGGGTCCTCGCGGCGGGCATCGGGGTCTTCGTCCCCGGCCTGACCGGGCGGCGCATCGGCGTCCTCGGCGGCGCCGCCCTGTTCGTCGTGGCCGCCTTCGCCGCCTTCCTCGTCCGACGCCGCCGCTACGCGGCCCTGGCCGGGCGGGCGGAGCGCGCCCCGAGGTCGGTGTTTCTCCAGGACCGCCGCGTCACGGCCCGCGGCTGGGCGCGCTCCCGCCGCTGGTGGCTGCTGGGCGCCTTCGCCGTCGCTCTCGCCTCCAGCGTCGCCGTCCCGGCGGCGGGCGGCATGCTGCTCGCCGGCCTCGGCGCGGGCCTGTGGGCCAAGGCGGTCGGCATAGGCCGGTGGGAGCGCGCGCACGACGAACTGATCTGGGTCCGCCCCGAGCACGCGGGCCGCGGCCCCGCCGCGCCGTCCGTCCCGTCCTACGAGGCCACCGGCCCGGCCGCCGGCGACGCCGCCCCCGGCGGCACCCGCCGCTGACCGGCCTCCGGCCGCGGGGCCGCGCGTCCCGTGCGGGCGGTCGAGCCCTGTGCCGCCGTCCACCGGTTCCCGTGCGGCCTGCTGCGCGGGCCTGCGCAACGATCGCCGGGTGACCTTGGCTCGCGGTGACGTCGCCGACCGACCTCGCGGGCGGTTCCGCCCGAGGTGCCGCGGCGGTGCGGCGTCCCGCGCCGTCCGGCCGGGTGGGCGTGCGTTCGGCCCGGAGGGACCCATGGTGCGGCATCCTGTGTGGCTCAGCCGTCGGTCGTTGACCTGGCCATACAGGCGTGAGTGCTGCCGCCGGACGCGTGGGCGGTTCGGCCCCGGCATCGCTCCGCGGGGTCTGTGCGGCTCGGCTGTCGTCCGTTGGCCGGGCGATGCCGTGGCGGGGTTGCCGGGTGTGTGTGGAGGTTTCGGCCCGGGGTGCCCTGGTGCGGTCGTCCGGCCCCGCGCCCGCTTCGGGCCCTGTGGTGTTGCGTGCGGTGCAGGCGCAGTCCGCCCGTCGTGTCGATCTGGTCGTCCAGTTCGTGTTCGTCCCCGGTCCTGGTGGCGCGGGGCGCGGGCACGAGTTCGGTGCGGACGGGGAGTCGTTGACGGGCGCCGGAGGGCCCTGTGGTGCGGCAGTCCGAGAGGCAGGCGCTGGATCGGTGCGGCCGTGGCGGGGTTGCCGGGTGTGTGGAGGCTTCGGCCCGGGGTGCCCTGGTGCGGTCGTCCGGCCCCGCGCCCGCTTCGGGCCCTGTGGTGTTGCGTGCGGCTCGGGGCCGGCGCGTGCAGCCGTGGTCGTGCGGCGGTCCGGGTCGGGCTCGTCCCGCGCTCGTGCAGTTCCGGCGCTCAGCCGACCCGCCAGGCCACGGTGGTGTTCCCCGGGGCCGTGCCCAGCGGCGCAGTTGCGCGACGTCGACCGGGCGATGCCGGCGGGCGTGCGGCGGCTTCGGCCCGGGCGCAGCCGTCCGAGCCGGGTTGGCTCGGCCGCGGTGGCGTTCCGCGTGGCGCAGCTGCGGCCCGCTGGCCGGGCGCCGCAGGCGCGAGTTCGGTGGGGACGAGGAGAACGTCGCCGGGGCGTGGGTCGGCCCGGAGGGCCCGGCACCGCCGGCGGGTGGGGGGGCACGGGCGCGGTCGGCCCGGTGGTGCGGCGCCCCGCGCCGCCGCTCAGCCGCCGGATTCCGTGACGAGTTCCGCGAGGGTCTGGGCGCGGCGCAGGGTGCGGAAGCGCGGGGGGTCGCCGGTGTGGCCGTGGACGGCGGGGCGGAGGAGGGAGTTGTAGGCGAAGTGCGTGGAGAAGTAGTAGGCGCCGGTGTCGAGGAGGGCGACGAAATCGCCCTCCTCCAGTAGGGGGAGGGCGCGCGCGGAGGCGACGAGGTCGCCCGCGAAGCAGCAGGGGCCGGCGATGTCCTGGAGCACGGGCTCACCCTGCTTCGCGACGCCCTTGGCGTCGAGCGCCAGCACCCGCAGCGGCCAGGACTGCGGGGCGAAGACGGTGCGGGTGGCGACCTGCACGCCGGCGTGGGTGACCGCGATGGCCCGGCCGCCCGCGGACTTGGTGTACTCGACCCGCGCGAGGACCGTGCCGTGCCGGGCCAGCAGTGAGCGGCCGAACTCGGTGACGAGCCCGTAGCGCCCGTCGAAGAGCCCCGGAACGGCGGCCCGCAGCATCCCGGCGTACTCGGCGAAGGTGGGCCGTACCTCGTCGGTGGTGAAGTCGACCGGCAGGCCGCCGCCGATGTCGATGACGCGGACCTGCTGTCGTCCGGCCGCCTGGTTGATGCGCTCGGCGAGTTCGTACGTGGCCCGGACGCCGGCCGCCATGCGTTCCAGGGGGACGCCCTGGGAGCCGGTGTGGGTGTGGAGGCGGGTGAGCCAGGGGCGGTCGAGGAAGGCCCGGACGACCCGGTCGGCGGCGCCCTCGTCGCGCAGGGCGACGCCGAACTTCGAGGTGGCGGTGGCGGTGCTCATCGCGCCGATGCTGCCGCCGCCGACCTGCGGGTTGACGCGCAGTCCGAGGGGCGGGGCCGTTCCGGGCCGTACGAGCCGGTCCAGCCGGGCGAGTTCCTGGAAGTTGTCGGCGTTGACGGCGATGCCGAGGGCGAGGGCCTCGGCGAGTTCGGCGGGTGTCTTGGCGGGGGAGTCCAGGACGGTGCGGTCCGCCGGGACGCCCGCCGCCCGGGCGAGGGCGAGTTCGCCGGGGCTGGCGACCTCGGCCCCGATGCCTTCCTCCGCCAGCAGCCGCAGCACCGGTACGAGGGAGGCCGCCTTGACGGCGAAGGTGTGCGTGACCTCGGTGCCGGGCACGGCGAACGCCTCCCGCAGGGCCGCGGCGGAGGCGCGGATCCCGTCCAGGTCCAGCAGGCCGGCCACCGGCTGCTCCGGTCCGACCAGTCCGTGTTCCACGGCGGCGCGCAGGACGTTCCCCCGTCGGCTCATGCCTCCATGGTGGCGCGGGCGGACAATTCCCTCAGGGGAAGAGACCCGGTTGACTGGGGCTATTCACCAGGCAAGGATGTGAATGATTCAATCCAGTCGCGAGGAGGCAGGGGCATGACCGCAACCGGCAGCGGACCGAGGACCGTGCGCGCACCGCGCGGCAGCGCGCTCACCGCACAGGGCTGGCAGCAGGAGGCCGCGCTGCGGATGCTGCAGAACAACCTCGACCCGGAGGTCGCCGAGCACCCCGAGAAGCTCGTCGTGTACGGCGGCACCGGCAAGGCCGCCCGCGACTGGCGCTCCTTCGACGCGATGGTCCGCACCCTCCAGGGCCTGAAACAGGACGAGACGATGCTCGTCCAGTCGGGCCGCCCGGTCGGCGTGATGCAGACCCACGAGTGGGCGCCGCGTGTGCTCATCGCCAACTCCAACCTGGTCGGCGACTGGGCCACCTGGGAGGAGTTCCGCCGCCTGGAAGCGCTGGGCCTGACCATGTACGGCCAGATGACGGCCGGTTCGTGGATCTACATCGGCACCCAGGGCATTCTCCAGGGCACGTACGAGACCTTCGCCGCCGTCGCCGAGAAGAAGTTCGGCGGCAGCCTCGCGGGCACCATCACCCTCACCGCCGGGCTCGGCGGCATGGGCGGCGCCCAGCCGCTCGCCGTCACCATGAACGGCGGCGTCGTCATCTGCATCGACGTCGACCCGCGCGCCATCGAGCGCCGTATCGAGCACCGCTACCTGGACGTGAAGGCCGACTCCCTGGAGCACGCCCTCACCCTGGCCACCGAGGCCCGCGACCGGCGCAAGGCGCTCAGCATCGGCGTGCTGGGCAACGCCGCCGAACTGGTGCCGCAGCTGCTGGCCATGGACGCGCCCATCGACATCGTCACCGACCAGACCTCCGCGCACGACCCGCTGGCGTACCTGCCGGTCGGCGTCGACTTCGCGGACATGGCCTCCTACGCGGCCGAGAAGCCCGCCGAGTTCACCCAGCGGGCGCGCGAGGCGATGGCCCTGCACGTCGAGGCCATGGTCGGCTTCATGGACGCCGGCGCCGAGGTCTTCGACTACGGCAACTCCATCCGCGGCGAGGCCCAGCTCGCGGGCTACGACCGGGCGTTCGCCTTCCCCGGCTTCGTCCCCGCCTACATCCGCCCGCTGTTCTGCGAGGGCAAGGGCCCCTTCCGGTGGGCGGCGCTGTCCGGCGACCCGGCCGACATCGCCAAGACCGACAAGGCGATCCTGGAGCTCTTCCCGGAGAACGAGTCGCTGGCCCGCTGGATCAAGATGGCCGGTGAGCGCGTCCACTTCCAGGGCCTGCCCGCCCGCATCTGCTGGCTCGGTTACGGCGAGCGCGACAAGGCCGGCGAGCGCTTCAACGAGATGGTCGCCGACGGCACCCTGGCCGCCCCGGTGGTCATCGGCCGCGACCACCTCGACGCGGGCTCGGTGGCCTCCCCGTACCGCGAGACCGAGGCCATGCTCGACGGCTCCGACGCCATCGCCGACTGGCCACTGCTCAACGCCATGGTCAACGTCGCCTCCGGCGCCTCCTGGGTCTCCATCCACCACGGCGGCGGCGTCGGCATCGGCCGCTCGATCCACGCCGGCCAGGTCACCGTCGCCGACGGCACCAAGCTGGCGGGCGAGAAGATCCGCCGCGTGCTCACCAACGACCCCGGCATGGGTGTCATCCGGCACGTCGACGCGGGCTACGACCGCGCCGAGGAGGTCGCGGCCGAGCGCGGGGTGCGCGTCCCGATGCGCGAGGACGGAACCGCGTGACCTCCTCGTTCCACGAGATGTGGACGGAGTTGCGGCCGATCGGCCGCGACTCCGGCTCCGGCGGCTACCGCCGCCACGCCTGGACCGGCGCGGACACCGACTGCCGCGCCTGGTTCCGCGCGCAGGCCGAGAGCCGGGGCCTGGCCTACGAGCTGGACCGCAACGGCAACCAGTGGGCCTGGCTCGGCGACCCCGCAGCGGGGGATGCCGTCGTCACGGGTTCGCACCTGGACTCGGTGCCGGACGGCGGCGCCTTCGACGGCCCGCTCGGCATCGTCTCGTCCTTCGCGGCGCTGGACGAACTGCGCGCCCGCGGCGCCCGCCCGGACAAGCCCCTGGCGATCGTCAACTTCGGCGACGAGGAGGGCGCGCGCTTCGGACTGGCCTGCGTCGGCTCCCGGCTCACCGCCGGGCAGCTCACCCCGGACAAGGCCCGGCAACTGCGCGACGGCGACGGCGTCACCCTCGCGCGGGCCATGGAACGCGCCGGGCACGACCCCGAGGCGATCGGCCCGGACCCCGAACGCCTCGCGAGGATCGGCGCGTTCGTCGAACTCCACGTCGAGCAGGGCCGCTTCCTCGCCGACACCCCCCACGCGGTGGGCGTCGCCTCCGCGATCTGGCCGCACGGCCGCTGGCGGTTCGACTTCCACGGTGAGGCCAACCACGCGGGCACCACCCGCCTGGACGACCGCCACGACCCGATGCTGACGTACGCCGCCACCGTGCTCGCGGCCCGCGAAGAGGCCCGGTCCGCCGGGGCGCTGGCCACCTTCGGCAAGGTCGGCGTCGAACCCAACGGCGTCAACGCCATCGCCTCCCTGGTGCGCGGCTGGCTGGACTCGCGCGCGGCCGACGAGGCGACCCTCGCCGCGCTCGTCGCGCAGATCGAGCGGGCCGCGGTGGAGCGGGGCGGGCGGGACGGCGTCGCCGTCACCATGACCCGCGAGTCGTTCACCCCGGTCGTGGAGTTCGCCCACGACCTGCGCGACGCACTCGCCAAGCTGCTCGGTGGCGCTCCCGTGCTGCCGACCGGCGCGGGACACGACGCCGGCATCCTCTCCGAGGCGGTGCCGACCGCCATGCTGTTCGTACGGAACCCGACGGGGGTCTCGCACTCCCCGGCGGAGACCGCGACCGAGGACGACTGCGCGGCCGGGGTGACCGCGCTCGCCGACGTACTGGAGGGCCTGGCGTGTCACTGACCCCGCAGAGCTACTGGGCCGAGTACGCCTGGACCGGCGGCCGGGTCCGGGCGGGCGTGGTCGTGGAGGCCACCGCCGACGGCCGGATCGCCGCGCTGCGCACCGATGTGCCGGCGCCGCCCGTGGGTGCGGTCGCGCTGCGCGGGCTGACCCTGCCGGGCCTGGCCAACGCGCACAGCCATGCCTTCCACCGGGCGCTGCGCGGCACCGTGCAGGCGGGCGCCGGCACGTTCTGGACGTGGCGGGAGGTGATGTACGCGGTGGCCGGGCGGCTCACGCCCGAGAACTACTTCGCCCTCGCCAAGGCCGCGTACGCGGAGATGGCGCTGGCCGGCATCACCTGCGTCGGCGAGTTCCACTACGTGCACCACCGGCCCGGCGGCGCCCCCTACGCCGACCCCAACGCGATGGGTCAGGCCCTGATCGCCGCCGCCCACGAGGCCGGCATCCGCATCACGCTGCTGGACACCGTCTACCTCTCCTCCGGTTTCGGCGCCGCCCCCGAGCCGCACCAACTGCGGTTCAGCGACGGCGACGCGGAGTCCTGGGCCGAGCGCGCCGCCGTGCTGCGCGACGGCCCGCAGGTACGGATCGGCGCCGCCGTGCACTCGGTGCGGGCGGTTCCCGCGGGGGAGCTGGGCACCGTCGTGCGCTGGGCGCGGGACCGGCAGGCCCCATTGCATGTGCACCTGTCGGAGCAGCCCGCGGAGAACGAGGCCTGCCTGGCCGCGTACGGCGTCACCCCCACCCGGCTGCTCGCCGACCACGGCGTGCTCGGCCCGCGCACCTCGGCGGTGCACGCCACGCACCTCACCGAGGAGGACATCGCGCTGCTCGGCGGCTCCGGCACGACGATCTGCATGTGCCCCACGACCGAACGCGACCTCGCCGACGGCATCGGCCCCGCCCGGGCGCTCCAGGAAGCGGGCAGCCCGCTGAGCCTGGGCAGCGACAGTCACGCGGTGATCGACCTGTTCGAGGAGGCGCGCGCGATGGAGCTCGACGAGCGCCTGCGCACCCGCACCCGCGGCCACTGGACGGCCGCCGCCCTGCTGGCAGCCGCCACCGCCGACGGGCACGCCTCGCTCGGCTGGGCGGACGGCGGCCGGCTGGAGCCGGGCGCCCTCGCCGACTTCACCACCGTCGCCCTGGACTCCGCCCGCACCGCGGGACCGCCGCCCGGACTGGGTGTGGAGACGGCGGTCTTCGCCGCCACCAACGCCGATGTCCGGCACACCGTGGTCGGCGGGCGCCACATCGTGCGCGACGGGGCCCACCAGTTCGTGCGCGACGTGGGCGGGGCGCTGGCCGCCGCGATCGCCGAACTCTCCGCCGTCGAAGGAAGCCCCTCATGAGCAGCAGTGTCATCACCGGCATCGGCAGCCTGGTCACCAACGACCCGGCACTCGGCGAGGGCCCGCTCGGCCTGCTGGAGGACGCCGCCGTCGTCATCGACGGGGAGCACGTCGCCTGGGTCGGCCCCAGCGCGCAGGCGCCCGCCGCCGACGAGGCGTACGACGCGGCGGGACGGGCGGTCGTCCCCGGCTTCGTCGACTCCCACTCCCACCTGGTCTTCGCCGGCGACCGCACCCGCGAGTTCAACGCCCGCATGTCCGGCCAGGCCTACACCGCGGGCGGCATCCGCACCACCGTCGCCGCCACCCGGGCCGCGAGCGACGAGGAACTGCACGCCAACGTCGCCCGCTACGTCGCCGAGGCGCTGCGCCAGGGCACCACCACCATCGAGACCAAGTCCGGCTACGGCCTCACCCCGCACGACGAGGCCCGCGCGCTGCGGATCGCGGGCGACCACGCCGACGAGGTCACCTATCTCGGTGCTCACATCGTCGCCCCCGAGTACGCCGACGACCCCGCCGGCTACGTCGACCTCGTCACCGGCCCGATGCTCGACGCCTGCGCCCCGCACGCCCGCTGGGTCGACGTCTTCTGCGAGCGCGGCGCCTTCGACGGCGACCAGGCCCGCGCGATCCTCACCGCGGGCGCCGCCCGCGGCCTGGTCCCGCGCGTCCACGCCAACCAGCTCGGCCACGGCCCCGGTGTGCAGCTCGCCGTGGAGCTGGACGCCGCCTCGGCGGACCACTGCACGCACCTCACCGACGCCGATGTCGACGCCCTGGCGGGCGGCCGTACGGTGGCCACCCTGCTCCCCGGCGCCGAGTTCTCCACCCGCGCGGTCTACCCCGACGCGCGGCGGCTGATCGACGCGGGCGTCACGGTCGCGCTGTCCACGGACTGCAACCCCGGCTCCTCCTTCACCAGCTCGATGCCCTTCTGCGTGGCCGTGGCCGTGCGGGACATGCGCATGACCCCGGACGAGGCGGTGCGGGCGGCCACGTGGGGCGGGGCGCGGGCGCTGCGCCGCGAGGACGTCGGGCACCTGGCGCCGGGGGCGCGGGCGGACCTGGTGCTGCTGGACGCTCCCTCGCACGTGCACCTGGCCTACCGGCCCGGGGTGCCGCTGGTCTCCGCCGTGTGGCGGCGGGGGGTGCGGGTCCCGGCGTAGCGCTGCGCTTTGCTGTACCGGGTTTTTTCCCCGCCCGCCCGCCCGTGTGCCCGGCACGGTCTGGGCGCCCCGACGCGCGTTGTGTGGGGGCCGGGTTCGGGGCCTCCGGGGCTGCCATTCTGGACAGCACATTTAGGTGCCTCAAGCACTGTCGGCTGCGTGCCCCGGGTTGTGCACCCAAATATGCTCCACAGTCCAGAACACCACCCCTCCAACCCCGCCCCCTCCGTAGCTGCAAGCGCCTGATCCCCGGTGGGGGGTGTGAAGGCGGTCCGGGTGAGCGAACCCAGCAGAACGGCCCCCGCGCCTGGTGAGAGGGGCGGGGGCCGTTCCGCAGGAGAGAGCTGGAGGGGGTCAGTCCTCCACGAGCAGGCCGCGCCTGAGCCGTCCGAGGGTGCGGGTCAGCAGCCGGGACACGTGCATCTGCGAGATGCCCAGTTCCTGGCCGATCTCGGACTGTGTCATGTTGCCCACGAAGCGCAGCGACAGGATCTGCCGGTCGCGGTAGGGGAGCTCGGCGATCAGGGGCTTGAGGGACTCCACGTACTCGATCCCCTCCAGACCGTGGTCCTCGTAGCCGATCCGGTCGGCGAGCGCACCCTCGGAGTCGTCCTCCTCGGGCTGGGCGTCCAGTGAGCTCGCGGTGTACGCGTTGCTGGCGCTCATGCCCTCGACGACCTCGGTCTCGCTGATCTGCAGCCGCTCGGCGAGTTCCGCGACGGTCGGCGCGCGGTCCAGCTTCTGGGCCAGTTCGTCACCGGCCTTGGCCAGGTCCAGGCGGAGTTCCTGCAGCCGGCGCGGGACGCGCACGGACCAGGAGGTGTCGCGGAAGAACCGCTTGATCTCGCCGATGATCGTCGGCATGGCGAAGGTGGGGAATTCGACGCCGCGGCTCATCTCGAAGCGGTCGATGGCCTTGATCAGCCCGATCGTGCCGACCTGGACGATGTCCTCGACCGGCTCGCTGCGGGAGCGGAACCGGGACGCCGCGAACTTCACCAGGGCGAGATTGAGCTCGACCAGGGTGTTGCGCACATAGCTGTACTCGTGGGTGCCCTCCTCCAGCGTCTCCAGTCGCTGGAAGAGCGTTTTGGACAGCGCCCGTGCGTCCACCGGCCCCACCTCGTCGTAAGGCGGGATCTCCGGCAGGTCCTCCAGGCCCTCCGGGGTCCCGTACTCCTTGTGAACGGTGGTCTCCGTAGTCGCCGACGCGTCGCGCGCGTCGAGCCGGGATGCCATGCTCTCCTCCCTCGGTGCGGTGACGGGGGCATGCGGAACCAGGAATTCAGCCCACACTCCACGCCTACCCCGTTTGGCGCGGATATTGCAACTCGGGCCGGTCCTGTCCTGGCGCGGTCCCGGCAGGGGCCGCAGGTCTCCCGGAGCGACTACCACCGAGGTCAGGAAAGCGCGTAGGGTGCGAGATGCGCATGGCCGATTCATCCGGGAGGAGTGCGCATGGACCGCGAGATGGTCGGGACGACCGGCCGTGACCGGCTGCGTGTCGCTGTGAGCCGCTCGGGCACGAGCGCGGTCGTCGCGCCCACCGGTGAGCTCGACCACCACACGGCGGACCTGCTGCGCGAGCCGCTGGACCAGCTCGTCGAGGACGGTCACAGCACGCTCGTCGTGGACTGCACCGGTCTGGAGTTCTGCGACTCCACCGGACTGAACGTGCTGCTCGGCGCCCGTCTGAAGGCGGAGGCGGCCGGTGGTTCCGTCCACCTGGCGGGGATGCGGCCGGCCGTGGCCAAGGTTTTTTCGATCACCGGTGCCGAGGCCGTTTTCACCGTGCACGACACGCTGGACGACGCGCTCAAGGAGTGATCCTCCGGCGGGCCCCGCGCGGGGGCCCGTGCGGCGTGCCCTGGTCGCCCGGCAATCCGGATGTGTCCCGCGGGGAGGGCAGGGCAGGAGACACCTCGGGATCACATCTGACACTGGCGGACATCGGTGAGTGGAGGCGCTGATGAGCACCACGCGGCCCCCTGCGGCGGACGACCGCAACTCGGGCGGCGCGGACGCGCTGCCCTCCGGACCGGGGGAGGCCCAGGTGCGCAGACTCCATCTGTCGGGTGTCGCGGGCGCCGTGCCCATGGCACGTGACTTCACACGGCAGGCCCTGAACGACTGGGGCTGGCTCCCGGCCGACTCCGCGGACCGGCGGGCCGCCGCCGAGGACGTCCTGCTGGTCGTCTCCGAGCTGGTGACGAACGCCTGCCTGCACGCGGGCGGCCCCGAGGAACTGCGGCTGCACCGGCAGCCCAAATCGCTCCGTCTGGAGGTCGCCGACGGCGGCGTGGGCGACCCCGCCCCGCGGACCCCGCACCGCGCCGGCCGGCCGGGCGGGCACGGCATGTTCATCGTGCAGCGGCTCTGCCTGGACTGGGGTGTGCTGCGCGGCATGGACGGGCAGCCCGGCAAGACGGTCTGGGCCGAGGTCGCGGCTCCCGCGTAGCCGGCTCCCCGACCTCCACCGTTCCCCATCCCGGCGCATCCCGCGGTGCGTCGGTTTTCGTGCGACCGGGGCGACGACCTCGGCCGCCCCGCGCCACGTGACGGCCCGTCAGGGTCGCAGGACGCGCACCGCGTTGTGCCATGCCGGCTTCGCCAGGTCCTCCTGCGACCGGCCGCGGCGCGGCAGTTCGGCGAGGAGGCCGCGGAGGCGGCCGACGCGTGCGGACGGTGAGGACCGCGCTTCTTGCGGTTGTTCGTCGGTGGCCGGTGTCATTCCCTGCCGGGGGCGGCGGAGGCGTCCAGTTCCTCGATGGAGGCGTTGGACGGCCGCTCGTCCCGCAGGTCCGCCGCCACCGACTCCGCGTCCCGCAGGACGCGTACCGCGTTCCGCCACGCCAGCTTTGCCAGGTCCTCCCGCGACCAGCCGCGGCGCAGCAGTTCGGCGAAGAGCCGCGGGTAGCCGGACACGTCGCCCAGGCCCTCGGGCAGGTACGAGACGCCGTCGTAGTCGCCGCCGAGCCCGATGTGGTCGACACCGGCCGCCTCACGCATGTGGTCCAGATGGTCGGCGACGGTGCCGATGGTCGCGACCGGCCGGGGGTTGGCGTCCTCGTAGGCCCGCTGGACCGCCAGTGCCTGCGGCGTCTGGTCCAGCGGGTGCAGCCCGTGCGCGGTCATCTCGGCGTTGGCTCCGACGATCCACTCGGCCGCGGCGGGCAGCACGAACTGCGGCACGAAGGTCGCCATGGCGACCCCGCCGTTGTCCGGCAGGCGCTCCAGCACGTCGTCGGGCACATTGCGCACGTGGTCGCAGACCGCCCGCGCGGAGGAGTGCGAGAACAGCACCGGCGCCCGGGACACCCGCAGCGCCGCGCGCATCGTGTCGGGCGAGACGTGCGAGAGGTCGACGAGCATGCCGAGGCGGTTCATCTCGCGGACGACCTCCTCGCCGAAGGGGGTCAGACCGCCGTGCCGGGGCGCGTCGGTGGCCGAGTCCGCCCAGTCGATGGTGTCGTTGTGGGTGAGCGTCATGTAGCGCACACCCAGCGCGTACAACGTCCGCAGCACACCGAGGGAGTTGGCGATGGAGTGCCCGCCCTCGGCGCCCATCAGCGAGGCGATGCGGCCCTCGGCGCGGGCGGACTCCATGTCGTCGGCGGTGAACGCGGCCCGCAGGTCGCCGGGGTGGCGCCCGATCAGGCGCCGGACGCAGTCGATCTGCTCCAGCACGGCGGCGACGGCGTCCCCGCCGGCCAGGCCGCTGCGCACGTACACCGACCAGAACTGGGCGCCGACCCGCCCGGCCCGCAGCCGGGGGAGGTCGGTGTGCAGGTGCGCCGACTGGTCGGCGGCGATGTCCCGCAGGTCGAGGTCGTAGCGCACCTGCTCGCGCAGCCGCCAGGGGAGGTCGTTGTGCCCGTCCACGACGGGATCGGCATCGAGCAGTTCCCGTGCCCGCGCGAGCAGTTCGTCCCCGGTGCTCATCTACTTGCCTCCGAAACCGAAGCCGGCCGACCCCTCCACCTTGGCACGCAGGCGCTTGCCCTTCTCGGTCGCCTGCTGGTTCAGCTCCTCCTGGAAGTGCCGCATCCGCTCCAGCAGGTCGGTGTCGTGCGCGGCGAGCATCCGCACCGCCAGCAGGCCCGCGTTGCGCGCGCCGGCCACCGAGACGGTGGCGACCGGCACCCCGGCCGGCATCTGGACGATGGACAGCAGCGAGTCCATGCCGTCCAGGTACTTCAGCGGCACCGGAACGCCGA
This sequence comes from Streptomyces sp. NPDC046977, assembly GCF_040644455.1. Taxonomy (NCBI): domain Bacteria; kingdom Bacillati; phylum Actinomycetota; class Actinomycetes; order Kitasatosporales; family Streptomycetaceae; genus Streptomyces; species Streptomyces sp. NPDC046977. Next base: position 134,835 of record NZ_JBEYWO010000021.1, read on the forward strand.
TCACCGGCAGCGGCGTCACCGAGGCGAGCATGCCCGGCAGGTGGGCCGCGCCGCCGGCGCCCGCGATGATCGCCTTGAGGCCGCGCCCGGCGGCCTGCTCGCCGTACGCGACCATCTCGCGCGGCATGCGGTGCGCGGAGACGACGTCGACCTCGTAGCGCACCTCGAACTCGTCGAGTGCCTGGGCGGCGGCCTCCATGACCGGCCAGTCGGAGTCGGAACCCATCACGATGCCGACCAGGGGGCTGCTGCTCATTCGGTGATCGTCCCTCGCAGGTAGTCGGCGGCGTGCCGGGCGCGCTCGCGCACATCGGCCAGGTCGGCGCCGTAGGTGTTGACGTGACCGACCTTGCGGCCGGGCTTCACGTCCTTGCCGTACATGTGGATCTTCAGCTGCGGGTCCCGGGCCATGCAGTGCAGATAGCCCTGGTACATGTCGGGGTAGTCGCCGCCGAGGACGTTCGCCATCACCGTCCACGGCTGCCGCGGGCGCGGGTCGCCCAGCGGCAGGTCCAGCACCGCCCGCAGGTGGTTGGCGAACTGCGAGGTCACGGCGCCGTCCTGGGTCCAGTGGCCGCTGTTGTGCGGGCGCATCGCCAGCTCGTTGACCAGGATCCGGCCGTCCCGGGTCTCGAACAGCTCGACCGCGAGGTGGCCGACGACGCCCAGTTCCCTGGCGATGGTCAGGGCCAGTTGCTGAGCCTGCGCCGACAGCGCCTCGGGCAGGTCCGGGGCGGGCGCGATCACGGTGTCGCACACGCCGTCGACCTGGATCGACTCCACCACCGGGTAGGCCACCGCCTGCCCGTGCGGGGACCGCACGACGTTCGCCGCCAGCTCCCGCGCGAAGTCGACCTTCTCCTCCGCGAGCACCGGCACCCCGGCCCGGAACGGCTCGGCGGCGCCCGCCTCGTCGCGGACCACCCACACGCCCTTGCCGTCGTAGCCGCCGCGCACGGTCTTGAGCACCACCGGGTACCCGGCGCCCTCCGCCGCGAAGCGCGTCACGTCCGCCGGGTCGGCCACGATGCGGTGCCGCGGGCACGGCACGCCGATGGAGTCCAGTTTCGCCCGCATGACGCCCTTGTCCTGGGCGTGCACGAGGGCGTCCGGCCCCGGGCGGACGGCGATGCCGTCGGCCTCCAGGGCCCGCAGGTGCTCGGTGGGCACGTGCTCGTGGTCGAAGGTGATCACGTCGCAGCCGGCCGCGAACGCGCGCAGCGTCTCCAGGTCGCGGTAGTCGCCGATGACGACGTCTCCCGCCACCAGGGCCGCGGAGTCCACGGGGGTGTCACTGAGGAGCTTGAATCTGATGCCGAGCGGGATGCCCGCCTCATGGGTCATACGGGCGAGCTGGCCGCCGCCGATCATGCCGACTACCGGGAATGTCACAGTCACCAGGATATCTGGGTACGAATGACGCCCCGACCCCTGTCCCACCGGCCCCCCGGCTAGCATGAAGGCCTCTGACCGAAGACAGACGGGACCGGGCGATCACATGGGCGAAGTGACGGGGCACAGCGCCCGGCCGGCGGTGCTCACCGACCGCCTGTGGGGGATAGCTCGCGAGGTCGCCAAGTTCGGCGCGGTCGGCGGCGCGGGCGTGCTGGTCAACATCGGCGTCTTCAACCTCGTCCGGCACCTCACGGACCTCCAGGTGGTGCGCGCCAGCGTCATCGCGACCGTCGTGGCCATCGTCTTCAACTACGTCGGCTTCCGCTACTTCACCTACCGCGACCGTGACAAGGGCGGCCGCACCCGCGAGCTGGGGCTGTTCCTGCTCTTCAGCGCGATCGGGCTGGTGATCGAGAACGGCCTGCTCTACATGGCGACCTACGGCTTCCACTGGGACAGCCCGCTGCAGAGCAACGTCTTCAAGTTCCTCGGCATCGGGGTCGCCACCCTCTTCCGCTTCTGGTCCTACCGCAGCTGGGTCTTCAAGGCCCTGCCGAGCCACGGCGCCGTACGGCAGGCAGAATCGTTCCTGGCCGAAGCCGAGGGCGAGACCGTCGGCGAAGTGCCCGGCGCCCGCGTCGGACGCGCGGGCTAGCCGCCGCCCGACGTCACACCGGCGGTTCCTGGCGGGCCAGGAAGAGCGCGAAGACCGGCGGACGCTGCTGGAGCAGTTCCAGCCGGCCGCCGTCCGCCTCGGCCAGGTCCCGTGCGACGGCCAGACCGATGCCCGTGGAGTTGCGCCCGCTGACCGTGCGCTCGAAGACCCGGGCCCCCAGCTCCGGCGGCACGCCCTGGCCCTCGTCCGTCACCTCCACCACCACCTGGTTGCCGGTGACCCGCGTGGAGATCGCCACCGTGCCCGCGCCGTGCATCAGCCCGTTCTCCAGCAGCGTGGCCAGCACCTGCGCGACCGCGCCCGGCGTGCCCACCGCGCGCATCCGGTCGGAGCCCGTGGTGATGACCCGCCCCGCGCTGCGGTAGGCCGGGCGCCACTCCTCGACCTGCTGCTTGATCACGTCGTCGATGTCGAAGACCACCGCGGAACCCGTCCTCGGGTCCCGCGCGTTGGTGAGCAGCCGTTGCACGACGTCGGTCAGCCGCTCGACCTGGCCGAGCGCGATCGTCGCCTCCTCCTTGACCGTCTCCTGGTCGTCGGCGGTGGCGATGATCTCCTCCAGCCGCATCGACAGCGCGGTCAGCGGGGTGCGCAGCTGGTGCGAGGCGTCCGCGGCCAGCCGCCGTTCCGCGGTCAGCATGCGGGCGATCCGCTCGGCGCTGCGGTCCAGCACGTCGGCGACCCGGTCCAGCTCCGGCACCCCGTAGCGGCGGTGCCGGGGCCGCGGGTCGCCCGAGCCCAGCCGTTCCGCGGTCTCCGCCAGATCGGTCAGCGGACTGCCCAGCCGGCGCGCCTGCCGCACCGCCAGCACCACGGCGGCCAGCACCGCCAGCAGCGCCACCGCGAGGATGATCAGGAGGGTGCGGCCGATCTCCTGGCTGACCTTGCTCCGCGACTCCTGGACGACGACGGTCTCGCCGTGCTCGCCCGTCTGCTGGGAGGAGATCACCTTGCCCGTCGGCCGCGTGCCGATGACGATCGGGGTCTCGCCCGGGATCGTCACCCGCGCGTAGCGGTCCGGCGCGATCTGCTGGGACAGCACCGCGCGGCTGATCCGCTCGTCGCCGATGATCCGGCTCTCGACGATGCCGATCAGCCGGACCGCCTCCGAGTCCACGCTCTCCCTGGCGCTGTTCTCGATCGTCCGGGTCTCCACGATGACCAGGGAGACACCGAAGACGGCGATGACGACGAGCACCACGGCGAGCGTGGACTGGATGAGACGGCGGCGCATGAGTGAAGCGTCTCAGCTTTCCGGGGCGGACAGGTCCGCGGGCATCGCGTTCGGTTCGTTCAGTTCTTCTCGAACCGGAAACCGACGCCGCGGACGGTGGAGATGTAGCGCGGCGCGGCCGCGTCGTCGCCGAGCTTCTTGCGCAGCCACGAGATGTGCATGTCGAGCGTCTTGGTGGAGGACCACCACGTGGTGTCCCACACCTCGCGCATCAGCTGCTCACGGGTGACCACCCGCCCGGCGTCCCGCACCAGCACACGCAGCAGGTCGAACTCCTTCGCCGTGAGCTGCAGCTCCTCGTCGCCCATCCAGGCGCGGTGCGACTCGACGTCGATCCGCACCCCCTGGGTCGAGGGATGCTGCGCCTCCGCCGTGCCGCGCCGCAGCAGGGCCCGCACCCGGGCCAGCAGCTCGGCCAGCCGGAAGGGCTTGGTCACATAGTCGTCGGCGCCGGCGTCCAGGCCGACCACCGTGTCCACCTCGTCGGCGCGGGCGGTCAGCACCAGCACCGGGAATCCATGGCCCTCGGTGCGCAGCCTCCTGCACACCTCGAGCCCGTCCATTCCGGGCAGCCCCAGGTCGAGCACCAACAGATCGAAGGAGCCGAGCAGGGCGGCTTCGAGCGCCGCCGGTCCGTCCTCACGCACCTCGACCTCGTACCCTTCGCGGCGCAGCGCGCGTGCGAGCGGTTCCGAGATGGATGCGTCGTCCTCGGCGAGCAGTACGCGGGTCATGCGCTGATGGTAGTCCGCTCGGAGAAACCGCACGCCGGGCGGGCCGCGCGTGCTGTGAGACGCGTCTCAAGTCGCCCCATATAACACATGTGAAGCTGTCATAAAGTAACGAAAAGCCCGTATCGGTTCCCCCGTGGGACCTTTGGCGTTCATGTGACGTCAAGGGGCCCTACTGCCACGGGGCTGGTCCCCACCAGCATCAGTCATTGACCTGTAGGCCGGGGCCGCCGCCTGGGAAGGCGGCGGCCGTGGATCCCGGCGCGCCTTCGCGTGCGCCGGTGCCGGTCACCCCCCACCCGGGCGCGCCCCCCTCGCGCGGCGCGTCCCGAGCAGCAAGGAAAGCCCATGGCGTCCAGCCTGACTGAGGGCCTCGCCGCACGGAACAGCAGTTCCGGCGGCAGCTTCCTCGGCCACCCCCGCGGCCTGGCCACACTTTTCATGACCGAGACGTGGGAGCGGTTCAGCTACTACGGCATGAGGGCGTTGCTCGTCCTCTACCTGACGGCCTCGGTCGCGGACGGCGGCCTCGGCATGAAGGCCGCCACCGCCGGCGCCATCTACAGCGTCTACACCGCCACCGTGTACCTGCTGGCCATGCCCGGCGGCTGGTTCGCCGACCGCCTGTGGGGCCCGCGCCGCACCGTCGCCATCGGCGGCACGATCATCATGATCGGCCACTTCCTGCTGGCGGTGCCCGTCCGGGCCTCGTTCTTCGTCGGCCTGGTCTTCATCGCCGTCGGCTCCGGCCTGCTGAAGTCCAACATCTCCACGATGGTCGGCCAGCTCTACCCGGACCGGAACGACCCCCGCCGCGACGGCGGCTTCACGATCTTCTACATCGGGATCAACCTCGGCGCCTTCCTCGCGCCGCTGGTCATCGGCACCGTCGGCCAGAACGTCGACTGGCACCTGGGCTTCGCCCTCGCCGGCGTCGGCATGGGCCTCGGCCTCGGCCAGTTCCTGCTGGGCACCAAGCACCTCGCGCCGGTCTCCAGCGTGGTCCCCACGCCCCTGGACACCGCCGAGCGCGCCGGACTGCTGAAGAAGGCCCTGCTCTGGCTGGCCGCCGCGGTCGTCTTCTACGGCGTGGTCACCTTCAGCGGCCACTTCACGATCAACTGGGTGCTGTGGCCGCTCTCGCTGCTGGGCCTGGCGCTGCCGGCGTACTACTTCACGCGCATCCGCCGCGACCAGGAGCTCACCTCGGACGAGAAGACCAAGGTGACCGGCTACATCTGGTTCTTCGTCGTCGCCGCCGTCTTCTGGATGATCTATGACCAGTCCGGCTCGACCCTGACGGTCTTCGCCTCCGACCACACCGCGTCCAAGCTGTGGGGCTTCCACTTCCCCGAGAGCTGGTTCCAGTCGCTGAACCCGCTCTTCGTGATGGCCCTGGCCCCGGTCTTCGCCCTGCTGTGGATGAAGCTGGGCCGGAGGAACCCCAGCACCACCGTGAAGTTCGCGCTCGGCCTCGTCGGCATCGGCGCCTCCTTCGTCGTGATGATGCTGGCCCAGGCCGCCGCCTCCGGCGACACCCGGGTCACCCCGCTGTGGCTCGCCGTGGTCTACCTCATCCAGACCGCCGCGGAGCTGTGCCTGTCCCCGGTGGGCCTGTCGGTGACCACGAAGCTGGCCCCGGTCAAGTACGCCAGCCAGATGATGGGCCTGTGGTTCCTCGCCGTGACGGCGGGCGACTGCGTGGCGGCGATTCTTCAGCTGGTCATCGGGGAGGGGTTCCTGTCGGAGACGGCCTTCGCGATTCAGGGCGGCGTGGCGCTGGCGGCGGGTGTGGCGTTCGTGCTCTACCGCAAGCGGGTGGTCGCCCTGATGGGCGACGTGCACTAGCGGTTCCGCTGCGCTGGCCGCCTGGGTTTTTTCCCCGCCCTCCCTCCCGATTGCCCGGCGCGGTAAGTGCGGGCCCCGCTGCGTACGTTGGGGGGTTCGGCGCCGCTCCGAAGTCCGTCCTCGGGGCTCGCGGTCTACGCCAACGTGTTGCGCACCGCGGTCTCCGCTCGTCCCCTGCGGGCGGACCCCGGCGCACCCCCTCCCGGGGTCGGCTGGGGCGGCTTACGGCCGGTGGGGGTGCTGTGGGCGGTGACGGCTGCGCACTTGGACGGCGCTGCGCCTACGGGTGCCCGAGCACGGTGCCGCCTCTACACCACCCACCGGGGATCAGGCGCATGGCGAGACGGAGGGGGCGGGGTCGGAGGGGTGGATGTGCTGGACGTTCGGCATATTTGTGTGCGGCACCCGGGGCGAACAGTCGAAGGCACTGGAAACGCACGTAAATATCCAGTCCAGGACGTGCAGCCCCGGAGGCCCCGAACCCGGCCCCCACACAACTTGCGCCGGGGCGCCCAGACCTTGCCGGGCACACGGGCGGGAGGGCGGGGAAAAGGAACTCCGGACCGGAGGCGTCAGGGGCCCGCATGCCGCCCGCAGGGCTACGCGTTGGGGCGGCCCATCGCCCTGAACGTCCACCCCGCATCCCGCCACGCCGCCGCGTCCAACGCGTTACGCCCGTCGATGATGTGCCGCTGCCCCGCCACGGCCCCCAGCGCCCCCGCGTCGAGCTCGCGGAACTCCTGCCACTCCGTCAGGTGCAGCACGACCTGGGCGCCGCGTACCGCCTCCAGCGCGCTGGGCGCGTAGCCGAGCGTGGGGAAGAGGCGGCGGGCGTTGTCCATCGCCTTGGGGTCGTAGACGGTGACCTGGCCGCCCTGGAGGTGGATCTGCCCGGCGACGTTGAGCGCGGGGGAGTCCCGTACGTCGTCCGAGTCCGGCTTGAAGGCCGCGCCCAGCACCGCGACGCGCTTGCCGAGGAAGCCGCCGCTGCCGCAGGCCTCGCGGGCCAGTTCGACCATGTGGGCCCGGCGCCGCATGTTGATGGAGTCGACCTCGCGCAGGAACGTCAGGGCCTGGTCGGCGCCGAGTTCGCCGGCGCGGGCCATGAAGGCCCGGATGTCCTTGGGCAGGCAGCCGCCGCCGAAGCCGATGCCGGCCCGCAGGAACTTCTTGCCGATGCGCTCGTCGTGGCCGATGGCCTCCGCGAGCTTCATGACGTCGCCGCCGGCGGCCTCGCTGACCTCGGCCATGGCGTTGATGAAGGAGATCTTGGTGGCGAGGAAGGCGTTCGCCGCGGTCTTGACCAGTTCGGCGGTGGGGTAGTCGGCGACGACGAACGGCGTGCCCTCGGAGACCGGGGTCGCGTAGATCTCGCGCAGCAGTTTCTCGGCGTGCTCGGAGGCGACGCCGACCACGATCCGGTCGGGGTGCAGGGTGTCCTCGACGGCGAAGCCCTCGCGCAGGAACTCCGGGTTCCACGCCAGTTCCGCCTGGTGGCCCGCGGGGGCGAGTTCGGCCAGCCGTCCGGCCAGCCGCGCCGCGCTGCCGACCGGCACCGTCGACTTGCCGACGACGAGGGCGGGACGGGTCAGGTGCGGGGCGAGCAGGTCGAAGGCGGACTCGACGTAGCTCATGTCGCAGGCGTACTCGCCGTGCTTCTGCGGGGTGTTGACGCAGACGAAGTGGACGTCGCCGAAGGCGGCGACCTCCTCCCACGACGTCGTGAAGCGCAGCCGGCCGCTCGCGCCGGGCAGGCCCGCGACATGGCGGCCCAGCAGTTCCTCCAGGCCCGGCTCGTACATGGGGACCCGGCCCGCCGACAGCGTCTCGATCTTGGCGGGGTCGATGTCCAGCCCCAGCACCTCGAAGCCCAGCTCCGCCATCGCGGCGGCGTGCGTGGCGCCCAGGTAGCCGGTGCCGATCACGGTGAGCTTGAGGGCCATGGAGGCTCCCTCCCTGGTGGTGGCCGGTCTGTGCTGCCGAGCATAACCGCGGGGGGTGACGTCCTCCCGTCCGCCCGGTGCGTCGAGGTTGGCGGGTGTGTGGTGCCCGTGTGACGGGACGGGTGCCATGGGCATGGCCATGGACGGCCTCGGCGCGCCACAATGCCCCGTACGCACGCGTGGGGAGCGGGTGCACAGTGTGGGGGTGGGGCGTGACGACGACGGATCCGGTCGGTCACAAGGACACGACTGTTGAGGAAACGCCGGGGGACGGGGCCGCGCGCGGCCGCAAGCGGCGCCGCCGCACCCGCAGGGTCCTGCTGGGGGCGCTGACGCTGCTGGCGGCGGGGGTGGTCGCGGTGGCGGGAACACTGTGGTGGGCGGTGGACCACTACACCGGCAAGGTGAGCCGGATCCCGAACGTCTTTCCCACCAATGTGCCCGCGAGCGAGCAGCCGGCTCCCGCCAAGGGCGGTGAAACGTTCCTCCTGGTCGGCGTGGATGCCCGCTCCGACCTGCCCACCACCGGCGAGAACGCGCAAGCGCCGGAGTGGAGGCGCGGCGCCCAGCGCAGCGACACCATGATGCTGGTCCACCTGCCCGCCGACCACCGGCACGCCTACGTGGTCTCGCTGCCCCGCGACAGCTGGGTCACCGTCCCCGGCAACGGCAAGGCCAAACTCAACGCCGCCTTCTCCTGGGGCGGTCCCCCGCTGCTCATCGACACCGTGCAGCGGCTGACCGACGTCAAGGTCGACCACCTCGCGGTGATCGACTGGAGCGGCTTCCGGACCCTGACCGACGCCATCGGCGGTGTCGACCTCGCGGGCCGGCACATGAACGGCGACCAGGCCCTGACCTATGTCCGCGAGCGCTACCACCTGCCCCGCGGCGACCTGGACCGCACCCACCGCCAGCAGGCCTTCCTCCGCGCGGTGATCGCCAAGACGCTCACCCCGTCGACGATGAGCAGCCCGCTCAAGGCCAAGCACCTGCTGGACCAGGTCACCGGGGTGGTCAGCGTCGACGACCGGCTCTCCGACGGCGACCTGCGCGACCTGATGTGGAAGATGCGCGACGTCCGGGCCTCCGACATGGTCTTCATGAACGCGCCCGTCGGCGGGCTCGACATGATCAAGGGCCAGTCGGTCGTGCTGCTCGACGAGAGCGGCAGCTCCCAGCTGTGGGAGGCCCTGCGCAACGACACCATGGCCGACTACGTCGCGGGCCACTCCCTGGACCGGCTGGGCGCCAGTACGCCGTGAGGGCCGGGAAGCGCCCGCTTCCCGGCCCTCGGTCCCGGTCGTCGTGCCCGGCTCACGAGTCGGGGGTGACGGTGACCTTCTCGTCGTTCTTCAGCTCGGAGATCAGCTGCTTCACCTTCGGCATGTCCCACTTCAGGGAGCTGCCCGCGCTGGTGTTGATCGAGCCGGCGGTCGGCATGTTCATCGACAGGCCGTCACCGCTGTTGACGCCCTTCATCGCCCAGAACATCGAGACCAGGTTCCACAGGCTCATGTCCTTGTCGACGATCAGGGTGTCCAGGCCCGAGCCCATCACCGGGTAGAGCTTGAACGGGTTGAGCACCGTGCCCGGGGTCGCGGTCTGGGACGCGAGGGCCGCCAGGAACTTCTGCTGGTTCTTGGTCCGGCCGAGGTCGCCCTCCGCCTCCTGGTACCGCTGGCGGACGAAGGCGAGCGCCTCGTCGCCGTTGAGGGTCTGGGTGCCCTTCTTGATGTGCAGGCCGGAGTTCTTGTCGTTGATGTCGCGCGGGATGTCCAGCTCGACGCCGCCGACCGCGTCCACGATGTTGGCGAAGCCGGCGAAGCCGATCTCCGCGTAGTGGTCGATGTGCAGGCCGGTGTTGTACTCGATGGTGCGCACCAGCAGCGTCGGGCCGTCGACCGAGTAGGCGGCGTTCAGCTTGTTCTGCCCGGGGGACTTGAACGTCTTGCCCGACTCGGATCCCTTGAAGTCCGGGATCGTGACGTAGGAGTCGCGCGGGAGCGAGATCAGCGAGTTCCCGTTGTCGCCGACGTGCAGGATCATCATGGAGTCCGTGCGCTTGCCCGCGGCGGAGCCGGTGTGCAGCTGCTTCTTCTGGTCGCCGGACAGGCCCTCGCGGCTGTCGGAGCCCACGATCAGGTAGTTGGTGCCCTTGCCGGTCTCCGGCCGGTCGATCACCGTGCCGAGGTCGACCTCGCGGCGCACCTTGCCGTCGGCCCATATGTAGGTGCCGATGGACCAGGCGAGCACGACCACCACCAGCGCCAGCAGGGTCACCTTGACCCGGCGTGCGCGGCTGCCCGGGCGGGGAGGCCGGCCGGCGGTCGTGGGCGGGCCGTAACCGCCCCCGTCGCCGCCGTACCCACCGCCGCCGCCGTAGGCGGGCGCGGGGGCGGCAGGGCTGCCGTACCCCTGCTGGCGCGGGACGCTGCCGGGGCCCGCCGCCGCGCGGCGCGGGGAGAGCTCGGGGGGCAGCGGGGGCTCGGGCGTCTGCTGCTGCCGCTGGTTCCTGTTGTCGGACCAGCCGTCGGGCCATGCGTTCATGTACGGCAGTGTGCCCGTTCCGAGGGCCGAGCAGGAGATCGGTTCCGCTTCTGCAGCAGAGCTGATGCAAAGGTCACAGGACTGCCGCTTCGCTGTGACCCAATGCGCCCGTCCCGCCTCATCCCGTGAGGTGGGTGGGCAGGTCCGTGTGCGTCTCGATCATCCCGGCCGCCTGCTCCAGCAGTTCGTGCGCCAGGTTGGAGCAGGCCCGGGACGCGGCCACGTCCTCCCCGATGCGCAGGTCCGGTTCGTCGCCGGGATTGCGCCGGGAGTACCCGTGCCCCACGACTCCCGGGGCGCCGTCGCCGGCCAGCGACGCGGTGCAGGCGGTGCGGTTGCCGTCCTCCTCCAGGGTCAGCTTGATCGTCCAGGTCTTCTCCATGGCGCTCACCTCAAGGACACGCTCGGATGGCGGGTTTCAACAAGAACATCCCCTTTTGACAGCATCCGCCCGCCCCCGTCCCCGGGCAAGGTGTGCCGGGCGGAGGGCGCCGCGGGCCACTGCATAGGCTGGGCCCATGTTCGAAGAGCCTGCCCCGCACCCCGTCGCGGCCAAGCCGACCTCCGCCTCGCGGATCACGCTGGCGCACATCATGACCCAGAACGACACGAACCTCCTGGGCACCGTGCACGGCGGTGTGGTCATGAAGCTGGTGGACGACGCCGCGGGCGCCGTCGCCGGCCGCCACTCCGAGGGCCCGGCCGTGACCGGCGCCATGGACGAGATGGCGTTCCTGGAGCCGGTGCGGGTCGGCGACCTGCTCAAGGTGCAGGCTCAGGTCAACTGGACCGGCCGGTCCTCCATGGAGGTCGGCGTGCGGGTGGTCGCCGAACGCTGGAACGAGTCGGGACCGGGCACCCAGGTGGCCAGCGCCTACCTGGTCTTTGTCGCCGTCGACGCCGAGGGCAAGCCGCGCTCGGTGCCGGAACTGCTCCTGGAGACCGACCGGGACCGCCGCCGCTACCAGGAGGCCCAGATCCGGCGCACGCACCGGCTGGCCCGCCGCCGGGCGATCATGGAGCTGCGCCAGAAGCGGGCCGCCGAGGGGCTGGACGACTGACCGCGGTCAGCCGCACAGCATGCGGTCGCCCCGGACCGGCCTGATGCCCACCGGCTCGGGCCGCGGCTGCGGCGCGGGGGCGGGCTCCCCGGCCCGTACCGGCGTGACGCCCCGGTAGTCGGCGCCCACGATCACCCGCAGCACCGGCCCGAGCCCGGGCACGGCCCGCAGTTCCGCGTACGGCAGCGCGGTGCCGAGGGCGGCCGCGGAGCGGTCCCAGCCGGGGTCGTAGTGGATGACGGTGTACTCCGCGTCGTGCCGCGTGGTGTTGCCCGGCATCCCCGTGGTGCGGAAGCCGGTGCCGCGCAGGTCCTTGTCGGCGCGGGCGCCGAGGCCCGTGACGGCGGTGCCGTTGTTGACCTGGACGTGGATCGAGCCGGGCGGCACGTCCACCCGCTCGGGACTGCGCGAGGGTGCGGGCGTCCCGCTCGCGGGGGCGGCGGCCGGGCCGGCCAGGGGCCGGTCCGCCCGCAGGGCGTCGAAGAGCCGCTTGGCGCCCTCGGTGGACCAGCGCACGGTCGAGCCGACCCCCTGGACCCGGAAGGGCGTCGGTTCCACCGGTACCGTCGCGAACTCCAGCGACCCCACCCCGAAGCCGCCGCGCAATCCGGTGACCAGCGAGATCAGGTCGTCCGGTGTGGTCTGCCGGTCGGTGCGCACCGAGCCGAGCGCGGCGGTGGCGACCTGTTCGAGCTTGGCCGGGTTGCGCAGCAGCCCGGTCTCGGTCGCCCGGCGCACCAGGGCCGCCAGGAAGCGCTGCTGGTGGCCCATGCGGGTCACGTCCATGGCGTCCTGGCCGAACCCGGAGCGGACGTACTGGAGCGCGGCGCCGCCGTTCATGCGGACGGTGCCGGCGGGCAGGTCGATCCCGGTGTAGCGGTCGCTCAGCGGATGCGCGGTGCACACGTCGACGCCGCCCACGAGGTCGACGGCCTTCATGAAGCGCCCGAAGTCGATCTCGGCGTAGTGGTCGACCCGCAGCCCGGTCAGCTTCTCGACGGCGCCGACGGTCAGCGCGGGGCCGCCGTCCCCGTACGCCCACTTCAGCTTGCCGGGGCGGGGGAGCTCGGCGTAGGAGTCCCGCGGCAGGCCGACCACGCTGATCCGGCGGCCGTCCCGCGAGACGTGCGCGAGCATCATCGTGTCCGAGCAGTTGCAGGGCCGGCCGCCCAGGTGCCAGCGGCTGCGCTGGGCCGCGGTGAGGCCGCGGCGCAGGTCGGTGCCGACGATCAGGTAGTTGGTGCCCTTGGTGGATCCGGCGCGGCTGCGCTGCCCGCCGAGGGCGTCCACGTGCGCGAGACGGCTGTCCATGTGCGCGAGCACGGCGTGCCCGATCCCGCTGGCGGTCAGGATGACCAGCGAGACCGCGCCGAGGAGGCGCATCCCGCGGCGCACCGGGGGCCGGCGGGCGGCGGGCGCCGGCGGGCGGCGGCGAGCGGCGGTCATAACGGCACGTTAAACAGTCATACCGTCCTACGGTATGAGCCTCGCCCGGGCCTGCACACCGCTGTCATCCGTTCGCGGTAACGTGTGCGGCTGTGAACGCTGCGACCCCCCACCTGCCGCCCGCCGTTTCCGTGATCATGCCGGTGCTCGACGAGGAGCGCCATCTGCGCGCCTCCGTCCGGCACATCCTGGAGCAGGACTACGCGGGCGAGCTGGAGGTCGTCATCGCCCTCGGCCCCTCGACGGACCGCACCGACGAGATCGCCGCCGAGCTCGTGCGCGAGGACCCCCGGGTGCACACCGTGCCCAACCCCACGGGCCGCACCCCCGCCGCCCTGAACGCGGCCATCAAGGCCTCCCGGCACCCCGTCGTGGTCCGGGTCGACGGCCACGGCATGCTCTCCCCGGACTACATCAAGACCGCGGTGCGGCTGATGGACGAGACCGGGGCCGCCAACGTCGGCGGCATCATGCACGCCGAGGGCGAGACCGACTGGGAGCGCGCCGTCGCCGCCGCCATGACCTCGAAGATCGGCGTCGGCAACGCGGCCTTCCACACCGGCGGCCAGGCGGCCCCCGCCGACACCGTCTACCTGGGCGTCTTCCGCCGCGAGGTGCTGGAGCAGCAGGGCGGCTACAACGAGGAGTTCATCCGCGCCCAGGACTGGGAGCTGAACTACCGCATCCGCGAGGCCGGCGGCCTGATCTGGTTCTCGCCCGAGCTGCGGGTCTCCTACCGGCCGCGGCCGAGCGTGCGGGCGCTGGCCAAGCAGTACAAGGACTACGGCCGGTGGCGCCGCGTCGTCACCCGCTACCACCAGGGTTCGGTCAACCTGCGCTACCTCGCGGCCCCCGGCGCCGTCCTGGCGATCGCCGCGGGCGTCGTCGTCGGCGCGGCCGTCACCCCGCTGGGCTTCGTGGTCCCCGGCGGCTACCTGGCCGCCATCGCGCTGGGGTCGCTGCCGGCCGGCAAGGGGTTGCCCCTCGCGGCGCGGGCACAGATCCCGGTCGCGCTGGCCACGATGCACATGTCCTGGGGCTTCGGCTTCCTCACCAGCCCGCGTTCGCTGGCCCGCCGGGTCATCGCCAGCCGCCGTCCCGCGGTGCGGGCGACGGCCGACGCCGACGCGTGACACCCGAGGCCGGGCCCCGCGGGGCCCGGCCTTCGCGTCCTACCAGCGGTAGTACGGGTTGACCTTCATGCACGCCGACTTGTCGGAGGCGTTGAGCGCGTTCGCGCTGTCCAGCACTTCCTTGGTGTCGGACGAGCTCTGCTTCGGGTAGCTCGTGCCGGTCGTCCAGTCGGCCCCGACCACCAGCGTGATCCCTGAGGCCTGGTCGGACTTCTTCACCGAACTCGTCGGCATCCCCAGCGACTTCGCGACCTCCAGGGCGTTCGCCTGCTGGTCGTCGGAGGCGTAGGTCACCGTCGAGCCGGACTGCGACTGCGGGGTGCTCTCGGCGGCCGCCTGCGTGAAGCCCAGCGCGAGGAGGCGGTCGGAGATCGCCTTGGCCCGCCCGGGGACGGCGGCCTGGGAGGCCGTGCCGGTGCCGTTCTCGACGGTGACCGCGATGTCCGTCTTGGCGTCGGGCTTCGCGGTCGGGGTGGCCGTCGGCTTCTTCTTCTCGCTCGCCTTGCCGTCGACCGCCTGGTCGTTGCGGAGCAGCGTGAAGAGCTTGGTCGCCGCGGGGGTCGGCACGACGTGGGCGTTCGGGTCCTGCGGGTCGGCGCCCCACGGCATCGTGGTCATCGTGATCCGGCCGGTGGGGACGCCCTTGAGGTCGTTGCCGAGGTCGTAGAGCTTCTTGACCGTGCCGAGGCCGGTGTCGACCGTCAGCGCCTTCGTGGCGCTCTCCGCGAGGCCCGTGAGCGCCCCCGGGTCGGTGAGTTTCGTGCCGGACTTCAGCTGGCGCACCATCGCGTTCATGTACATGTGCTGGGCGTGGGTGCGGCCGATGTCGCTGCCGTCCTCGAAGCCGTGGCGGGTGCGCAGCCACTGCAGGGCCTGCTGGCCCCTGATGGTGTGGTCGCCGGCGGTGAGCTTGAGCCCGGACTTCTTGTCCCAGACGTTGCTCTTGACGCAGACCGGGACGCCGCCGACCGCGTCGGCCATGGACACCACGCCGGCGAAGTCGATCATCATGAAGTGGTCGATGGATATACCGGTCAGGTTCTCCCAGGTGGCCACGGTGCAGCCCGGACCGCCGTGCCCGAGGCTGGCGTTGATCGTCTCCGCGCTGGTCTCGGGGTAGACCGTGCCGTCGTCGGGGTCGGTGCACTTGGGGATGGTGACCCGGGTGTCGCGCGGGATGCTGACCACGGTCATGTTGCTGCGGTCGGCCGAGACGTGCAGCAGCATCTGGACGTCGGCCAGCGGCTTGCGGTTCGCGTCGGCCTTGGCCCCGCCGAGCTTCTGGTTCTCCTTGGAGGCCCGGCTGTCCGAGCCCAGCAGCAGGATGTTGAGCGGTGTCTGCCCGGCCGCGTTCGCCTTGCTCTTGTCGACCTTGCTGTCGCCGAGGTTGAGAGCGTCCTTGCGGATGTTCGCATTCAGGTGCTCGTAGTAGGCCCAGGCGGCGCCGGCCGACCCGACTATCGCGAGCGATGTGACGATCGCCACCCAGCGCAGCGTGCGCCGCTTGCCCTTCTTGCGGCGGCGGTTGCCGCGCCGGCCCGGACCGCCGGCGCCCCCTGCGTCGTCGTCGCCGTCGCCGTCACCCGGACCGCCGGTGCGCGGGTCGGTGGCGGCGGAGTCGTCGTCGTACTCCTCCTCGGGGGCGTACGGCTCGGGCTCGGGCCGGTACACCTCGTGGTCGAAGGCCGAGGGCTGGTACGCCGTGGTGTCGTAGGGGGCGTACTGCTGCTGCCCCTGCGGCTGAGGCTGCGGCTGCTGCTGGTAACCGCCGCCGTACGAGGGCTGCTGCGGAATGTACGGTGCTCCGTCACCGCCTCTGTACGGAGCGTTGCCCCACCCGGGTTCATGAGGTTCGCGAGGGGCGTTGAGCCCCCCAGGGGCGCTGCCGTGGCGCATTCAGGCCTCCCATGGCGCGCTGGACACTCCGGTCGACTGCCGCGCCGAGGCGCCGCGCATCGTGGGTGATTCTCAGCTGCGCGACTGTCAAAGCCCTGTGGGGTCCGACAGAGATGCTCGCGGATGGTTGGAGCCACGATACATAACGACGACAACTGTCCAGGCCTTCGCTTCTTATCAGTCATGTAAAACGATCGCCCCCGTATCCCCAAAGGGGGGCGTTCCCGACTGGCACCGATAGGGCGCTTTCACCCCCGTGCACGTGGATGTGTCCGAGCCGTTGAGGGCTCCGGCGCTGTCGGGGGGCTTCGTGCCGGGATCGGCGCCACCCGCGCGGGACGTCCCCGTATACCGGTCCGCGCCGACCGCGAGTGTGACGGACGCAACGTCCGGGTGTCGCGCGGGAGCGCGCCGCGGCCGCCGGAGCCGGGTTCCGGGCCGCCGGAGGGGGGAAGCCCGCCCGGCGGCCCGACTACTTGGCGCAGACGCTCTCGTCGTCCGCCTCGACCTTCTGGATGCCCTCGGGCGCCTTGGTGGGCGCCGTGATCGGCGTCCCCGCGGCGGTGAAGTCCTTGCCGAGGGTGAGCGTCATGTTGGCGCGCGGCGCCGCGTTCTCGGTGCCCTGCGTGAGGGCGGAGGCGGGCAGCCCCATCATCTCGGCCAGCCGCCGTGCCTGGTCGGCCTGGTTGGGGGCGTACTCCAGCGTCGTCTTCTTCACCTCGGCGGGCGCGTTGCCGCCGTTGGTGGAACGGCTGACGCCCTCCGAGTTCTGCAGCCAGTTCACGGTGTCCTGGGCCGCGCCGAAGACCCCGCTCCCGTTGAACACCTCGACCCGCACGTTGACCGGGTCGGCCTTCGGGCCCTTGAGCTTGGCCGCGGCCGCGTCCTTCTCCTTCTTCTTCACCTCGGTGAGCGAGATGTCCTGGCGCACCATGGTGAACAGCTGCGGCGCCCTGGTCTTGTCCAGCACGACGGTCGTGTGCACCTTCTCGGCGGGGTTGTCTATCACCGGGACCGTGGCGAAGGTGATGTTCTTGGTGTTCACCCGGCTCAGGTCCTTCGCCAGGTCGGCGAGCTTCGTCACGCTGCCGATGCCGGTGTCCACGGTGAGCGCCCTGGTCGCGGTGTTCGCCAGCTTCACCAGTTTCGTCGGGCTGGTCAGCGTGTCGCCCGACTTCATGTCCCGCACCATCGAGCCCAGGAACTGCTGCTGCAACTGGATACGGCTCAGGTCGCCGCCGAAGCCGACGCTGTGCCGGGTGCGGACGAACGCCAGCGCCTGCTCGCCCTGCACCTTGTGCCGGCCCTTGGGCAGCTTGAGGTGCGAGTCCGGGTCGTCGATGTCCTTGGCCAGGCACACCTCGACGCCACCCACCGCCGTGGACAGGTCCTTGACGGCGTCGAAGTTGGCCATCATGAAGTGGTCCGGCATGATCCCGGTCATCGCCTGGACCGTGCGCATCGTGCAGCCGGGGTCGCGCCCGTACTGCCCCAGGCTGGTGTTGAAGCGGACCCCCTCCTCGCCCGGGATGAGCTTGGTGGAGCCGTCCGCCTGCTTCGTCGGGCAGTCCGGGATGTTGGTGATGATGTCGCGCGGGATGCTCAACGCGGTCGCGTTGGAGCGGTCCTTGGAGACATGGAACAGGATCGTGGTGTCCGCGTGGCCGACGTTCGCCGTGTCGCCGTACTTGCCCTTCAGGCCCTGCCGGCTGTCGGTGCCGATCACGAGGATGTCGACCGGGCCGTCGGTGGTGGCGCTGCTGGAGCCGATGCCGGTGTCCACCGTGTTGATGTTGCCGTTGAGCTGCTGGTACAGGGCGTAGACGCCGACGCTCGCGGCCACGACCACGACGCCGAGCGTGCCGGCGGTCCAGAGCAGCGCCTTCTTCCGGCCCGACTTGCGCGACTGCGCCTTGCGCCGGCCGGCGCGGGTCGCCGCACGGCCGCCCGCGGTCTCCGGGACCGCGCCCCGCCGTCCGCCCTGCCCCGCGCGCTGGGCCTGCCGGCGCGGGCCGGGCGGCTGCTCCTTGCCGGGGCGGCCCTGACCGGCCTCACCCTGATGACGGCTCCCGCTCCGCTGGGGATCGCGCGGCGTCCGGCGGCCGCCCTGGGACGGAACGGGGCGGTCCGCGGGCGCTCCCGGGTCCAGCCGCAGCTCGTAGCTGCCCGTCTCGGGATCGAACACCCACTGGTCCGCCGGGTCGACGTGCTGCCTACGGCCTTGCGTGTCCACGGTTGATCGAGTCCTCCGTCTCGGCCGCTGCGTCAGGGCGGATCGCCCACACTAACCCCACAGTTCAGCGTCCAGGGGCGCAGCTGACAAATTCCGGTCGCTACACCTGGACAAACTGTTCAATCCCCACTGCCTCCACAGACATCGCGGTCCGCGGTCGTGCCGCGGTAGGAGGGGGCGTCGGTCGCGGTCCCCGTCGCAGAGGGAGATGCGGAAGTGGGGGACGCGGTTCCGCCGGGACTGGGCCTGTCACTCGGGCTGTCGCTCCGGCTGCTGTCCGGGCCGGAACCCGGGTCGTCCTCCTGCACCGCCACGGTGCCGTCCTCGCGCAGCGTGGTGAAGAGCTTCTCGGCTGCGGGCTGCACCAGTTCGTCCCGGTTCGGGTCCGGGGTGTAGGGGCGGCGCGGCACCGTCAGGAAGCGCACCTGCCCCGCCGGCGTCCGGCGCAGGGTCTGGGTGAGGTCGTACAGCTCGCGCAGCGAGTCCAGTCCGGGGTCGGCCGTGAGCGAGGACGTCGCCGCGTCCAGCAGCGGATAGAGCTTGGTGGGGTTGAGCAGCACGCCCGAGCTGTCGACCTTCTTCACCAGCGAGGCCAGGAACTCCTGCTGCCGGTCGATGCGCTGGGTGTCGCTGCCGTCGCCGATGCCGTGGCGGGTGCGGACGTAGCCGAGGGCGTCCTCGCCGTGCAGCACCTGGCGGCCGGCCTTCAGGTCCAGGTGTGCGTCGCGGTCGTGCACGTCGTGCGGGACGCAGACCTCCACGCCGCCGACCGCGTCGACCATCTTCTTGAACCCGCTGAAGTCCACGACGAGATGGTGGTCGACCCGGATCCCGGTCAGCTTCTCGACGGTACGGATCGTGCACGCCGCCCCGCCGAACTCGAAGGCCCAGTTGAACTGGGCGAACTGGGCGTTCGACATGCTGCCGTCGGACCGCCGGCAGGAGGGTATGTGCACCATCAGGTCGCGCGGCAGGCTGACCGCCGTCGCCGTCTTCCGGTCGGCGGCCAGGTGCAGCAGGATCGCGGTGTCCGAGCGCTGGGTGCCGGTGTCCTGCCCGTACTCGCCGTTGCCGCCGCCCCGGTTGTCGGAGCCGAGCAGCAGGATGTTCTCGGCGGAGGTCGCCTGCGGCAGCGCGCTGGGCCGCTCGGACTGGACGCGCAGCAGTTCGCGCGAGGTGTCGTTGTCCGTCTGGATGTTCCCGTCCAGCTGCCGGTACAGGTGCCAGGCGACGCCCGCGCCGGCGAGCAGCGCCAGCGAGGTGACGCCGGCCAGCACGCGGACCCACCGCCTGCGCCGCGGAAGCGCCGGCGGCGGCACCGAGCCGGGAGAGGTGTCCTTCGACTCCGGCGAATCGACTGGCGTGGTCACGTACAGCCCCGTCCTTCGGATGATGTGGCTTTCTTCTCACCCGTACAGACAGTTGAATTACGCAGTCGGTTGTGTGGAGTTGTTCATTTGTGCGTTCGGCCTTCCCCGGCGCCCGGCCTCCGCGGGGCCGCCGCCGGGGAGCGGTGGCCCCGCGGCTGCTTACGCCATGTGGGTGACGCGCTCGCTCTCCCGGCGTTTGTCCAGGCCGGAGGGGGTCAGCCGGTCCAGGTGACGGCAGAGCACCACCGAACCGCCGGCGGCCAGCGGAGCCAGCAGCCCGGCCGCCAGCCCGTCCCAGTCGCCCCAGGACCGGCCCGACAGCAGCCGGGAGCCCGCGCCCAGGCCGAGCGACGCCGCCGACGCGGCCGCCCGCTCCACCACCCCGGCGCCGGTCAGCACCTCGCCGCCCGGCAGTTCCAGCGCCGGGGCGCCGGGGTCCACGGGCGCGTACGGGGAGAACCGGTCGCCCTGCGTCGGCACCTCCACCGCGTAGTCCGCGAACCCGGCCGGCGGCTGCGGGAAGCGCCCGCCCAGCGGACGCAGCGCCAGCGCCACCCGCTCGCCGGGGCAGGCCAGGGCCGCATCCAGGGTGTCCGGGCCGGAGACGGCGAAGTCGGCGCCGGCCGGGTCCCCGCCGGGCACCGCCACGACGCCGGTGGAGAAGCAGGCCAGCAGCCACACCGCGGTCTGCCAGTGGGCGGGCAGCAGCAGCGCGGCCCGGTCACCCGGCTGGGCGCCGAGCTCGTCCTGGATGAGGTTGGCGGTCTTCGCCACCCAGTTGCCGAAGGTGGCCACGGACAGTTCGACGCGCTCACCGGTGGCGTCGTCGTAGAAGGTGACCAGGGGGCGGGCGGGGTCCGTCGCGAGCGCGGAACGCAGCAGGTCGGCGGGCGTACGGGCAGTCGATGTCACGCGGCCCAGGCTACGTCAGGTGCCCTGCGCACGGGCGTTGCTGAGGGACCGGCAGGCCGCCGCCCCGGAGCGGAACGTCCGTCAGATCCCGGCTGCGGGTTTATGGGCCTTATGTAAGTGTTTTTCTCATGCGTGCATTTATCGCCACTTCCGTCGGCTGCGCGTGCATGGCGGCTCTTGCCCTCCCGCTCGCGCTCCCCTCCGGTGCCACCGCGACGATCCACACCCCGTACCGGGCGGCCGCTCCCGACGTCCCGTCGGGGAGCACCCACACCCTGATGCTGGCCCCGCTCGCGACGTCCGGCCGGGCCCTCGGCTCGCCCCTCGCCGAAGGGCTCTCCGAGCGCTCCGTCAAGCCGTTCTCCCTGCTCGGCGTGACCTGGGACGACGCCCGCACCGACCTGGAGGGAACGGTCCAGGTGCGCACGCGCTCCGTCGGCACCGGCACGTGGTCGGCCTGGCAGGACGTCGAGTCGCACTCCGAGGACGCCCCCGACGCCGGCTCCCCGGAAGCGACGGAGGCGGGCGTGCGCGGAGCCACCGCCCCGCTGTGGGTCGGCCGCTGCGACGGGGTCGAGGTGCGCGTGGTGCCCCGGCGGACCGGCGGCGTGCGCGGCGCGCTGCCCGCCCTGCCCAAGGGACTGCGGCTGGACATGATCGACCCGGGGGACGATCCGCCGGGGGCGCCCTCGGCGGCGCCGTCCACCGCGGGCGCGCCGCCGGCCTCCGCGGACCCCGCCGACGGCCCCGCGCTGCCGGGCCGTCAGGACCGGCCCGGCGACCAGGACTCCCCGGGCGGCGGCGATCCGGCCGACACCGGCACCACGGGCGACACGGGCGACACGGGCACGGGGGACACGAACAGCACGGACGACCCGGACGGCACCGACGGCACCGACGATCCGGACGACGAGTCCGGGGCCCCCGACGCGACCGACCCGACCGACACCTCGGGCACCGACGACGAACTCCCCGTCGTCCCCGCCCTCACCCGCAGCGAGACCGAGGCCCTCACCGGCCGCCAGTACATCGGCGCCCGTCCCCGCATCGTCACCCGCGCCGGCTGGAACGCCGACGAGTCCCTGCGCACCGAGGACTTCCTCTTCACCGACAACGTCGACGCGGTCTTCGTCCACCACAGCGCCACGGGCAACGACTACGACTGCTCCGACGCGCCGTCGCTCATCCGCAGTATCTACCGCTACCACATCAAAAGCAGCGGATGGCGCGACATCGGCTACAACTTCCTCGTCGACAAGTGCGGAACCATCTACGAGGGCCGGGGCGGCGGCGTCGCCAAGTCCGTGTTCGGCGCGCACACCCTCGGCTTCAACGCCGACAGCACGGGCGTCGCGGTGCTCGGCACGTTCAGCGACGAGAAGCCCTCCCGTGCGGCACTCGACGCGGTCGCCCGACTCGCCGCATGGAAACTCGGCATCTACGGACACAATCCGGCGGGTACGGCATATCTCTTGTCAGGAGGGAGCAACAAGTACAGGAAGGGTGTCCGGGTCAGCTTCAATTCCATCTCCGGGCACCGCGACGGCTTCGCCACCGAGTGCCCAGGAACGGTGCTGTACGACGATCTCGGCTACATCCGCCGCAAGGCGGCGGCCCTTCAGGGTCGCTGATGGGAGCCGCGACGAGACCCGCATAGGATTGGCCGCTCGTACGTTCGGCCCCGCCAGGAAGCGGAGACAACACAGGTGACTGAAGCGATCCTCTTGGTCGGCGGAAAGGGCACGCGGCTGCGGCCGCTGACGGTGCA
Organism: Streptomyces sp. NPDC046977; assembly: GCF_040644455.1. Lineage (NCBI taxonomy): Bacteria > Bacillati > Actinomycetota > Actinomycetes > Kitasatosporales > Streptomycetaceae > Streptomyces > Streptomyces sp. NPDC046977. Next base: position 157,031 of record NZ_JBEYWO010000021.1, read on the forward strand.
CACCCCCAAGCCGATGGTCCCCGCGGCGGGTGTCCCCTTCCTGACCCACCAGCTGGCCAGGGCCCGTGCCGCGGGCGTCGAGCACATCGTTCTCGCCACTTCCTACCTCGCCGAGGTCTTCGAGCCCTGGTTCGGCGACGGCTCCGACCTCGGGCTGCGCCTGGAGTACGTCACCGAGGAGGAGCCCCTGGGCACCGGGGGCGCCATCCGCAACGTCGCGGACCGCCTCGACTCCGCGCCCGGCGACCCCGTCCTGATCTTCAACGGCGACATCCTCACCGGCCTCGACATCGCCGGCCTGGTCGCCACCCACCGCCGCAGCGGCGCGGACGTCTCCCTCCACCTCACCCGGGTCGACGACCCGCGCGCGTACGGACTGGTGCCGACCGACGCCGACGGCCGGGTCGCCGCCTTCCTGGAGAAGCCGGAGACCCCCGAGGAGATCGTCACCGACCAGATCAACGCGGGCGCCTACGTCTTCAACCGCTCCGTCATCGACTCCATCCCCACCGGCCGCCCGGTCTCCGTCGAGCGCGAGACCTTCCCCGGCCTGCTCAACGCCGGCGCGCACCTCCAGGGCATGGTCGACTCCACGTACTGGCTCGACCTCGGCACACCGCACGCCTTCGTGCGCGGCTCCGCCGACCTCGTCCTCGGGCGCGCCCCGTCCCCGGCGGTGCCGGGCCGCTGCGGCGAACGCCTCGTCCTGGAAGGCGCCCGCGTCGCCGACGACGCCAAGCTCACCGGCGGCACGGCCGTGTCCGCAGGCGCGGTCATCGGCGCCGGTGCGGTCGTGGAGGGCAGCACCGTCCTGGCCGGAGCCGTCGTCCACCCCGGCGCGGTCGTCACCGACTCCCTCATCGGCGAGGGCGCCGTCATCGGCGAACGCACCGTCCTCGACACCGCGGTCATCGGCGACTCCGCCCGCATCGGCGCGGACAACGAACTGCGCTTCGGCGCGCGGGTCTGGTGCGGGGCGGTCATCCCCGACGGGGCGCTGCGCTTCTCGTCGGACCAGTGATTCCGGCCGGTACGGCGAGCGGCGGCGCGTAGGCTCGGGGCGTGCATCCCGAGCAGACCCGACTCCTCCGCGGCGCGACGGCACGCGTGCCCGGCCCGCGCACCGAGGGCCGGATCCGCCGGTGGACCCCGCGCGGACCGCTGGACCTGGGCCTGACCCTCGGACCCCTGCGCCGCGGCCCCGGCGACCCCGCCTTCCGGGTGGGCTCCGACGGCGCGGTCTACCGCGCCTCACGCACCCCCGAGGGCCCCGGCACCCTCCGCATCGCCCACCCCGCCGGCGGCGAGGTCGAGGCCGAGGCGTGGGGTCCCGGCGCCGACTGGCTGCTCGACCGGCTGCCGGAACTGCTCGGCGACGCCGACAAGCCCGACGCGTTCACCGCACGCCACCGGATCGTCCACGAGGCCCACCGCCGCAACCCCGGGCTCCGCCTGACCCGTACCGGCCTGGTCCTGGAATCGCTCGTGCCCGCGATCCTGGAGCAGAAGGTCACCTCCGACGAGGCGTACCGCTCCTGGCGCGTCCTGCTGTGGCGCTTCGGCGAGCCCGCCCCCGGCCCCGGCGAGGAACTGCGCATGCGCGTCATGCCCGACGCCCGCGGCTGGGCCATGATCCCCTCCTGGGAGTGGCACCGCGCCAACGTCGACGGCAAGCGCTCCGCGGCCGCCGTGCGCGCCGCCCGCGCGGCCGCCCGCATGGAGCAGGCCACCGGACTCGGCCCCGCCGAGGCGTCCGCCCGCCTCCAGGCGATCCCGGGCATCGGCCCCTGGACCGCCGCCGAGACCCTCCAGCGCAGCAACGGCGACCCCGACGCCGTCACGGTCGGCGACCTCCATCTGCCCCACACCGTCGGCTACGCACTCACCGGCGCCCACCGCACCGACGACGCCACCATGCTGGAGCTCCTGGAGCCCTACGCCGGCCAGCGCCACCGTGCCGCCCGCCTCATCCTGCTGACCGGCCGCCGCCCCCCGCGCCGCGCCCCCCGCATGGCCCCGGGCAACATCGTCCCGCTCTGACGGCCAGGGCCCACGCCCGTCAACTGCGGTCAGCGGCTGCGGGAGCGGTCCTGTACGCGCCCCTGCCGGGCTTGCAGCGTCACACGTGGCACTTGACGTTGACCAGGAGTGTGTCACCGGGAAGGTCACGCAGATACCCGTCCATGTGCTTTTGGCCCGCGGGCAGTGCGGGCGCGTGCGGACACGTCGCCCTGCTCTGGCACGCCCCGTGGATTCCGGGTTCACCGTCCTCGTACCACCAGCCGTCCAGCGTGAGGACGTTGCGCCTGAGGAGGGACAAGGCGACCCCCTGCTCGACGAACTCCTCGCGCTCGACGCTTCCGACGTCGACGACCGGATCCAGGAAGTGGAGGAACCAGAGCCAGTAGCGCTCGGTCGGCAGCGTTTCCACATAGCGGTCGAAGGCCGTCACGAGCGGCTGGGCACGGTAGTCGTCCGAGGGGGCGTCCTCGGTCACCATGCGGTCGTGGAACACCGACCACGGCTGGGCGGGCGGGAGTTCGGCCGCGAGTTCGTGCCACCGCCGCCACGCGGCATCGGCCAGCCGGCGTGCCTCCTCGTGCGATGCGGAGAAGTCGAGGAGTTCGCGGGGACCGCCGGCGCACCAGCCGAAGGCGTTCGGGAGCACCTCGGACGGTCTGTCCCACATCCGCGACTGGATCAGTCGCGGATCCCGCTCACAGCCGGGCAGAACATTGAAGCCGTTCCCGTTCTTCTCGCCACCGGTGATGTACCAGGCGTCCCAGATGTCCAGCTCATCTCCTGCCGAACCGTCGATCTCGAACGGCGCCAACGCCTCTGCGACCGCCGCATCCAACCGATCCGCCACCGCGCCCGGTAGGCACACTGTGATGCTCATCCCCGCCATGCCGGTATGAGATCACGAGGCTCGAACGCTTGGCCACGCCATTGTCAGTGGCCGGCCGTAGTGTGCCGGGACAGGGAGCCGGAGGGGAGCCACCATGGGATATTCGCGCGTACTGGTCGTCGCCCGCAGTCAGCGGCCGCTGCTGGACACGGCGTTGTTCGACGCGGTCCGGGACGACCGCGACTCCGTGGTCACCCTCTGGCCGAGGCCCGGAGGCTGGCAGACCGCCGAGTTCCACCACGAGGTGCTGGACGACCTGGACGAGGTCCTGCGCGAGGTTGTCCACTGGACCGGGGCGCCGGCCTGCGTCGCCTCGGTGCTCGACAGCGATCTCGCCTGGGTGCTCGGCCTCGCACCCGGCGCCGAACGCTGGGAGGCATGGCTGAACGTGGGGAATGCGGCCGCCCTGCTGACGCACGCCCCCGACGACGTCGACGATCCCATCCACTACTACGTCACAGCGGAGTTCGAGGCGGCGATGGCCCGAACCCGTGCCGAGTTGGAGGCCGGCATCCCCGATGCCTCCCGCGCCGTCCTGGCCTGGGCCCGCTCCGCCGGATTCGGCGAGGGCGTGACGGCCGAGGCCGTCGAGGACGTCCTGCGGTCGAAGGAGACATTCGCCGAGGAACTTTTCGCCATCCTCCTGGAACGGCTCGGCTTCCCGGCGCCGGTCGACCCGGAGGGCGGCCGGGCGATCGCGGTCTAGAGCCCGGCGGCGAAGCCGACGAAGTCGGCCCACCCGGCGGAGGTGAAGCCCAGCCTCGGCCCGTCCGGGTCCTTGGAGTCCCGCACGTGCACGATCCCCTGCCCGACGGCGACCTCGACGCATTCGCCGCCCTCGCCGCTGCTGTGGCTGCTTTTGAACCAGGCAAGCGCTTCAGTGTTCATAGCTCTCCCAGTGTCTTCTCGATCAGGGCCAGAGACTCGCGCGGCGTCAGTGCCTGCGCTCGGAGAATGCCATACCGGGAGGCGATGACGCGGACCTCTTCCGAGTCGGTGATCAGACGGCTCACGTTCTGCACCTCCGTATATGCGACCTGAGCTCTCCCCTTGGGAGTCAGCAGAGTGAAGGGGCCCGCCATGCTGGGATGTTCCTCGCGGTCCGTCGGCATCACCTGGAGTTCCACCGTGCGGAGGCGCCCCACCGACAGCAACTGCTGGAGCTGCGCGGCCTGGACGGCGGGGCCGCCGATCGGCCGCCGCAGTACGACCTCCTCCAGTACGAAGCCGGTGGTCGGCGCTGGCCACCGGCCGAGGATCTCCTGCCGGGCCAGACGGTCGGCGACACGGCGCTCGATGGTTTCCTCGTCCAGCAAGGGACGCCGCATGGCGAAGATGGCGCGCGCGTACCCCTCGGTCTGGAGCAGCCCAGGTACTGCCTGATTGCTGTAGAAGTGCAGCTCCACCGCCTCCGCTTCCAGGCGGGCGTAGTCCCGGAACCATGACGGGTGCCGGACGCGGGTCTTCGCCCTGGCGCGAACGACGTCCTCCGTCGCTGCCCGCAGCAGCCCGCCCGCGCCCAGCAGTTCGTCCGCGGCGGCCAGGAAATCCGGCTGCGGGACCCGGCGGCCGCGCTCCAGCGACGAGATCTGCTCCTCGCCGTACCCCAGGCGTTCGCCCAGTTCGCGCTGCGTGAGCCCGGCCCGCTCGCGCAGCAGCTTGACCTGCTTGCCGAGCGCCCGGAACAGATCGGCCGACGCATCCGCGTCCTCCGCGGGCGGCGGGCGCTCCTCCCGTACGACATCGTCCATGCGTCCTCGTTCCCCGGACACCCGTACCGGCGACACAGTGCACCCGTACAGGCACGCTCTGTACCGGCGCCGCTGCTGGTCAGGGTAGGCCGCGGCGGCCACGCTCGGTGAGGTGAACGCCGAAATCATCACTCCCGCCGCCGAGTTCGGGCAGCTGATCAGTGCCACCCGTGCAGGGGCCCGTCTCGCCCGCCACCTGACGCTGCGCAGGCTCGAAGAGTGGGGCATCCCGCGCGGCAGCGACGTCTCCGACCGGGCCGCGGCGATCGTCGCCGAACTGGCTGCCAACGCCGTCACCCACGGCCGGGTGCGAGGCCGCTGCTTCGAGCTCAGCCTGATCCTCACCGCGCGGCGGCTCCGCGTCGAAGTCGGCGACACCCGTGGTGAGCGGATGCCGTATTTGCCGGCCGCCGCCCCGGGTCCGGAGGCGGAATCGGGGCGCGGCCTGCTGCTGGTGGAGGCGCTGGCGGACCGGTGGGACGTCGTGGACCGATCTCCCGGCAAGACGGTGCGGGCCGACGTCGAACTTCCTTGTGGTGACTGACCGACGTCTATGTCAGAGCACTGCTTGGCCGCGTAGGCCGTCCCCGGCGCCGAAGAGGTCCCGGCACGGCTCCAGTCCGTGGATCTCGACGGGAACGGACCGGTGTGCCTCCCAGTCCGCGCGGTCCAGGCGGAGCCGGTGCAGGGTCCGGGCGGAGCCCTGCACGGCCGCCACATACACGCCGTCGAACCGGTACCCGAGCTTGTCGGAGACCCGACGGGAAGCCGGGTTGTCCGTCATCGCCGCCGACGTCACGCAGTGGGCACCGAGCCCTTCGAAGGCCAGGTGCAGCACCGCGGCCCGCATTTCCGTGCCGATGCCGCGGCCCTGGTGGGCCAGCCCCAGCCACGAGCCGGTCCGGGCCTCGCGGGTGACCGAGAAGTCGTCCGCGCACAGGTCCTGCCGTCCGACGACCTCTCCCTCGCACCGCACGGCCAGGCTCAGCGTCCACGCTTCCGGACGCCACGCGGCCACCGTCCCCAGCACCTGCTGGAACGTGGCCCGCTCACGCTCCCGCGGAGGGGCGTCGGTCCACGGGACGGTGAAGGGCATGCGGGCCTCGTCGTGGACGCCGGCGGCGGCGACGCCCGCCAGCCGCACGAGTCCCGCCAGGTCCGGCAGGCCCAACTCCAGCCGCGGCGTGGTGATCCGGAGCCCGTACAGGGGCCACACATGTTCTTCCATGCCCGGAGCCTGCCCCGCGCCCGACCCGGCGTCGACCGGTTTTCCCGCGCGCCGGGCGCCCGCGAAAACGGCTTGCGCGGACATCGTGTACGCCCGGCACACTGCGGCCCATGAGCAGATTCGCCCAGGTCGTCGTGATCGCGCAGGACGCCGCCGAGGTCATGGAGCCGCTGACCCGTCCCGACGACGAACGGCAGTGGCACCAGTGCTTCGAGCGCGTCCAGCCCGGTCTGTTCGGCGTCGGGATGTGGGTCGTGGAGTTCTGGCGTCTCAACTGGAAGGGCCTGCTGACGCATCTGGAGTCCCTTCCGTGGCCCGTCCCCGACTCTCTGCAGGTCCTGATCCACGACGAGGAGGACCACTGCTGCGGCCTGTGGATGATGTACGACGGCAGGCTCACCGAGGTGTCCCTGCCCCGGACGGAGCGGCATCCGTACCGGGACAGCGTCACCGGCGTCCTGAGCCGGACCGACCACATCCGCAACGGCGTCCCGAGGGACGCCTAGCGCACGGCGATGAACGCCTCAGCGCCCCGTGCCGGACGGTCCTTCGGCGGGACCGCGGGGCGGCCGATCGCGACGGTGCCCATCGGGTCCCAGCCGTCCGGCAGGTCCAGCACCTCGCGGACCACGTCGCGGCAGAACATCGTGGACGACACCCAGGCGGAGCCGAGTTGCTCGCCGGCGAGGGCGACCAGGAAGTTCTCCACGGCCGCGCCCATGGCGACCACGAACATCTCGCGTTCGGCCGCCGACCGCCGGGGGTCGGGGTAGTCGTGCGCGCCGTCGGCGACCAGGCACGGGACGACCAGGTAGGGCGCGCGGCGCAGGACGTCGCCGCGGCGGACGCGCTTGGCGATCGACTCCTCGCTGCGGCCGTCGCGGCGCAGGTCGGCGATCCACGCGTCGCGCATCGCGTCCAGCAGCCGCACCCGGGCGGTCTCGGTCTCCAGCAGCACGAAGCGCCACGGCGTCGTGTGGTGCGGCGCCGGGGCGGTGACGGCGAGCGCCACGGCCCGCCGTACCGCGTCCCCGTCGACGGGGACGTCGGAGAAGTCGCGGATCGTGCGGCGCAGGGAGACGGCTTCGCGCACCGCCTCGGACGTGCCCAGCCGGAACATGTCGTCGGCGGCGGACCGCACCAGTGCGCGGGCGCCGCTGCCGCTCTCCTCGGGCGGGAGCACCACGCGGTCCAGGCCGCGGACCACGGCCACCGGGGTGTTGCCCGCCTTGCCCTTGACGAGGTCGCCGGCCGCGGCCAGTTCGTCGCCCAGCGCCGTGACGGTGACGGCGAGTTCGTTGCCGTGGGAGTCGGTCGCGCCGCGCAGGTCGTCGACGACGCGGACCCCGGCCGCGCCGATGGCGACGTCGGTGAGCCCCTCGCGCCAGGGGCGCCCGAAGGTGTCGGTGACCACGACGCCGACGTTGACGCCGAGGGCCTCGCGCACGCCGGCGCGGATCGTCCGCGCGGAGGCGTCCGGGTCCTCGGGGAGCAGCAGCACCGTGCCGGGCGCCGTGTTGGAGGCGTCGACGCCCGCCGCGGCCATGACGAAGCCGTGCCGGGTCTCCACGATCCGTGTCGGGCCGCGCCGGGCGACCAGCCGGACCGCCTCCGCGTCGATGGCGGCCTCGCGGTCGTCGGCGTGGACGACGCGCCCCTCCGCCTTGCTGACGATCTTCGACGTGACGACGAGGACGTCGCCGTCCTCCAGGTATCCGGCGGCCGCGGCGACGAGCTTCGCCAGGTCGTCGCCGGCCGTGATCTCGGGCAGTCCGCCGACCGCCCAGACGCGGTAGGAAGCGGAGGCGGTCACGCCCGGACCTCCTCTGCCAGCTTCAGCGCCTCGCGGGCCATCGCGGCGGTGGCGTCCAGGTCCGTCATCATCAGCGGCACCGCCCGGCAGCGGATGCCCGCTGCCTCGACCTCGTCGACCGTGCCCGCGTCGACGGTGTCGACGAGCCAGCCGTCCAGCAGCCCGGAGCCGTAGTGCGCGGCGACCGCCGCGGCCGTGGACTCCACGCCGACGGCGGCCAGGACCTTGTCGGCCATGCCCCGCACCGGGGCGCCGCCGACGATGGGGGACAGGCCCACGACCGGCACGCCCGCCTCGGCGATGGCCTCGCGGATGCCGGGCACGGCCAGGATCGTGCCGACCGACACCACCGGGTTCGACGGCGGGAAGACGATGACGTCCGCCTCGGCGATGGCCTCCAGCACGCCGGGCGCCGGCTTCGCGGCCTCCGCGCCGACCGGCAGCACCGCGTACGCCTCGGCGGAGGCCCGCAGCCGTACCCAGTACTCCTGGAAGTGCACGGCCTTGCGGCCGGCCCCGCCGTCCGGGTCGTCGATCACGACGTGCGTCTCGATGCGGTCGTCGGTCATCGGGATGAGCCGTACGCCGGGCTTCCAGCGCGCGCACAGCGCCTCGGTGACCGCGCTCAGCGGATAGCCGGCGCCGATCATCTGGGTGCGCACGATGTGGGTGGCGAAGTCGCGGTCGCCCAGGCCGAACCACTCGGGGCCGACCCCGTACGCGGCGAGTTCGTCCTTCACCGTGAAGGTCTCGTCCGCGCGGCCCCAGCCCTGGCCCTCGTGGATGCCGCCGCCCAGTGTGTACATGACGGTGTCGAGGTCGGGGCAGACCTTCAGCCCGAACAGGTGGATGTCGTCCCCGGTGTTGCCGATCACGGTGATGTCCGCGTCCGGCGCCGCTTCCTTGAGACCGCGCAGGAAGCGGGCGCCTCCGATGCCACCGGCCAGTACCACGATTCGCATGCGGACAGTCTTGCAGCCGCGGTTGTCAGCCTGCGAACGTCCCCTCGGCTGCGGGGGTCCGCGAGGTGCAGGCGTACGGCGTCATCTCGGTCAGGCCCGGGAAGTAGACGTGCAGGCTGACCGCCGGTTCCAGGGAGTCGTTGACGACCTCGTGGACGTAGCCGGGGGCGAACACCCGCTGGTGCCCGGCGGAGAGTGAACGGCGCACCTCGCCGTTGCCGCCCAGCGCGCGCTCGGTCAGCGTGCCCTCCAGGACGGTCAGCACACCGCTGGAGCGGCCGTGGTCGTGCAGCCCGCTGCCCTGGCCCGGGACCCAGCTCAGCAGCCAGATCTCGTAACCGGGGCCGGTGCGCAGCCGGTCGTACCAGCGCGTGGTGGCGTCGTAGCGCACGCGCGGCGCCCAGTGGGCGCGGTCGCCGGCGATGCGGCGGGCCAGCCCGGCGAACTCGGCCACCGTGACGGGGTGGGCGGGGACGGGCGGCAGGAGGTGCGGGAGGGCGAGCGGGTCGCCGGCGATCGAGACGTCGCTGTTCATGGGTGCGGGAGTTCCTACGGGAAGTGAGGAGCGTCAGGCAGGGCGCATGAGGCTGTGCAGGCTGGGAAGGAAGAGCGTCAGCGGCAACAGCTGGAACAGCGACAGTGGGCTCCCACGGCACGACGGAAGCCGCCGAGGCGGCGGATCCGGAGAGGCGCGTGGGTCACTGGCATGCGCCCCAGCACACCGGCTCCCCGGGGTGTCTGTCAACTTGACATCCGGTTTGTCGGAAAACTTTCACCTGATCCGGCTATTCGACCAGGTGAAAGGTTTGTGCATCCCCGCCCCGGGAAGGTGCGGACGCAACCCACGGGCACGCAGGAACGTCTCCCCGGGAAACGTCGTTGTGTTTTCGTGATCTCATCGTGATCGCCGGTCCCCCGCGGACGTCGATCACGATTGACGTATGCGGACGTTTGGACTGATTTGAACACTTTCCGTCAGACCTTGGTTCCGCAGGGTGAATAACGGGCCCAATAGCAGATCTCGGCTTGACTGGCCCGTATCGGCACACTTGTAATTTCACTCGTGTCGTTCGACCGTCACAGGTAACGGCAACATCACGGGGAAGCGAAAACAGACGAGGGGCGCGCATGACCGAGCTGTTCCAGCTGTTGCTGGCCGAAGAGGCCGACGAAGAGCTCGGGTGGCAGGAGCGCGCGCTGTGCGCGCAGACCGATCCCGAGTCGTTCTTCCCCGAGAAGGGCGGATCCACCCGCGAGGCCAAGAAGGTCTGCCTCGCCTGCGAGGTCCGCTCCGACTGCCTGGACTACGCCCTCGCCAACGACGAGCGCTTCGGCATCTGGGGCGGCCTGTCCGAGCGCGAGCGGCGCCGCCTGAAGAAGGGCGTGGTCTGAACCCACGCCCGGCACGTCGTGTTCGTGCCCATATGTGCTCCGGACCCGGAAGGGCGGCCTCCCGCAACCGTTAGTGTGGGGGCCCGTCCGAGACGCCTGAGGCGTCGTCCGAAGTCCAGCGAACCGGGGCCCGAACCTCGATGTCCGTGAACAGCTCAGCAGGGACTCAATACGCCGCCCAGGCTCCGGAGTTCCCGCGCCACGTCGTCACCGCCGTGCTGGTCGCCCACGACGGTGCCCGGTGGCTGCCCAACGCGCTCGCGGGCCTGGTCTCCCAGGACCGCCCGGTCCAGGACGTCATCGCCGCCGACACCGGCAGCGCCGACGACTCCGCCCGGCTGCTCGCCGAGTCCCTCGGCGACCACCGCGTCCTGCATCTCGCCCGGCGCAGCGGCTTCGGCGCCGCCGTCGAGGAGTGCGTCCGCGCCGCGCCGCCGATGACCGCCGAGGAGCTCCCCTACCTCCAGCGCCGCAGCGGCTGGGACCCGGCCTCGCGCACCTGGGACGACGGCGCCTACGACGAGCCCGAGCAGCCCCACGGCGAGCCGGTGCACTGGCTCTGGCTGCTCCACGACGACTGCGAGCCCGCCCCCGACGCCCTGCACGGCCTGCTCAAGGTCGCCGACTCCGCACCCTCCGCCGGAGTCATCGGCCCCAAGCTGCGCAGCTGGTACGACCGCCGCCAGCTCCTCGAGGTCGGCGTCACCATCGCCCGCAGCGGCCGCCGCTGGACCGGGCTGGAGCGCCGCGAGCAGGACCAGGGCCAGCACGACCAGGTGCGCCCGGTGCTCTCGGTGTCCAGCGCCGGCATGCTCGTGCGCCGCGACGTGTGGGAGGAGCTCGGCGGCTTCGACCGGCGGCTGCCCCTCATGCGGGACGACGTCGACTTCTGCTGGCGCGCCCAGTCCGCCGGGCACACCGTCCTCATCGCCCCCGACGCCGTCATGCGGCACGCGGAGGCCGCCTCCCGCGAGCGCCGCCCCGTCGACTGCGCCGGCCGTTCCGCGGTCGACCCGCACCGCGTCGACAAGGCCGGCGCCGTCTACACCCTGCTGGCCAACACCCGCGGCGCCCTGCTGCCCTACGTCTTCGCGCGCCTGGTACTCGGCACCGTGCTGCGCACCCTGGCCTACCTGGTCGGCAAGGTCCCCAAGCAGGCCGTCGACGAGATCACCGGCCTGATGTCGGTGCTGCTGCGGCCCGGCCGCGTCCTCGCCGCCCGCCGCCGGCGCTCCCGGCCCGCCGTCGAGGCCGCCGAACTGCGGCCGCTCTTCCCGTCGCCCGGCGCGACCGTACGGGCCACCGTCGAGCAGGTCGTCAGCAACATCTCCGGCCGCGCCGAGGCCGACGCCACCTCCGCCGGCCGCCACGGCGGCCTCGACTCCGGCCCCAGCGGCGGCGACGACGACAGCGAGTACCTGGAGATCGAGCAGTTCGCCCTGCTCAAGCGGATCGCCCGGCAGCCCGCGCCCGTGCTCTTCGCGGTCCTGCTGCTGTTCTCCCTCATCGCCTGCCGCCAGCTGCTCGGCGGCGGCGCCCTGTCCGGCGGCGCGCTGCTGCCCGCCCCCGACCGGGCGGGCGACCTGTGGGGCTCCTACCTCGGAGCCTGGCACGCCTTCGGCACCGGCAGCACCGCGAGCGCGCCGCCGTACCTGGCGATCGTGGCGGTCATGTCGAACGTGCTCTTCGGCAGCACCGGCCTCGCCCTGACCGTGCTCCTGGTGGCCTCCGTCCCGCTCGCCGGACTCAGCGCGTACTTCGCCTCCCGGCCGCTGGTCGAGTCCCGGCTGCTGCGGGCCTGGGCGGCCGTCGCGTACGCCTTCCTGCCCGCCGCGACCGGCGCCCTGGCCGGCGGGCGGCTCGGCACCGCCGTGCTGGCCATCGTGCTGCCGCTGATGGCACGAGCCGCCGTCTCCGCCGCGGGCCTGCGGCTGTCCCGCGACGCCGTCGACCGCGGTGTGCGCCCCGGCTGGCGTGCCGCCTGGGCCTTCGCGCTGCTGCTGACGCTCACCACCGCCTTCACCCCGGTCACCTGGCCCATCGCGCTGGTGCTCATCGGTGTCGCCGTCGCGCTGCGCCTCGTGCGCGGGCAGGGACACCTCGTCGTGCCGCTGGCGATGCGGGCCGTCGCGATCCTCGGCGCCCCCATGGTGGTGCTCGCGCCCTGGTCGCTGGACCTGCTCACCGAGCCCAAGCGGTTCCTGTTCGAGGCCGGCCTGCCCTACGGCCCCCGCGCCGCCTCCGCCACCGACCTCGTCCTGGTCAACCCCGGCGGCCCCGGCGCGGCCGGCGGCCTCCTGCTCGCCGGCATCGTGCTGGCGGCGCTGGCCGCCCTGCTGCGCGGCGAGCGCCGGCTGAGCATCATCAGCGCCTGGGCGGCCGCCCTGACCGGACTGGTCTTCGCGGTCGCGGCCAACAACTCCGCGTGGGCGGGACCCGCCACCCTGGTGTACGGCCTCGCCCTGCTCGCCGCCGCCGCGGTCGGCGCCGAGAACGCACAGGAACGGCTCGCCGCCTCCGGCTTCGGCTGGCGCCAGCCCGCCGCCGCGCTCGTCGCCCTCGCCGCCGTCCTCGCCCCGCTGTCCGCCGCGGTCGGCTGGATGGCCGGCGGCGCCGACGGCCCCCTGGAGCGCCGCGATCCGACGCAGGTCCCGGCGTTCGTCGCCGAGGAGGGCTCCACCCGCGACCAGGCCCGCACCCTGGTGCTGTCGGGCACGCCCGCCCGTGTCTCGTACGCCCTGGTGCGGGGCGCCGGAGCGCGCCTCGGCGACGCCGAGATCGCGGCCTCCGCGGGCGGCGACACCCGGCTGGACAAGATCGTCTCCAACCTCGTCGCCGGTTCCGGCGCCGACCAGGCGACACAACTCGGCGGCTACGCCGTGCGCTACGTCCTCGTCCAGCAGGGCGCACCGCGCGAGATGAGCCGCACCCTCGACAGCACCCCGGGCCTGTCCCGGCTCAGCCAGGCCGACGGCAGCGCGCTGTGGCGGGTCGACAACGATGTGGCACGCCTCGTCATCGTCCCCAAGCCCGCGGCTTCCGGTGACACGACGGGCACGCAGCCGGCGGACGCCGCGAGCACCCAGCCGGTCATGGTCGCCTCCGGCAAGGTCGAGGCGCACACCACGATCCCCACCGGCCCCGAGGGACGCGTCCTGCGCCTCGCGGACAGCGTCGCTCCCGGCTGGAACGCCACCCTCGACGGCCGCGCGCTCACCGCGACCACCGTCGACGGCTGGGCCCAGGGCTTCGAACTCCCCGCCACCGGCGGCCACTTGGACCTCACCTACGACGACCCCTTCACCCACGTCGTGTGGGTGTGGGCCCAGGGCTTCCTCGCCCTGGTCCTGGTCGTCATGGCCCTGCCCGGACGTCGCCGGGAGATCGACGACGACCTGCCGGAGACCGAACCCGTCCCCGCCGGCGCCGCCGCGGTCGCCGACATCCCCGCCCAGGCCACCGGCGACGGCCGTCGCGCCCGCAGGCTGCGCGCCGCCGCCGAGGCCGAGGGCGAGGACACCGACCCGGACGCGACCGGCCACGACGGCCCCGAGGAGCAGGCGGCCGAGTACACCGAGTACCCGGAGTACGACCCCTACGCCGCCGCGCCCCAGCAGGACGACCCGTACGGCCAGGAGCAGTGGGCCGCCGACTACCAGAGCACCTACGGCTACGAGCAGCCCGCCCAGCAGCCGCAGGAGCAGCAGCCGCCCGTCTACGACCCCTACGGCTACGGCGAGCAGCAGGAGCAGCCGCAGCCCCAGCACGGCTACGGGCAGCAGGGCTACGAGCAGCAGCAGCCGGGTTACGACCAGCAGCAGGGCTACGGGCAGCAGGGTTACGACCAGCAACAGGGCTATGAGCAGCAGCCCTACGACCCCTCCTACACCCCCTACGACCCGGCGTACGACACGGACGGCTACCGCCGCGACGGGAGAAACCAGCAGTGAACCGCAGCGCCCTCTCCCTGATCGGCGTCACCGCCGCGCTCGCCGCCGTCACCGGCATCGCCACCCTGACCGGCGCGGGCACCCCGGAGGCCGCGCCCGCCGCGAGCGCGGCCCGGCTGCCCGTCGAACGGTCGACGCTGACCTGCCCCGCGCCGTCCGACTCGGACTTCGCGACGACGACGTACACGTCGTTCACGCCGAAGGGCGGCGCGGCCGGCGGCGCCGGCACCGCCGCCCTGCTGCCCGCCGCGGGCCAGAACGGCAAGGCGCCCGCAGGCAAGCCCAAGCCGGTCGCCCCGCTCAAGGAGGCGGGCAAGCCCGTCACCGCGACCACCGAGCGCACCGACGCCCCGGCCCTCATCGGCACCGCGGACGGGGCCCTGGCCCCCGGCTGGACCGTGCAGCAGACCACCGTCATCGACGCCGGCCCGGCGCGCGCGGTGCTCGGCACCTCCTGCGCGGTGCCGGACAGCGAGTTCTGGTTCCCGGCCGTCAGCACGGCCGCGAACCGGCAGGACTACGTCCACCTGACCAACCCCGACGACAACGCGGCCGTCGTCGACCTGGAGCTCTACGGCCCCAAGGGCCAGATCAAGACCGAGACCGGCGACGGCATCACCGTGCCGCCCGGCGCCTCCGTCCCGGTGCTGCTGTCGACCCTCACCCCCGAGAAGACCGACGGCCTCACCCTCCACGTCAGCGCCCGCAGCGGCCGGGTCGGCGCCACCGTCGAGGCCGCCGACAGCAAGGCGGGCGGCGACTGGCTCGCGGCCGCCGCCGACCCCGCGGACACCGTGGTCATGCCGGGCATCCCCGCCGACGCCACGTCCGTGCGGCTGGTCGTCTTCGCGACCGGCGACGACGACGCCGACCTCAAACTGCGGCTCGCGGCCTCCGGCGGCGAGATCACGCCGGCCGGCCACGACACCGTCCACGTCAAGAGCGGCATGACCTCCACCGTCGACCTCGGCGACGTCACCAAGGGCGAGGCGGGCTCGCTCGTCCTCGCCCCGAGCGGCACCACGGGCGCGGCCCCGGTCGTCGCGGCCCTCCAGATCACCCGCGGCAAGGGCAGCAACCAGGAGATCGCCTTCCTGCCCGCCACCGCGCCCGTCGGCGACCGCGCCACCGTCGCCGACAACCGCACCAAGGGCTCGACCCTGGCCCTCACCGCGGTCAAGACGGACGCCACGGTCAAGATCACGACCTCGGCGTCGACCTCGGGCGGCGAGCCGGTCGACAAGACGCTCTCCGTCAAGGCCGGGACGACCGTCGTGCTCTCCCCGCCCGGCCCGTCGGCCGGCAAGGGCACCTTCGCGGTCACGGTCGAGCCGTCCTCCGGCGGCCCGGTCTACGCCTCGCGCACCCTGGAGCTGCCGGGGGACGGCGTCCCGATGTTCACCGTCCAGACGATGCCGGACGACCGCGGGCTGGTGGCGGTGCCGACCTCACGGCAGGACCTCTCGATCCTCAACTGACCGCGTCCGCCGCTTGTCCGGGCCCGGTGCGCAGCCCGCGCACCGGGCCCGCGCGCTATCCCTCGCCGTAGCGGGGGTCGACGTTCTCCGGGGAGAGCCCCAGCAGTTCGGCCACCTGCTCCACGACCACGTCGTGCACCAGCAGCGCCCGCTCCTCCCGGGTCTTGGCCCGGATCTCCACCGGCCGCCGGTAGACCACGATGCGGTGCGGGCTGCCCTTGCGCCCCCCGAGCAGCCGTCCCAGCGGGACTCCGTCCTCGGCGGCCCCGGAGGCCCCGGCCGCCTCGTCGTCCGACCCGCCGGGCGGCCACGGCACCTCCTGCACCGCGAACTCCACCTCCGACAGCTGCGGCCACCTGCGCTCCAGGCGGTCGGCCGCGTCCCGGACGAGGTCGTCGAAGGCGTCGGCGCGGCTGAGTGCCAGCGGCACCTGCGGGGGCGCGATGGGGCCGCGCATGCCGCGTCCGTGGCGGTCGCGGCGGCGCTGGCGGGGTGCGGGCGAAGGGGTGTCCATCACCTCTGAGAGTAGCCGCCGGGAGCCCCGGGTATGCCGGCCCGTGACCGGTGCCATCACCACGGGGTACGAGGACCCGACATCCGGGGCGATGTCGCGGAATGTACGGTCGCGTGCCGGTGTCGTTTCCGCAATTCCCCACGTCTGACTGTTCGGCTGCCGTCAAATGACGCCATTTGGCATGTTTGGTGACGGCAGTCATCGTCGGTTGAGCCGTGCATATCCGGCCCTTCGCAGGTCAGGGGCGCGGGTCGCAGGTCGGGCCATCCCGGCGAACCGGGACGACACGACGGAGTGGTGTCCCGGGGAGTCGTCGCGGCCCGCTCAAGAGTGCGGTACCGTCCAACGTCGTGAGCCCTGTACGTCGCTGTTCGCGCACCGCGTGTGGCCGTCCCGCCGTCGCGACGCTGACGTACGTCTACGCGGACTCCACCGCCGTTCTCGGCCCGCTCGCGACCTACGCCGAACCCCACTGCTACGACCTGTGCTCCGAGCACTCCGAGCGCCTCACCGCCCCGCGCGGCTGGGAGGTCGTGCGCCTCGCCACCGACACCGGTCCCACCCGCCCCAGCGGTGACGACCTGGAGGCGCTCGCCAACGCCGTGCGCGAGGCCGCCCGCCCCCCGGAGCGCGACGGCGGCAAGCCGGCCGGCGGCCGGGGCGGCGACCCGATGGAGATCGCCCGGCGCGGCCACCTGCGCGTCCTGCGCTCGCCCGACTCCTGACCGCGCTCCGCCGCCCTCCCGGACCCCCGCACCCGGATCCACCGCGACGCGTACCGCTCGTCCGGATGTTCAGGTATGCCCGGTAGGTTGGTCCGCAGGCCATGACCGGCAACCGGACAGAGGAGCACAAGCGGTGACCGATCTCTCGCAGCTCGTGAAGGCGTACGACGTCCGTGGCGTCGTCCCCGACCAATGGGGCGAGCCGCTCGCCGAACTCTTCGGCGCGGCCTTCGTCACCGTGACCGGTGCGGACGCGATCGTGACCGGCCACGACATGCGCCCGTCCTCGCCCGGCCTGTCCCGGGCCTTCGCCCGCGGCGCCGCCTCCCGCGGCGCGTCCGTGACCGAGATCGGACTCTGCTCGACCGACCAGCTGTACTTCGCCAGCGGCAAACTCGGCCTGCCCGGCGCGATGTTCACCGCCAGCCACAACCCGGCCCGGTACAACGGCATCAAGATGTGCCGCGCGGGCGCCGCGCCGGTCGGCCAGGAGACCGGCCTTACGGAGATCCGCGAGCTCGTCGAGCAGTGGTCCGAGACCGGCCTGCCCGCGAGCGACGCCACCCCCGGCACGGTCACCCAGCAGGACCTGCTCGGCGACTACGCCGCCCACCTGCGCACCCTCGTCGACCTCACAGCGATCCGGCCCCTGAAGGTCGTCGTCGACGCCGGCAACGGCATGGGCGGCCACACCGTCCCGACCGTCTTCGACGGGCTGCCCCTCGACCTCGTCCCGATGTACTTCGAGCTCGACGGCACCTTCCCCAACCACGAGGCGAACCCGCTCGACCCCAAGAACATCGTCGACCTCCAGGCCAAGGTCAGGGAGACCGGCGCCGACCTCGGCATCGCCTTCGACGGCGACGCCGACCGCTGCTTCGTCGTGGACGAGCGCGGCGAGCCCGTCTCCCCCTCGGCCATCACCGCGCTCGTCGCGGCGCGCGAACTGGCCAAGCACCCCGGCGCCACCGTCATCCACAACCTGATCACCTCGTGGTCCGTCCCCGAGGTCGTCAAGGAGCACGGCGGCACCCCCGTCCGCACCCGCGTCGGCCACTCCTTCATCAAGCAGGAAATGGCCCGCACCGGCGCCGTGTTCGGCGGCGAGCACTCCGCGCACTATTACTTCCGCGACTTCTGGAACGCCGACACGGGCATGCTCGCCGCCCTCCACGTCCTCGCCGCCCTCGGCGGCCAGGACGGCACACTGTCCGCGCTCGTCGCCGAGTACGACCGGTACGCCGCCTCCGGCGAGATCAACACCGCCGTCGACGACCAGGCCGGCCGCACCGCCGCCGTCCGCGCGGCCTTCGCCGACCGCCCGGGCGTCACCACCGACGAGCTCGACGGCCTCACCGTCACCTCCGGCGACTGGTGGTTCAACCTCCGCCCGTCCAACACCGAGCCGCTGCTGCGCCTGAACGTCGAGGCCCGCACCGCGGACCTCGTCGCCGAGGTGCGCGACGAGGTGCTGGCGATCGTCCGCGCCTGAGGCCGCCCACCGCCCGGTGCCGGACGGCGCGCGGGTCCGCACGTCCGCCGTTCCCGGCGCCCCCGCACGGGGCGCCGGGAACGCCCGCACCCGAGCGGGACGTGCTCCCCACGCCGCCAACGCCCCGGCGATAGGCTGAAACGGCCGACCGGCCCGGTGGCCGGGAAGCCACCCCGCACGCCCCCGTACGGGCTGCACGGCCCGCACTGCCCGCACCCCACGGGCACCGACCCGAAGGAAGCCGCGCCACCATGCCGCTCGTCGAATCCAGCCTCCTCGAAATCCTCGCCTGCCCCGCCTGCCACGCCCCCCTCCGCGAGGACGACGACGCCCGCGAACTCGCCTGCACCTCCGGCGACTGCGGCCTGGCCTACCCCGTCCGCGACGACATCCCCGTCCTGCTCGTCGACGAGGCCCGCCGCCCGGCGTAGCGCCCGCACCGACCGAGCGACGGACAAGGACCGGGAGGCCACGCAACGATGCTGGACGAGACGCTGCTCGACGACCCCGAGGGCCTCGCCCGCGCCGACACCCGGGGCCGGCTCCTGGGTGTCGCCGCCGCGGGGGCCCGCGTGCGCACCGCCGCCCGCCTGGCACAGGAGGCGGGCATAGGGGAACTGAAGCCGGACGGCCGCCCCCGCAGCGTCCTCGTCGCGGGCCCCGGCGCGGCCACCGCCGCCACCGTCGCCGAACTGCTGGCGGCCCTCGGCAGCGGCAGCGCCCCGGTCCTGCCGCTGCGCCCCACCGGCCCCGCCCCGTACGACCTGCGCTGGACCCTGCCCGGCTGGGCCGGCCCCCTCGACCTGCTGCTCATCGCCACCCCCATGGGCACCGAGGCCGGCCTCGCCGACCTCATCGAACAGGCCTACCGCCGCGGCTGCACCGCCGCCGCCGTCGTGCCCGCCGGGTCGCCGATCGCCGAGGCCATCGCCCAAGTACGTGGCATGGTCCTGCCGTACGCCGCCGCCCCCGGGGCCGACGCACCGGACGCACCCGACGCCGCCGACCCCGACGAGGACCTCGGCGCCTTCTGGGCCCTGCTCACCCCGCTGCTCGCCCTCGGCGACCGGATCGGACTGCTGCCCGCGCCCGCCGACGCCATCGAGCGGGTCGCCGACCGCCTCGACGAGGTCGCTGCCCGCTGCGGCCCCGCCATCGCGACCTACAGCAACCCCGCCAAGGCGCTCGCCTCCGAACTCGCCGAGTCCCTCCCGGTGCTGTGGAGCGAGGGCCCCCTGGCCGCCGCCGCCGCACGCCGCTTCGCCGCGACCATCGCCTCCCGCGCCGGACGCCCCGCCCTGCACGGCGAACTCCCCGAAGCCGTCGACACCCACGGTGCGCTGCTCGCGGGCGCGCTCGCCGGAGCCCTGGACCCCGACGACTTCTTCCGCGACCGCGTCGAGGAACCCGAGGACCTGCGCCTGCGCGTCGTCCTCCTGCACCGGCCCGGCAACGGCACCCAGGCCCCGGCCACCAGCTCCGCCGCCGTCGCCCGGGAGTTCACCACCACCCACGACACCCCGCTCAGCGAACTCGCCGCGGGCGCCGACGGCACCCCGCTGGAATCCGTCGTCGAACTCCTCGCCGTCACGGATTTCGCCTCCGTTTACCTTGCCGTCACCTCTGCCGGGAGATCATGAGCCCATGGATCGGCTGACCAACACCATTCGCCCGTACGCGTGGGGCTCCACGACCGCCATCCCGGAGCTTTTGGGCACCACCCCCACGGGCGAGCCGCAGGCCGAACTGTGGATGGGCGCCCACCCCGGCGCCCCCTCCCGCGTCGACCGCGGCGACGGCCCGGTCCCGCTCGACCAGGTCATCGACGCCGACCCGCTCGCCGAGCTCGGCCCCGCCGCCGTCGAGCGCTTCGGCCCCCGGCTGCCGTTCCTGCTCAAGGTGCTGGCCGCCGGCTCCCCGCTGTCCCTCCAGGTCCACCCCGACCTCGCGCAGGCCGCGGCCGGATACGCCGACGAGGAGGTCCGGGGCATCCCCGTGGACGCCCCGCACCGCAACTACAAGGACGCCAACCACAAGCCGGAGATGATCGTCGCCCTCACGCCCTTCGAGGGCCTGTGCGGCTTCCGGCACCCCCAGGAGACCGCGGCCCTCCTCACCGGCCTCGGCGTCGACTCCCTCAAGCCCTACGTCGACATCCTGCACGCGCACCCCGAGGACGCCGCCCTGCGCGAAGTCCTCACCGCCGTGCTCGGTGCCGAGCGCGACGCCGTCGCCGGCACCGTCGACGCCGCCGCCGAGGCAGCCGGCCGCCTCGCCACCGAGGGCGGCCCGTACGCCGACGCCTACGCCGCGTACGCCGCCATCGCCCGCACCTACCCGGGCGACCCCGGCGTCATCGCCGCCATGCTGCTCAACCACATACGCCTCCAGCCCGGCGAAGCCCTCTTCCTGGGCGCCGGCATCCCGCACGCCTACCTCAGCGGCCTCGGCGTCGAGATCATGGCCAACTCCGACAACGTCCTGCGCTGCGGCCTCACCCCCAAGCACGTCGACGTCCCCGAACTCCTGCGCATCGTCCGCTTCGAGTCGGCCGACCCCGGCGTCCTGCGCCCCGAGGCCTCCGCGGACGGCGAGGAGCTCTACACCACCCCCATCGAGGAGTTCCGCCTCTCCCGGTACGCCCTCGCCGCCGGCGGCGCCCCGCGCACCCTCGACGACCGCACCGCGCAGATCCTGCTCTGCACCGAGGGCACGGCCACCGTCCGCGACGCCGGCACCACCGGCGAGCCGCACCGGGAACTCGCCCTGGCCCCCGGCCAGTCGGCCTACGTTCCCGCCGGTGAACAGGTCCAACTCCTCGGCGAGGGAACCGTCTTCCGCGCCACCGTGGTGGCCTGAGGAACCCGTGCGATCCCGGCCTGCAAGAATGTCCCGCCGTAGTGCCGTAAAGACCGGGCAAAGACCGGCGGCCGACGGAAGGGACACCCAGCACCTATGAGCGCGTCAGGCGGAACCAAGGCGATCATCGCCGCATTGGGCGCCAACCTTGCCATCGCGGTGGCCAAGTTCGTGGCGTTCGCCTTCAGCGGCTCGTCCTCCATGCTCGCCGAAGGCGTCCACTCGGTCGCGGACTCGGGCAACCAGGCGCTCCTCCTGCTGGGCGGCAAGAAGGCCAAGAAGGCCGCCACCGAAGAGCACCCCTTCGGCTACGGGCGGGAGCGGTACATCTACGGATTCCTCGTCTCCATCGTCCTGTTCACCATCGGTGGCGTCTTCGCGCTGTACGAGGGCTACGAGAAGGTCCAGCACCCCCACGAGGTCGAGCACTGGTACTGGCCGATCGGCGTCCTCGTCTTCGCGATCGTGGCCGAGGGCTTCTCCTTCCGCACCGCCATCCAGGAGTCCAACGGTCTGCGCGGCCGACAGACCTGGGCCCAGTTCATCCGCACCGCCAAGGCCCCCGAACTGCCCGTCGTCCTGCTGGAGGACTTCGGAGCCCTCGTCGGCCTCGTGCTCGCGCTCATCGGCGTCGGCGTGTCCCTGCTCACCGGCAACGGTGTCTGGGACGGCGTCGGCACCCTGTGCATCGGCGCCCTGCTCGTCGTCATCGCCCTCGTCCTCGCCTCCGAGACCAAGTCCCTCCTCCTCGGTGAGGCCGCGGGCCCCGAGACCGTCGCCGGCATCCGCGAGGCCATCGTCGACGGCGACACCGTCACCCGCGTGATCCACATGCGCACCCTCCACCTCGGCCCCGAGGAACTCCTCGTCGCCGCCAAGATCGCCGTCCAGCACGACGACACGGCCACCGAGGTCGCCCGCGCCATCGACGCCGCCGAGGCCCGCATCCGCGTGGCCGTCCCCATCGCCCGCGTGATCTACCTCGAACCCGACATCTACCGCGAGCAGAAGGCGGCCCCCGAGGCCCCCGCCGCCGACAAAACGGCCTGATCCCTCCCCGCCACCTCCACCGTCGGCCCGGTTCCGGCCGGGCACGCGGTGTAGATTCATGGGTAGCCAGACGTCGCTGCTGATGGCGGTCGGGCGGTCCGGTCTCCGGACCGTCCGAGGGAGAGAGGGCCTCCGACGGGCTGAGCTGCGGTCGAGGGAGGCGTATGTCCGCATGCCTCCCACGCCCCGCAGCGGAAAAGCCGATGTCCGCTCTCGAACCACCCCACGAGGAGACTGCATGTCCCCCGTCAACAACGACTTCAAGGTCGCCGACCTCTCGCTGGCCGAGTTCGGCCGCAAGGAGATCACCCTCGCCGAGCACGAGATGCCCGGCCTGATGGCGATCCGCGCGGAGTACGCCGCCGCGCAGCCGCTCGCCGGCGCCCGCATCACCGGCTCCCTGCACATGACCGTGCAGACCGCCGTCCTCATCGAGACCCTCGCCGCCCTCGGCGCGCAGGTTCGCTGGGCCTCCTGCAACATCTTCTCCACGCAGGACCACGCCGCCGCGGCCATCGCCGTCGGCCCCAACGGCACCGTCGACAACCCCCAGGGCATCCCGGTCTTCGCCTGGAAGGGCGAGACCCTCTCCGAGTACTGGTGGTGCACCGAGCAGGCCCTCACCTGGGCCGACGCCCCCACCGGCGGCCCGAACATGATCCTCGACGACGGAGGCGACGCCACCCTCCTGGTCCACAAGGGCGTCGAGTTCGAGAAGGCCGGCTCGGCCCCCGACCCGTCCACCGCCGACAGCGAGGAGTACGAGCAGATCCTGCTGCTCCTCAACCGCACCCTCGGCGAGAACCCCCAGAAGTGGACCCAGCTCTCCTCCGAGATCCGCGGCGTCACCGAGGAGACCACCACCGGCGTCCACCGCCTGTACGAGATGCAGCGCGACGGCACCCTGCTCTTCCCGGCGATCAACGTCAACGACGCCGTCACCAAGTCCAAGTTCGACAACAAGTACGGCTGCCGCCACTCGCTCATCGACGGCATCAACCGCGCGACCGACGTCCTCATCGGCGGCAAGGTGGCCGTGGTCTGCGGCTACGGCGACGTCGGCAAGGGCTGCGCCGAGTCGCTCCGCGGCCAGGGCGCCCGCGTCATCGTCACCGAGATCGACCCCATCAACGCCCTCCAGGCCGCGATGGACGGCTACCAGGTCACCGTGCTCGAGGACGTCGTCGAGACCGCCGACATCTTCGTCACCACCACCGGCAACCGCGACATCATCCTCGCCGAGCACATGCAGCGCATGAAGCACCAGGCGATCGTCGGCAACATCGGCCACTTCGACAACGAGATCGACATGGCCGGCCTCGCCAAGATCCCCGGCATCGTCAAGGACGAGGTCAAGCCCCAGGTCCACACCTGGACCTTCCCCGACGGCCGCGTCCTCATCGTGCTGTCCGAGGGCCGCCTGCTGAACCTGGGCAACGCCACCGGCCACCCCTCGTTCGTGATGTCCAACTCCTTCTCGGACCAGACCCTGGCCCAGATCGAGCTGTTCACCAAGCCCGAGGAGTACCCGATCGGCGTCTACGTCCTGCCCAAGCAGCTCGACGAGAAGGTCGCCCGGCTCCACCTCGACGCCCTCGGCGTCAAGCTCACCACCCTGCGCCCCGAGCAGGCCTCCTACATCGGCGTCCCGGTCGAGGGCCCGTACAAGCCCGACCACTACCGCTACTGAGGCCACCGCCGCCGCCGCGAACACCGCGGCGCCCCGGCACCACCTCAGCCGGCCCGCAGGCCCCCGCCCTCGGCGGGGGCCTGCCCCGTACCACCGGCACCGCCCCCGTAAGGTCGAACCATGCCCCGCGGCCGCTACTCGTTCCACGACACGCACGACCACACCCCCCTCGGCGAAGAACACTTCCACTGCGCCACCGGCCCCTCCGGCTGGCGCTACACCGCGCAGACGACGCACGCCGACGGCAGCCACGCGGGCTCCATCGACCTCACCGTCGACGAACTCGGCCGCCCCATCCGCCTGGAACTCACCGCCGCGAGCTGGCAGGTCCGCGGCGCCGCCCTCGACGGCGTCACCTGGGTACGCACCGACCCCTCCGGCGAACACGCCCAGGAGGGAAACGTCCGGGCACACGCCTTCAGCGGCGTATCCCCTGCCTTCTACATCGCGACAGCGCGCATCCTGCGCCTGCGTCCCGGCGCCCCGGCCACCCGCGTCCGCCTCGTCGCATTCCAGCCCCCCGTGCTCGCTCCCCGTACCCTCGACCAGTCGTGGGCCTTGGTGAAGAGCGAAGCACACCCCACTGACAACGGCCCCCTGACCGTGGACGAATACCAGGTCAGCGCCCTCGACACCGGTGAACAGCACACCGTTCACATCGCCGGCGACGTCGTGCTCGCGGCCCCCGGCATCGAACTCGAGGACCTCGAATCACCCCCCTCGCAATTCCCCGCGACGGACTGACCGTTCAGGCCGGCGGCGCGAACCCGGTCGACGGCCCGGAGGACGGCGCGGGCGGCAACGGAACGCTAGCGAGAGCCGAGGGAGCAGAGGGACCGGAGGGACCGGAGGGAAGCACGGGAGGTACCGGGGAACCCGACGCGCCGGCCTCGGGCTCCGCGGGCACGCCCCAACCCCCCGCCGGTGCCTGCGCGGGCGCAACGCCCGCCGGACCGAAGACCCGCCGCGCCTCCCGCACCTGCCGCTCGGCCGCCACTGCCGCCAGATACGCCACCGCGGACGTCCCCTGCGGCACCGGCGTCCCCGTGCACGCCGACACGTCCGCCGCGAGCCGCTCCGCCATCGTCCACCCCACCCGCGGATCCAACTGGTGGGCGCGCGCCAGGTACTGCCGTACCGCCAGCCACAGCCCCTCGGGCACCGCGGAAAGATCCACGCCGGCCACCTGGTCCGCCAGCCACGGCGGTGCGGGCGGCATCGCCTGCGGGGCCCGCGCCACCGGGATCCGCTCCCGCACCACCAACGTCCCCGCGAATACGTCCCCGATCCGGCGCCCCCGTGCCGAGACCAGCGAGGCGATACACGCGATCACCCCGAGAAACGCCTGGATCTCGATCACCCCCACCGCCCCCCGCACCAGCGCGTGCCGGAACCGGATCGGCCCGCCGTCGTCCCGCACCACCCGCAGCCCGCACGCCAGCTTCCCCAGCGAACGGCCCCGCGACAACGTCTCCACCGCGATCGGCACCCCGATCAGCACGAGCACCAGCGACGCCACATACACCGCGGCCAGCGCGGCATCGTCGAGCGACGCCGTCGCCGCGAACAGCCCCAGCGAGACGATCATGTACCCACCGAAGTAGACGACGGCGTCCAGCGCCGCCGCCAGCGCCCGGCTCGGCAGCCGCGCGGGCTGCAGCCCCAACTCCACCGCCTCGCCGGTCACCAGCCGCCCGGCACCGTCCGCCTCCCAGGCCGTGCCGCCACCCGCTGCACCACTCGTTCCGAACGCACCGCTCATACGGGCACCCTCCTCGATCCCACCCCGGAACCCGGCCCGACCAGTCTGCCCCGTCTGCCAAGCTGGGACCTCCCGGCCAGCCAGGAGCAGCGACCATGGACCTCGACGTCTTCGCAGCCGCCCACCGCCACGAGTGGGACCGGCTCGACGCCCTGCTGCACCGTGGCCGGCGACTCACCGGCGAAGAGGCCGACGAACTCGTCACCCTCTACCAACGCGCCGCCACCCACCTCTCCCTCGTCCAGTCCAGCGCCCCCGACCCCGCGCTGGTCGGACGCCTCACCACCCTCGTCGCCCGCGCCCGCAGCGCCGTCACCGGTGCCCGCACCCCGGGCTGGCGCGACGTGGCCCACTTCTTCACGGCGGCCTTCCCCGCCGGCGTCTACCGATCGCGCCACTGGTGGATCCCCACCGCCCTGGTCTCCACGGCGCTCGCCGCGCTCATCGGCTGGTGGGTCGCCACGCACCCGCACGTCCAGGCCGCCATCGCCGCCCCCGACGAACTGCGGACCCTCACCCGCCCCGGCGGCGAGTACGAGTCCTACTACTCAAGCCACCCGGCCACCTCCTTCGCGGCCCAGGTCTGGACGAACAACGCGATGGCCGCCGGCTACTGCCTCGTCCTCGGTGTGTTCCTCGGACTCCCCGTGCTGTACGTCCTCTTCCAGAACGTGCTCAACCTGGGTATCGGCCTCGGTCTCATGGGCTCGGCAGGCCGGCTCGACACGTTCCTCGGTCTCCTCCTCCCGCACGGTCTCCTCGAGCTCACCGCCGTGTTCGTCGCCGCCGGTACCGGCCTGCGCCTCGGCTGGACCGTCATCGACCCCGGTCCGCGCCCCCGCAGGACAGCTCTCGCCGAGGAGGGACGTGCCGCCATCGGTATGGCCATCGGGCTCGCCGCCGTCCTCCTCGTCTCCGGCGTCATCGAAGCTTTCGTGACCCCCTCCGGCCTGCCCACCTGGGCCCGCATCGCCATCGGATTCGCCGCCGAGCTCGGCTTTCTCGCCTACGTCTTCGTGCCGGGACGGCGCGCCGCTCACGCAGGGGAGACCGGTGATCTCGAGCGCCCGGACCGCGGAGATGCCCTCCCCGTCGCAGCATGACCCGGATGGCGCACCGTGTGGATGTGCATCCGGGGTCGCTGACCTGCTAGTCTCCTCTTCGCCCCAAGAAACCTGTTGACACGGGTGGAGTGGGGAGGTAGATTCGAGAAGTTGCCACGAACTGGACAAGTTCGAGGCCAGCGGCTAGAGTCTAGACCGCTTCGAAGAATCATCGAACGCAGCGAAATCTCCCAGGATGAAAATCCCGAGTGTTTTGTCGCGTCGTTTATTCGAAAAGCAAATCCCCCCGCCGGCGGGAATCGGGCCCGAAAGAGTCTGATAAGCTGGTGACAACGAAGGGAAAGCCCGGAGGGGCCGGTGAAACGGTCTCGAAGGAAGCTTCCGTTCCTTGAGAACTCAACAGCGTGCCAAAAGTCAACGCCA